>JBBSWQ010000044.1:0-4305 GCA_038046225.1 archaeon
ATACATCCGTTTTCGTTCATTCATGTTTCCCATGGACCACATGAGCTTGGTGACGTCGAATGCGAATCGGCAGCCGTGTTCGGTGTGTATCACTTTCGTATTGTTCTCCCCGCACAAATACTCCACGCGGGGCTGGCGGAATTCCGAGTCAATTTTTCCGGTGTTGAGGCACACCGTCTTGATTCCCGGAACAATCGTCAAGACCACCTCTCCGATGATTTCCTTGCGGGGGAGCAATTCTCCCTTCAGGCGAATGATGGCCACGTGCCCCAATCGTTGGAAGGACGAGGGAAGGATTTCGCTCTCTTTTTCCGTTAATGCGTGGGCGAGTTTTTCCGTGAGTTGTTCTTTGAATCCAGCCATTCATCTTCCTACGTCCTTTGTCTTTTTGAACTCTGCCATTCCCTGGATAGGTCATGCGGGTCATTCTGGATTCGGCGGTATTCATCAATACAGATTCGTTTCCTTTCGATGCGCGGGATGAGTATGTGATGCCCTCCGCGTGCGAGGAGGAGGTGAAGGAGCGCGTGGCCAAGCTGCGCTTGGATACGGCCCTGGATCAGCACTCCAATTTCACGATTACGGATCCCTGCTCCTCTTCCGTATTGTCCGTCCGTCGGTATGCGGCGGCGCAGGGGAATACTCGCCTTTCCCTGGCCGATGAGGCCGTTCTCGCATTGGCCTTTGAGTCCGTGGAACGGAAGGAGAAAGTCATGGTGTATACGGATGATTATTCCATCCAGAATGCCCTGAAATGGGCCCATGTTCCTTTTTCGGGGATCCAGCAGAAGGGTATTACACAGAAGAGGCGTTTCGCTACCCGTCGGAAATAATTTCAGCAGAATTGGTTCTTTTTTAATGGGTGCGGATGGGATGATGGGGTATGATCCCCGGTCTCTTTGGCTATTCTCTCATTTTCGAGTTGTTCGTATTTTATCTCTCTTGGACCTTTGTCCTGTCCAAACTGGATCGGTATTGGCTTTTTTTTATTCTTGGTCTGTTGATTCTCCTGGCCCTGACGTCCCCATCAGGAGGCGAGTGGGCCGGTTTCTTTTCAGGGGACTACTCCATTTTGTGGAGGGGACTCGCAGAGGATTTTGGGTTTAGGTGAATTTTTTCTTTTCTTTTTTCCAATCTATTCCTACTCACTTGACATGCTTCATTTCGTTGGGGATTCTTCCCCAATGGTCGATAGGATGAGTGTGAGTATTCCCGTGAAGAGAATTCTCAACCCTGATAGGGGAGTAGTTCCCAGGAACCATTCCTCCTGCAATACCCTATTTCCTCCCATCTGGATTCCGTATGCGATCTCAACGATCCATGCTCCAATAAGGGCGGCGGCCACGAGGGATTGGATTCCTTTCCATCGTTCGTTCACCCATGCATAGAATAGGACGGCAATCCCGGACGCAAGAGCGTATCCGATGACATTCCACCCATCCAGGGAATTCGTCAGGAGTCCGGCGAGGGCACTTCCCGCCACTCCTACGAGAACCCCGGTATCCGTTCCATGATAGCGGGCCGCGAGCAAAGCGAATGGGATGATAAGGGTCAGGAATGGGGCTCCCTCTACTACGAAGGGGGATAGGATGGCGGTTCCCACTCCTGCGGCGATAATGAGGAAGAGGGGTGTGGGCTTCTCATTCACGGGCTGGTTCCCTCCCCGTCCAGGTCGGCGTCGATGTCCTGTTTGGGGGGCGGGCGGAACTCGGAATGTTCAATGACATAGTTCTCTACTTTCTGGGATAACTCTTCCCGGTTGAGGGCGATGTATAACCCAATGGCCGCGATGATGGCGACGAAGAATGCGAACAGGGGGCTGTCCACCGCGTTCTCAAAAATCTTTCCCGCATCGATGGGATCCGCGATGGGCGTGAGGATCGTGTATTCGATGGGCAGGGCATTGCTCTGGAAGTTGGTGATAGTTACCGTGCCGCCCGTCACCGTTATTCCCGGAGGCAGTAATTTGATATCCACCACCGCGTTGCTGGGGAAGTGGATCCGTATCTGCGTGTCCGTAGGGATGTTGATGCTCCCCCCCACGATGAATTGGACGAGCGCCGTATCTCCGAGTTTCCACCGCGTGCTCCTCCCTTCCGAACCGATTTTGACGGTCTGGGCGAGTCCGATGGGATAATCATAGGACATCGTGAGCGTGGGCTCCTGGTTCGCCGTGCGGTTGAGGAGGAATTCGATGTTCTCGGATCGGCTCTCGGTCCCGATGTGGGGGTGGATGAAGGGATAGTCTTCTTTCCATTCAAACAGGTTGGGCGTGTTCTGTTCGAAGTCGATCTCGAACTGTTCGGCTTGTCCGGCGAAGAAGGTGAAGAAGTATTGTTCCTCGATCCTCCCGCTCCCATCTTCCAGGATGAATAAGTCGATGCCATGGAATGCAAGTTGCCTTTCCGTGGCGCGGAATATTTCTTCTTGGGCCATGGCGGTGGATGCGGTGATCAATACGAGAAAAGCGACTGAAAGTATGCGTCCCCCTGCCCGTGATGGATTCGCTCCCATAACATAGTAAGTATGCATATTTCGCTTTTAATGGCGATTGCTTTTCCGCGGGAAATCCTGCAGGGTTCGTGTGCGCATCGTTGTTTTTATACTCGAAAGCCATTACTCTCTTTCCGATGTTTATCCGTTTTTTAGGGCACTCTTCCTTTCTCCTCGAGTTTTCGCAGGGAAATGTGTTGATCGATCCCTGCATTCATTGCGAATCCTTTGGACAATACGACCGATTGATCCCCAACGCGGTGGAATTGGGGGACATCCCCAAGGTCTCACTCATCCTTATCACGCATGAGCATGAGGATCATTTCGATCGGAAGGCCATCGAGTTCCTGGTGAATAGGGATCAGGCGTGCGTGGTGGCCCATGATTCGGTATTGTCGGAGTTGGATATTCCCCCTCGCTGCAAGCGGGCGGTTCAGGCGAATGCCCGCGTGCACCTGCGTGGGGTTCACGTGGCCGTGCAGATTGCCCACCACCCGCAGGCATTCTATCCCATGGCCTATCTCGTGACGGGAGATGAGGTTTCCATTTTTCACGCGGGCGACTCGGATCTTGTGGAGGAATTTTCTCCGGATTTCAAGGCGCATGTGGCCTTGCTTCCCATCGGGGGAAACATCACCATGGATGTCGTGGATGCCGTGAAATGTACCAAGGTGTTGAAGCCTGATGTGGTGATTCCCATGCACTACAACACGTTCGGAATCTGTCAGGCCTCCCCCGAGGAGTTCGCGCGGAAGATCGAGAAGAGCAATCTCAAGACGAAACCCATCATTCTAGTGCCGAGCGAGAAGTATGAGTTTACGCTTCCAAAGGTCCCTAACGGGGTCGTCTAATTTTTTTTCTTCATTTTCCTTTTTTCGTCTTTGCCTTTATTCTCTTTTTCTCCACCGGGTGTCGGTCGGGAATGTCTATTTCCATTCGATCGTGGGCGGCCGTGGTATCCGCAAAGGCGTGCCGTGCCTCCTTGACCATTTCCTTTCCATCCGGGTAGCGGGGAGAAAAGTGTGTCAGGATGAGTTTTCCCACCCCTGCGTTCGCGGCCACTTCCCCCGCGAGGCGTGCAGTAGAGTGTTTGGTTTCGAGTGCGCGTTCCTTTTCGGTCTCCAGGAAGGATGATTCATGAACCAGCACATCCACCTTCATCCGCTTGAGCACATCCACATAATGGGAGTGGGGGAAGGTGTCCATGATGTAGGCCACTTTGCTCCCGCGCATGGCTTTGGAATAATCCATGACCATTTCTGGGGAATATTTTTTTCCTTCGAATGCGATGGTTTCTCCCCGCTGGAGTTTTCCCCATAAGGGTCCTTCCGGGATCCCAAGCTTCACGGCTTTGCCTCGTTGGAATTCTCCTTCCTTGGATTCGGCCTCGAAGATGAATCCATAACACCTGCACGAGTGATTCAATTCCACCGCGTATATGGAATACTCCTCATGCGAAATTAATTCTCCTTCCCGTATTTCATGGGGGATAATCCTGAACGAGGGAAGAAACCCCCCCACGTCGATGGATTGCTGTATCTTTTCCCCTATTCCTCGGGGTCCCCATACGTGCAAGTCTTCTTTCCGTTCATGGATGCTCATCGTGGCCAGCAATCCGGGCAGTCCCAGGGTGTGGTCCCCGTGGAAGTGGGAGATGAACACGTGTTCGAGTTTCAAATAACTCATTCCCGTCTGCATCAATCGCTGCTGCACCCCTTCGGGGGTGTCGAACAGGAACCAGTTTCCCCTAAACGTCAAGGCCATGCTGGAAAGGTTGCGTTCCGGCGTGGGCGTGGAGCAGGATGTTCCAAG
>JBBSWQ010000044.1:4405-13403 GCA_038046225.1 archaeon
CCTCTCATTTTGGCGTTAATTTATAAGAAGTAAGACCCCAGTTGGGTTAGTCGCGCTATCCTATTCGTATGTCCCGTAAACCCGTTCCTGAAACCAAGAAGGTTCCCGTCGTTTCATCCTTGACGGAAGAGGAGCGGGGGGAATTGGATATTCCGCTGAATTTCAAGTCCACGTCCGAGATTGAGGTCCCTAAATCCCTGATTGAGCAGGTCATCGGGCAGGACACCGTGGTCGAATTGGTCCGCAAGGCTTCCCTGCAGAAGCGGAATGTCCTCTTGATTGGGGTCCCCGGCATCGGCAAGAGCATGCTCGCCCAGGCCATGGCAGAAATCCTTCCCGTTTCTCGATTGTATGATATTTTGGTCTATCCCAATGAGGAGGACCAGAACAATCCCAAAGTCCGTGTGGTGCGAGCAGGGGAAGGGAAGCAGGTTCTCTATTCCACGCGCATGGATGCGCAGAAGGCCGAGGACAATACGCGCTTGTTGGGCATGCTCTTTCCCCTCGCGTGGTTTCTAATTTCCTATTTCGCCTGGACCCTGGGCTGGATGCCGGATGTCGTGTATGCGGCCACCCTCCTCTTGGGTGGGTTGCTCATTTTTGGTTTTGCGTTGGGATCCCAAGTGAACCGCCCTACCGTGCGGCAGACCCCCAAGCTGTTGATTGATAATATAGGTCGGAAGACCGCTCCTTTTTCTGAGGCTACGGGTGCGCGTGCCGGGGCATTGCTCGGGGACGTGAGGCACGATCCGCTTCAATCCGGCGGTCTCGGCACTCCTGCGCATTTGCGGGTGGAGCCCGGCCTTATTCATCGTTCGTCCGGGGGAGTATTGTTCCTGGATGAGATTGCCACGCTCTCCATGAAGTCCCAGCAGGAATTGCTCACGGCCATGCAGGAGAAGAAATATCCCATCACCGGTCAGAGTGAAATGTCCTCTGGAGCGATGACGCGTACGGAAGCCGTTCCCTGCTTTCCTTCTGGGACTATTGTTGAGATGGAAAACGGCCCAATTGCAATTGATCAGTTGGCAGATGAGTTGTTTTCCAATGCTCAGGAAGCGGGTTTCATAAAAAAAGAGGGAAATGTGGATATTTTGGATTTGAACATTGATAGGAGGGTGTGGGTGCCTACTGAAGAGAATGTGATTCTCGATCGATTGGAGCGGGTTTATCGTAGACCCTATTCTGGAAAATTGGTGAAAATTACCCTTGATGATGGAACTATTCTCATGGCAACGCCCGAGCATCCCATCCAAACGCCTAATGGTTTTGTTGAAGCACGGGGTTTGCAAGTAAATCAGTTAGTGGAAACAGTGGATAGTAGTATACTTGATCAAGAAGGAATAATTGGAACATATGATTCGGAAAACCAGCGCGTGGCCTGCGCCTATTTGAAATGGAAAGGAAACAAGGGTGTTTCGCATATTGTGCTGGGGGTCGATCCCAAAACGATTCATGCATGGGAGGCTGGAGCCGTTCCTCGCGCCATACAATGTGTTAACTGGCTTGTTGAGAAAAAATTGTTGCCGTTGCATAAAAATAGTACTCATTTGTCTCTCCTGGCACGATTGAGCGGAGCATTATACGGTGATGGGGGGCTGAGCAGGACGGGTTTATATTTTACCACCGATGTTGATAGCAGGCTCGATTTGGAGTCTTTTAAGTCAGATATTTTATCTGTTTTTGGGAATGATTTAGTAAATAATTTTGTGGTGAGGAGAACCGAAAGCGCTAATGGGGAAGGTCTGGAATTAGCCTTGCATCACGCCTATGTTTCGCGGTTCTTCAGGTCATTGGGGATACCATTCGGGGACAAAGTGGCCCAGTCTTTTGTATCCCCGAAATGGATTAATGGTTCAACCGCTCTCAAGAAAGAATTTTTTTCGAGCCTTTTATCGTGTGAGTTATACGGGAGGATTCGCACGTCCCAGGATACTCCTCGATTTGTCATGGCCAAAATAAAATCGCTGGAAGAACAGCATCTTGCTTTTCTGGGCGAAATCCGAAATTACCTGTCTGAAAACGGTGTTTTGACGGGCAATGTGGTAGAGCAACGGACGTATTTGAAAAAGATGGAATCATCTTACGTTGAAGCGGGGTTGTACACATTCAGCATTCACACTAATTACTTGAACATGGAAAAATTCAGCAAATCCGTGAATGTGTATTATGCGTCAAGGAAGCGTAATTATTTATTTAGGCGATTTGATGCAGCTGCAGAATATGGTCGTAAAATGAAAGTATTTGAAGGAAACAAAAAAGTGGCCGTGCGATTAAAACAGGATGGAGTGACTAATCGTGCTATTCAAGAGGAATTGCACATTAGTCAAGGAACAATACTGAAGACGGTGGGGCCGACATATAATCGCTATACAAAAGATGACAAGGGAGTAGCGAAATTGAAGTTGAACCAATTTAAGACCATCAAAGATCTTGCTCATGCTCTCGGCATTCCCTACACCACTGTCCTGTTTTGGAAAAGAAGAGGTTTTCAAGATGCCTGATTTAACCACCAAAAAAATCGTAGCCATTGATGAAATAGATTATGCCGGGAACGTGTATAACCTCAAGACGAATCATGGCACTTATTTGGCCAATGGAGTTGGCGTTCACAATTGTGATTTTGTCCTGGTCGCGGCTGGGAACTATAAGGATTTGGAGAATGTCCATCCGGCCCTGCGTTCGCGTATCCGGGGATATGGGTATGAGGTCTACATGAATACGGACATGGAGGATACGCCCGAGAATCGGAAGAAGATTGTCCAGTTTGTCGCTCAGGAAGTGACGAAGGATGGGAAGATTCCTCATTTTTCCAAGGAAGCCACTGAAGTCATTTTGTTCGAGGCCAAGCGCCGGGCGGGTCGCAAGGGCAAGCTCACGCTCAAGTTGCGTGATCTTGGGGGATTGGTCCGTGCCGCGGGGGATCTCGCGAAGGAGAAAACCCATGCTCTCGTGTCCGCGGATGATGTGTATGAGGCCCGGGTCTCGGCGCGCACACTGGAACAGCAGATGATGTCCAAGTCCCTGGAGCAGAAGAAGGAGTATGAGGTCTACAAGTCCACCGGATACGCCATCGGCCGCGTCAATGGGTTGGCGGTCTCCGGCGACGGGGATGCAGGAATGATTCTTCCCATCGAGGCCGAGATTGCTCCCGCGCAGAGCAGTAATGAGGGGAAACTCATTGCCACTGGGAAGCTGGGGGAGATTGCCAAGGAAGCGGTGCAGAACGTTTCGGCGTTGATCAAGAAGCTTTCCGGGAAGGACATTTCCAAGCACGATGTCCATATTCAATTCTTGCAAACATATGAAGGGGTGGAAGGGGATTCTGCCTCCGTGAGCGTGGCCACGGCGGTAATATCCGCATTGGAAGGGATTCCCGTCAAGCAGAATCTGGCCATGACCGGTTCGTTGAGCGTGAGGGGGGAAGTTCTTCCGGTGGGGGGGATTTCGAGCAAGGTGCATGCGGCCGTGCGTGCGGGATTCACGGAAGTCATTATTCCCCGTTCCAATCTCGCGGACATCGTGTTGTCTAAAAAGGAATTGAATGGCATCCGGATTATTCCCGTTTCCACGTTGAAGGATGTCCTCGATCATGCCTTTGAACATGGGAAGCGCACTGATTCGTTCATCAAGGAGTTGGGCAAGCTGGTCGAGTTTAGTCTTCCTGATTCCATTGGCGGAATCATCAAGGGTCCCCTGCGCGGGGCGTGAATTCGATTCGGTTCCTTCCGCGAAGCATCACTACGTCGTTGGTATTTTTGGGGCTGCTATTGCGCGATTGCGATTCCTGCTGTTCTCAGTTCTTTTCCGTCCCCGTGATTTGTGCCATGCGCCGTTGCACGAGGAGCTTTCCATTCTCGAGATTGAAATCTTCCATTCCTATTTGGATTCGCTTCGCTTTGAAGGTGAATTCCACGAGTCCTTTTTCCTTGGATATTTTTTCTACTTTACCCAGCCATTTCCCGGTCTTGCTATACACCGGGAGTCCAATCAATAGTTTGGTGACCTTTTTCCGAATGTCGATTACGGAGGTCGCCTTGTAGGCTCCGAAGAATACGATGAAGGATACTACGACGAGGAACAGGAAATAATTGAGGGTCGTTGAGCCGACCAATACTCCTTTGGCAGTCCCCAGGAGGATGGCTCCCAATACCACGGCGACGGCGGATAATAGGTAGGTGTGCATGAGATAGGCTTTCTTCAATTGCACCGCATCCGCGCCCTTTCCGAATAGGAATGCGATTCCTGTAATGGTTCCGAACATGATGAGGAAGTCCACCGCGATGGCGAGGCTCCCGACTCCGCCGAAATAATCCCCGAGCTGGATGAAACCGTACCCGTCCAATACATGCGGGGCGGCCGAGAATATTCCGAATGCCGCGAACATGATGCTTCCTACATAGAATGGGAAGCTCACGCGTTGGGCGGATATCGAGCTCGACATCTCTTTGAATATTCCCAATAGCCGGTCTTCAATCCCAAATCCCTTGAGGATGAGGTAGAGTCCCAGGAATCCTCCAACTAATTGGAGTCCGATGGCGGGAAGGAGGAGGTATAGCAGGATGACCAGTCCCGGTATCCCGAATGCCAGCCTCGCGAGGAATGGGTCGCGGAGTGCTTCTTTGATGGTGTAGAACGTGCTTTCCACTTCCCTGGCTTGTTTGATGATGACCGTGGCCTTGGACATTATTGGAGCCCTGGACTGGAGGATGGGGATGATTTGGTCATCTTCTGCTCCATCCGTGACGAGGACGAATGCGTCCGCCTTGAATGTCTCCAGGAATGCGTCCAATTGTTCATTGATTCGGACGTCGCTCTCGAATCCGAATTTTTTGCTCCCGACGAGGGTGATAATTTCCAGGGTGGGGTATTTTTCCTTCAGCTCATCGTATTTCTGGATGGCCATGAATAGGCAGTTGGCGTCCGAATCTTCCGGGTCGGCGAGCGCGAGCTTGACGGCGGCGCGGAGATTGTCCTTTCTTCCAATAATGGGTCCGTCGATTCCGGCCTTTCTACCGAAGTCGTTGTCCCGATCCACACATACGACAGCGAGGGCTTTTTCGGGCATAGGAAGCTTATAAAGGGGGAAAATATTAACCTATAGGCCATTTGGGGCTTTTTTTGGGGTTTTTGGGCATGTCCAAGCGATTGGGGAAGGTAGAATCCTATAAGGTCAAGCAGGGGATATTCGCCGGAATCGTCCTTGTCTTAGTGGTCGCGGCCTATTTTCTCTGGCAGAACGCCTCTTCCGTCGCCGGCACCGTGCTCCTCGGGGGGTTCCTGGTCCTTTTTTTCGTGGTCGTGCGCCAATACGATTACCTCCTCACCCTCAAGGAGTATGAGCGCGCGGTCATCTATCGGTTGGGTCGGGTCAATCGGGTAGGGGGTCCCGGATGGGCCACGTTGCTTCCCATGTTCGAGAGTTTCAAATTGGTGGATCTCCGCACGCAGACGCTGGATGTTCCTCCCCAGTCCGTGATTACGCGGGACAACATCGTGGTCAAGATTGATGCCGTGGTTTATTTGTTCGTGAAGAAGGATCCTTCCTCCATCATCAATTCGGTGGTGGAAGTGGATGATTATCGCAGGGGCGCCACCCAGTTCGTCCAGTCGAAGATCCGGGACGTGGCGGGGGGTCTCACGCTCGCAGAATTGATTTCGGATGTGGAGAAACTGAATGATAATCTCCGGAAGCAATTGGAGCAGATTTCTTCCTCGTGGGGGGTAAGCGTGGAGAGTGTGGAGATACAGACCCTGGACGTTCCTAAGGAGATTGAAGAGGCCTTTGCCAAGCGTGCGGCGGCCGAACAGAATAAGTTGGCGCAGATTCAGAAGGCGTTGGGGATGCAGGCCGAGATTGATTCCATCCGTCAGGCGGCCGAAAAATTGGATGATCGATCATTGGGTTATTTTTACATCAAGGCATTGGAAGTCTTGGGGCAGGTGGCCAGTACCAAGTTTATTCTTCCCATGGAATTGACTTCCTTGATTCAGAATCTTTCCGACAAGACCAAGAAGGCGCATTCTAAGAAGGACTTGGAGGGCCTATTCGAACAGTACGCCCCTCTCCTCCATGATCTTGTGCAGAAAGGTGCAGCGAAAAAGGGGACGAAAAAAGTCTTCCCGAAAGGGAAAAAGAAGAATTGACGATTTCAACGGTTTCAATTTTTTTGGTAGTATTCTTCTTTTTTCTCCTTCTCTTTTCTTTTTCTCTTTCATTTCATTTTCGTCGTGTTCACGTATACAACCACAGGTAGCTTTCGATGAGAGCCGCGGCAATCAAGAGGGCGATTGCGATGAGGATGAGTCCCGCCGCATCCTTGGCGATGATCTTGAATTCGTTTCGTCGGTAATCCTGTTTGCTCATGGAGGCGGAGATAATCCCTCCTGCGATGGCCCCGATGTAGTAGGCCGCAATCTCGGGTATTCCGTGCGGGATGAATCCTATTCCGTGATAGACGCCGTATCCCAATGCAAATACGATGGAAGTAATATCATGAATAGGGGACGCGGCCAGTGCCTGGGCGGATATCTTTCCCATAACCGTTCCAATGATGCTCGCATTCCATGAGATGAGAAACAAGGCCCCTTCTCCAAAAAGGAAGGAGAAGAGGATGGCTAATAACAACACGGTCACGTTATTTGCGAATAGGAATTGAGTGACGCTCCAAAAATCCCCCCGCTCCCCCGTCGGAGGGTTGGATGCGTTCCCCGTGAGTCCTCCTCCGGATGCGGTCGCATTTCCCGTTCCTTCATCTCCGCGCAATTCACCAATGGCCTGTAATTGTCTTTCCTGTTCAGCGAACACGCTTTCGCGGGTGGGGAATTCGCCGCACACTCCATCAATGAGGCATCGTTCCGGCTGCTCGGAGGGGAGGATGATATACCACGTCATGTACGCGAGAATGAGGCCGAGGAAGAACCAGCTGTATATCTTGATCAGGTCGAAGTGTCGTTCGAGGAACGTGGAGGCCGGTCCCGGGGATCGGGCTTCCTCATCCTCTTCCGCCAGAAACGTCCTCCGAATCACGGGTTCGGCCGCGATGACGATGAAGGCCAGGGTGAGGATGGATGCGGAGTGGGGAAATACGTAATAGGCCAGCCACATTCCCACGATGGCGAAGAGGAATGCCATGATGAGCATGTAATGCGGCTTCTCCCTCGCAATACGACTTGGGAGGAGGGTTTCCAGGACCATGCACGAGGTCCGGGGTTGGGGTATTTAAACCATCATGCACCGTTTTTTGGTGTAGCCCATTCTTTTTTGGAGTGTCAAAATCATGCCTTCCCCCAAGCTCGTTTTTCCCGGACAGCGTCTCACGGTGGAAGAGGAATACGCCTCCGGCCACCATACGTTTGTGGATGATCAGGGAAATGTCGTTTCTTCCATGTCGGGGGAGGCCCTGTTTGATGAGGATGCGCGCGAGGTCCATGTATCCCCTTCCATCAAGAGTCAGGGCATTGATGTCGGTTCCATTGTCCTGGGCCGTGTCTCCTTAGTCAAGGATGCGGTGGTCATTCTCGCTATTGGGTATGCGGAAAAGGACGGGGAGCCCCGCACGATCCATGATGCCTCGGCCGTGCTGGGGGTCGCGCGCGCCTCCCGTGATTTCGTGCGTTCGCTCAAGGAGCATTATCAGATTGGTGATTTCGTCCGGGCCAAGGTGTCCGGTCTCACTCCCTACTCCATCGAGGTATCGACCAATGAGAAGGGGCTGGGCAAGGTTCTTTCCCGTCAGGATGTCGTGAAGCGCACCGTCTCGGGGAGCGAGCGTCTTCCCGTAGATGATGGGGCGAAAAGCAAGGAGAAGGAGTGGTAGATTATGGAGATCGAATTCATCAAGAAGCAGGCTAATCATGTCGAGTTCAAGCTCGTGGGCGAGACGCACACGTTTGCGAACCTATTGAAGTCTCACCTCGTGGATGATCCGCACGTGGAGTTCGTGGCCTACAAGCTGGATCATCCCTTGGATAAGGATGCGATGTTCGTCCTCAAGACGAAAGGGAAGACTGCCAAGTCCGTGTTGGTGGATGCCTCGAAGCGCGTGGAAGAGGATTTGAAGGAACTTCAGTCCGCGCTCGATAAGGCATTGAAGTAAATCGGACTTTTTAGAAAAGACCGGCAAAAAAACCCATTTCTTTTTTTTTTTAGGGCGGTGGGCGTCGACCGTATTAGGTGATGGTTCAAACGACCCGCTCTTCATGGTGGGTCGGATTCCTCTTCCTTTATTCCGAATAGGAAGTCAACCATTTCGGCACCTTTTTATTGGGTGTATTCCCTCCTTGATGGATGAGCCGGCCTCCCGCGAAGTCCTCTTTTTGGTCCCGGCTGGACCCCTTTACCTATGTGGATGAGCACGCCATGCCGGTGTTGAATCCCTGGAAGAACGAGTTTGTTTCCTGGGCCATCTACATCGTGTTTTCATTCATTTTCGCTTTCGCCCTCTACTCCATTTTTGGTTTTCTATTGAATACGGCCACTCCTCTCGTCATCGTGGTATCGGGGTCCATGCTCCCTACTCTTTCGCGGGGAGATGTGGTTCTCCTTCAAGGGGCCGAGGGTCCTTCCTTGGATGTCCCCGAGGTCATTCTAGATGGCGTGGATGTGGGGAATCTCTCCCTCGAGGAGTTGGCGGATTTCACTCCCCAGGGGGATGGCTCCTGGCTCCTCACGTTCACGGACAATGGTCACTCCGTCATCGTTCCTCGGAAGGGGGACTCGGATATCGTGGTCTATACCTCCGGCCACAAGAATTTGGAGATCATCCACCGTGCCGTGGTCAAGATTCGTTCAGGAGAATCGTATTTCGTCTTGACGAAGGGGGATAACAATCCTTCCTTGGACCAAGACTGCGGTTCCGTTTCCCGGATATATGTTCCGGGTTCCCCGGGCGAGCAAATCATCACGTCCAAGTCCTGCCCCTCCCCGTATCCAATCCCCCTCTCCCTCGTCAAAGGAAAGGCCCTGGTCTGGGTCCCCTGGTTGGGCTACGTGAAA
>JBBSWQ010000045.1:0-8034 GCA_038046225.1 archaeon
TGATGATTCGCGTCACGGAGGTGATGCACCCGTCCGCGCCAAAGCGGAAGGTGAGTTTGAGACCTGTTTGCGTCGGAATCGTATAGGGCCCCGACCATGCGTTCTTGGCCAATCCCGTCTGTTCAATCTTAACGGTGGGCTTTCCATCCGGGGTCACGCGAAAATACCCATTGGCGTACGTGCTTCCCGAAACCTTGGCGGTAATCGTTTCCCCTGCATACACGTCGGTTGCGATGTCGAACGTGACGCTGCATACTCCACTCGAGTCATCGCTGGTATCATCATTGGTGTCCGTGTCATCGGCCGGGCAGTCTGTGGTCTCATGAAGAGCGTCGCTCTCCGAACTTTCGTTCCCCACGTCGTCGATGGCGGTGACCCAATAATAGTAATTCGTGCACGCGTCCAGTCCATCATCCGTGAGTTCGAGATTGTCATCCGCTTGAACGGTGGCTATGTTGTCAGCCTCATCGAAATCGTCTTCTTCATGGCGGTAGATGAAGTATTTTTCGACTCCGCTTCCCCCGCTCGCGTCGCTGGATGCGCTCCAGTCCATGGCGATGAGGTCTTCCGTGATGTCGGTATCATCCAGGTTCTCTGGCGCGTCCGGGGCGTGTCCATCATACTTGAGGGTGATGCTCTTTTCTGCCGCAGTATTTCCTGCAACATCCTTTACTTGGATCAGGATGTCTCGCGGTCCATCCCCACTCGTGCACCCATTACTAGTGATGTCGAAATCCTCGATGATGAGGGGACTGGAATTCATCGTCTTCGAGATGGGGGTCCCCCCGGAACATTTGAGGGTGGCCGAGGCCAATCCTGAAATGGTATCGCTGGCCGTGATGGTGATGGCGGGCATCGTATCCTTGGAGAAACTAGTCCCTGCTCCCAAAGAGAATTCTGGAGGAGTCGTGTCGCTCTCTAAATTGAATGTCTGCTCCGCGCTCACGTGCCCTTTTTCATCCGTGGATCGTACGGTCAGGGTTTCTGCGATTCCAGTAAATGAGACCGTTCCCGTGTATGGTTGGTAGTCTCCCGCATTTTGGGAAGGGACTTTGTATTCGATGGTGCATTCGCTCGCCGAGTCAGTGCAGCTCGCATTCAATTCCTGCGTATTGGTTTCCTTCCATGCGAGGGATGCGGTGAGCACGGGGGATTCCGTGTCAATAAAAAATGAGACTTCTTCCAGCGCGGTTCCATTCGCATCATCGGCCACGCTGATGACCAAGTGGTGTTCGCCTTCCCCGAGCGGGGATTCTGCGGGTACCGAGTAGGTGGCTTGATTTTCATTCAGTGGGGCATCTTTGATTTCGGAATCTATTTGGAAAGAGAATGCCGTGATAGCTCCCCCGTCCGGGGTAATGGTCACGCTAATGGTGGGCGTGTTCGTTGTGAGGTATCCGTCGGCCGGGAGATCGGCTCCATCGAATTGCGTGCTGATGGACGGTGCCGCGAAAGCGATTCCAGCCATGAGAATGAATGATAGTATCCCTATTCCAAGTGCGGCCCAATTGGTTATTTTCACGGATGACTCCCCCTGCTATTCCCGCAGTCAGCGGGTGACTACTCTCATTTTTGGAGAGTATTTAAACTGTTCCCACGCATAGGGTATTATCACCCCTCCCGGAGGATTTTTCCCATGGAATTCCAGTTTCGCACATTCCTTTTCCTCGGTCTCCTTACCGCCCTCCTGGTGGGCGTGGGTCTCTTCCTTGGAGGGATTGATGGGGCTATTATTGGATTGGTTTTTGCCGGAGTCATGAATTTTGTCTCCTACTTTTTTTCGGACAAAATTGTCCTTGCGATGTATCGCGCCAAGAAGGTGGACCCCAAGACGGAACAAGGGTCTCGCATCACCCGGTTGGTGCAGCATGTCGCTTCCCGCATGAGTATTCCAATCCCAGATCTCTATACGATTGGAGAGCGCTCCCCCAATGCCTTTGCTACGGGTCGAGGACCCGGTCACGCAGCCATCGTATTCACGGAGGGCATTCTCTCCCTCCTGGATGATTCCGAATTGGAAGGGGTCATCGCCCATGAACTCTCGCACGTAAAGAATAGGGATGTCCTCATTTCCTCGATTGCCGCCACCATTGCAGGGGCCATCGGCATCCTCTCGCATGTACTCCTGTGGGGAGGTTCTTCCCGCGAGGATGGAAAGGGAAATATCATCGGAATGATTCTGCTTGCCATTTCCATCCCCATCATCGCCACCCTCATCCAGTTGGCTATTTCCCGCAGCCGGGAATATCTCGCCGATGAGACGGCCGCCCACACGCTTCATTCGGGGCAGGGTCTCGCCAATGCACTGCGAAAATTAGAGAAAGGAATCACGCATCGCCCCTTCACGGATGCCAACTCGGGAACGGCCCACATGTTCATCGCGAACCCCTTCTCATCGGAGGGAATCGTTGGATTATTCCACTCGCATCCCCCGATCAACGAGCGGATTGAACGGTTAAAAAAATTTTAGTCACCCTGACCAGTTTTTAAGGAAAAGGACACCTCAACCCTATTATGCGCTGGTCATGGTTAACCGTTATCGTCACGCTCGGCATCATCTATCTGGCGATAACTCGCTTGAATTTCGGATTATTGATTGAATCGGCCGCTAATATTTCCGGTCTATTGGTCTTGTCGGCGTTCGGGGTGTGGATAATCGTACTGCTGGCAAAATCCATCAAGTGGAAATGGGTGATTGCAGGACTGGATGGGAACATATCGATGATCAAGTCGATCCGCGTATTATTAATCGGTCTGTTCATCGGGGTCATTACTCCCGGAAGGATTGGCGACTTCATACGGGTCCTTTACATCAAGGACGAATTGAAGACTGGAAAGGGGATCATGGCGGTCGTCATCGACCGCGTTCTGGACATCGGGACATTGATTCTGTTTGCCGTCATCGCAACGCTTTTTCTGGTTTCGAACACGGGGCATTCCGCTATTTCGCTCCCCTTGCTGGCGGTCACGGCGGGGGCGTTCATCCTACTCGTGTTTATCGGTTTCAATCGGCACATCGCTAAAAAAATCTGGAAAATACTCAAACGATTCCTGCCCGATTCCCTCGTTGAAATGATTTCCCACCACGCTGTCGATTTTTATGATTCGATACCCATTCTCCTGAAAAATAAAAAATTCTTGGTCGGTAGTCTCGTATTCAGCGTGGGAGCGTGGCTCGCTACTGTGACGATGGGATATATCCTCATGCTCGCCGTGGGCATCGAAGTGGATTGGCAGGTGGCATTAATCGTGATTCCCGCCATATCCCTCATCGAAATCATTCCCTTTGGCATAGCAGGAGTGGGTACCCGCGAGCTGGCAGCGGTCGTAACACTCTCCCTATTCGGCGTCTCCCCAGAGGTGGCTATTCTTTTTTCCATGCTCTATTTCGTCGTGGGGTATTCTCCCAGCTTTGTTGTTGGGGGGATATTGTTCAACAAGGAGCCCCCTGCCCTTAAAAAAAACCTGTCCAAACTCGTTTCCGCGTTCAAATCGGGAAAGATTCCCTCGGTAGAAAAAAAGGAATGAGCCCGTTCATGGGCTGCGTCGATATGCCACGAATTCTTTCCACGACCAGACGGGTGTTTCTTCCGGGGTCGATGGAAATTCGGACGTGTTGATGACCAGGTAGTCCCAGTCAAACAAATACATGCAAGACACGCACTTTTGAGAAAACGCTTCCTTGTACTGGCGGACATCATCCCTGATGAGAATCATTTCTTCCAATGACGTGTTTTCACGCAAAAAACTGGTGAAGAAATGGGTCGAGAGTGGATCGATTGGTTTCGTTCCTGCAAATTGTGACATCTTTCCCTGACCCCGGGAAACGAACAGGACAGATGATGCATTGGGAAATGCATCACTAAAACGGGCAGTAGCCTCTGATTCCGAAAGAGTGGCTTTCGTCCCGTATGCCTGACCAATGAGCGAGGATGACGTGAAAATCAGCAAAAGGCATAGCAGGACAATTCCCGCCTTGACAGCCAGATGGGTGCGCTTCCCAAGAGATGATAGGCAATAGGATCCTCCCAGGATGGCGGCAATAGTGGATACATAGGTCATCTTTCCTATAATAATCAATTGCGGCAGGAATGATCCGAATACGTATCCGAAAAGTCCGATGAAGAACAGGAGGATAAGGGATACAGGAATAGGAGGTATTTTTTTCAACAGGGAAAGAAGTATTGCCGACAGGAACATGAGCACGAGAACAGGTCCTGAAAGGAAAAAAAATGAAATGAGAGAAATTCCCAGCGACACGGGAACAAGAACCACTGTTCCCCCTCCCATGGTTACAAAGGGAATGATCTGATGCACAAGTACGGGAATCCCCACAGCGACGGTGAACAATGCCCCTTCAATGGTTTTTCTGACTGTTGGGGAGAGAATGATTCCCGTCAAAAAGGCAATAGCAAAACCATAGGGGTGGCACAAGAAGGAAGCCCCCCAGCAAATCCATGAGACCTCTTTCCGATTGGTCAGTGAAAAATAGCACGCATACAATCCGATTCCAAGAGATACCAATAGAGAATACTCCCCCGTGAGGAGAGAATGAAAGGGCACACGCACCCCCAGCAGCAGGATAGCGGCCCACACTCCCACTTCGGGAAACGAAAATAGTTTTTTGGCAATTTTTATGATGGCAGTGAAAAAAAATAATAAACCAATCCACCCCAGTACCCATGACCAGAAATGAAAGGAGCCACCCCACGCGGTGAGTTGAGAAACGAGTGCGGGAACCCCCGCTGGATAGAGAAATGGGACATCAAAAAAAGGCGCATACGTCAGGGGGATGGATTCAGTAATAACACTCGAAGCAAATGGAACCGCGGAATCCGCGCTTAAATCGTATCCTCCTTGGATAATGAAAAAAACGAAGGCGGCGCCCAATCCGATGAGAGAAACGAGTATTTTTTCATAAAATCCAATAGATGATTTTTCGTCCCACTTCTTGTGGAAAAAAAGCAATCCCATTGCCGCGAACGGCACCATGAGTGAAATACCGATCGTGTAGCCTGCCCAGATAGACAAGATAATCCATGCGGACAAAAATAAAACGAGTGAATCCGTTCGCAATAGGTTACGCACTCCGTCTAGGGAGGAAAACATTATCCCATGAGACATTTTCGAATACCTTCCGCGGGAGTCGTTATGGAAAATTGACACGCGTCGTAAAACGATGAAGAATCAATACGGTATCCACTCTCGATCGCGGCCAACGAATACAGGAAGTTTGGAAAAACAGACCACGTATCCAGAGAAGGCTGGAGTGATTTTAGCAAGATGGATGGGGGAAAATCGAGTATGTTTTTTTTGACGCGCGTGAGATGTAACAATTCTCGAATAAATGCCTGCAGCGAATAGGGGAAACGATATCCTGCATCAACAACCTGTTTTCCATGAACCGGACGACGGAGCCTTTCTGCAACCCATCGGGCAACATCAGGGGTGTATACCGGATTGATCAGCGCGTTTCCATTATTCGGGAGAGGAATGACGGGAAAGGGATTTTTCACGAGAGAAAGAAAGCGATCAAACATTCTTCCTCCTTGATGATACATGATGGTGGGTCGCATGATGACCATGGGCAAATCGATGCCCATTATTTTCTTCTCCATGAGTATTTTTGATTTCGCATAAGGAGTGAGCCATTCATGCGTCACGGCCGCCGTGCTAAAAACAATTGCCGAAGCGACTCTGTTTTCTTTGGCGGCGGAAAGCAATTCATGTGTGCCCTCCACATTGATTTTCTGCAAGAGCGCACGATTGTCATTTCGGGTATACGCCCCCAAGTGGACCAAAAAATCAGTTTCTGAAAGGAACGATGAAAACAATGGTACATGAGAAAGATCGCCCACCACCCATTCGACATTATCTAGCGCAATGGGCGGTTTCTTTCGGACAAGCGCAAGCACATGATAGCGGTCGGATAGGGCAGTAAGGAAGTGGGGGCCCGAATCACCCGTGCATCCAGTCAGGAAAACCGTTTTCATAAGGGTAAGATGAAAGGTTCATTATTAAATGAAAACCATCAAAATAGGGCATGCCTCCTAAAATGACGACGGATATTGTCATTCCCGCGTATAGTGGAAACATGGACGATGTCCAGAACAATACGCCGACCCTGTATTCGTTTCTCGAGGAAAATTTTTCGAAGATTCAGTGGAGAATAACAATCGCATACAATGGGAATAGTAGCACGGAAATACCCCGATTGATCGCATTTGCAAAAAAATACCCACGCGTCCGTTTAACGCGTGTCGAAAAAGCAGGAAAAGGGGCGGCTATATTGAATGCAATAAACGAGACGAAGGCGTCAATCCTCATATACTTGGACGCGGACATGGCCACCAGCATCACATTCCTCCCCGCATTATTCCAAAAAATGATAGATGAGGAAGCCGATATCGTGAGCGGTTCGCGATACCACCCCCAATCAACTATCCGGAGAAATCCGACTAGGTTGCTTGTTTCGTGGGTCTATACGCACATCTTCTTGAGGATGATTGGCGCACGCTTCACGGATCCCCAGTGTGGGTTCAAAGCGATCCGCGTCGGGACGATTCGGGACATTTTGCCGTATGTGAAAGACTCTTGGTTCTTTTTTGAAAGTGAACTGGAACTGGTGGCACAACGCAAGGGATTGAAAATAGTAGAGATTCCCATAGACTGGAAAGAAATGACGAACAGTTCGGTCAAACTAGTACCCACTATCGTCAATTTTTTGGGAAACATGAAACGGATGATGTTCGATACCCCTGAAAAATCGGAGCCGGAGTGGGTGGCGCCCGTTTACATGTTGAAAGAGGCAAAACCAGATTTATCCAAACCAAATTAGGTGGTGGTCATCGACGCAAAGAAGTAGAAAGTAGAGAGAAGAAAGGAAGAAAATAAATAGCCGAAAGAATACGCATCCAAACGCGTTGCTCGACCCTTTTTTTATTCGGACTCTTTTCTAATTTCCGCGATAGCATCGCAGACGCGGTCGACCGTTTCCATTTTCATCCGGACGCCAGTCGGGAGCATAATGCCAGTTTCGGAACACGCATCACTTATCGGAAAACGTCCCTCCACACGGTAGGCAGGCTGCAGATGTATTGGAAAAAAAGCACGGCGTGAATCAATGTTTCTCTTCTTCAACTCGACCGCTAAATCGTCTCGTGTAATGGGAAATTCTTTCGTAACATTGATTTGGTACATCCAATAAGAGTGGCGGGCATACTCTCGTTCGGCGGGAAGCTGGATTCCGGGAATATTTCCCAATCGTTCCTCGTATCGTTTTGCCACGGCTTTCTTGCCCGCCAAAAATTCATCTATTTTTTCCAATTGAGCCACTCCAACGGCGGCCTGCAGATCCGTCATACGGTAATTATATCCCATCACCTCGTGCCAATACCTCTTTTCCGGACGCATTCCGTGGGCACGCGAGAGAATACATTTGTCGATGAACTCCTTATCGTCGGAAAGAATCATTCCCCCTTCTCCCGTGGCGATGGTTTTGTTCCCGTAAAAACTGAACATGCTGATCGGGGCAAGCGACCCTACTTTTTTTCCACGGTATTGGGCACCATGCGCCTCTGCTCCGTTTTCGATGACCGGAATGCCGTGCTTTTTTCCAATTTCGTTCAATTCGTCGTAATCGGCAGGGTGTCCTAGCAAATCCACGGGGACAATGGCTTTCGTCTTGGGGGTGATGGCTTTCTCCACCTGTCTCGGGTCAATGTTGAACGTATCTTCCTGCACATCGACCAATACAGGTCTTGCCCCCGCATGCACGGCCATGGAGGCAGGCGTGATAAACGTTACGTCGGGGACGATGATTTCATCTCCCGCACGGATGTCCAGCATCTTATACACGAGATAAAGGGCATTCGTCCCATTGGAAACGGCACACGCGTATTTTACCCCGCAATAATCGGCAAACGCTTTTTCGAATCGTTCAACAAACGTACCGGAGCCCAGCCACTGCGCGTCGAGTACCTCGCGCAAGTACTTCATTTCGTTTCCCGCTTCGACGGATTGGGCAATCGGGAT
>JBBSWQ010000046.1:0-5892 GCA_038046225.1 archaeon
CCGCAGGGGGGATTTGGGATCCTCTTTCGTGAGGGTGTATACTTCCCCAATCATCTCATCGAGCTTCCATTGGGGAGTATTGTATTCGTTCAGGTGCATTACCAGTCCCGTCGTGAGTGTGCGCCTTTCCGCGTGAGATAGGTCTTCATACGATCGCCAGTTCCCATTCCCATCCTGGAGGGGGATTCCCATTCCTTGGAGGAATTGGACACAATGATCCTTGTTCGCCGTCAAGTCGGGGAGGATGGGGTTGGTGGAGAAGGAGAGGTATTGCGCGAGGGGTCGGGATATCCGCCCATACAGTCGGAGGTCCGTCTTCACGTCCAACACCCCTGCGCCCACTCCTTCTTTGACCATGAGGGCGTTCAGTCCCTGGAGCCCATTGGACCGCGAATCCTGCATGTCCCCTACCGCTCCCACCACTCCAATGGAGGCTAAATCCCTATTTTGGGGGGAAATGGCCCGTGCCACATTGTAAGCGATTCCCGCGCTCGATATTTCCACTCCCCCATCCAGTCCAAATTCCATGGGGTTGATGTGCCCTTCATGGGATCCATTCCCTTTTTGGTGGTGATCAATAACGAAGAAGGGGAGGGATAGTTCTTTCTTGAGGAGTTCGATATAGGATGACCCAAAATCCGTGAAGATGATGCTCGCGTGGAGGTTCTTCAATCGTTCCACGTCCTCGGAGTAGAGCTGTTTCAGCGTGATGGTGTGCACCGGGGTTTCCAATCGTTGGAGGGCCTTCGTGATAATCCCTCCCGACGTGAGTCCATCGCAGTCGTGGTGGGTCACCACCACCGCTTTCTCCAGTTTTTGGATGGATTCGGCCGCGGTTTCGATGCGTTCAAAAAAGGCTTTCACGGCCTCGGGTCGTCCCTCCGAGGATACGATTTCATTCATCCAGGAAGAAGGGAATTTTTGCTTTTAATGGTGTCTCAGGCACGTCGCCGATGGCCCTCATTTATATCCCCGGACCGGGATTCTTTTCCATGGATGGGTGGAAAAGTCTCTTCGTTTCATTGGTTTTTTCCGTTATCCTTTCCGTGGGCCTCTCGTACGTCGCGGCCCCGTATTGGGGGAATCCTTCGGTAGATGGGAGTGTGGGTCAGAGTCCCGTGCTCTATATTGTCATCATCCTCTCCACTCTCCTCATTGGGGCTGTTTTCCATTGGGTGTTGCGTCCGTCCGAGGGATCCTCATTCAATTTTTGGCTCTTCGTCTGTGTGGCGTTTTCCGGCCTCATGATTGGGGGAATCATCCATGAATTCACCCACGTCGTGCTCATTTCTCATCCCACCCAATTTCGTGTGCATTTTGGGGACTCGGGTTCGATCCTCTCCACGTGTTGTTTGAATCCCGGGGAATACGATTATGAGTTGGTCGCCTATGCGATTCAGTTCCTGGTCATGATAGGATGGATATTCGCGTTTCGGGAGTATTTTTTCCAATCATCGCCTCCCCTCCTTTCCCCCCAAAAAAAATCGGCTCTCCCCTCACCCAAAAAAGCATCCGCTTCCCATTCCAGGAAAATTAAATCCCCCCCTCGTTCTCAGGAATTAGTGGATGAAGAGGAAGATCCCGAGTGGGCGGCCGCGAAGAGGGAGTCCGAGCGCCTCCTCCGTAAATCCGGGGAAAGGGATTCCGATTCCCTCAGGAATGAATCGATGGACCTTCGCCGGTTGAAGATTCCGAAGCGGGAGTGAATCCCCCTTTTTCTCCGGGTCGTATCCCGATGACCGAGCTGTTGGTGTTGCTCTTGGCCACTCCAATGATCTGGTCCGCGGCCTTTACTACTTGATCGTTGTGCGTGATGGAAATGAATTGCGAGCTCTTGCTCATTTCCTGAATCAGATTCCCCACCTTCCTCGAGTTCGTCATGTCCAGTGCCGCATCCACTTCATCGAAGAAATAGAAGGGCGCGGGCTCGTATAATTGGATGGAGAAGATGAATGCCAGGGAGGTGAGGGATTTTTCGCCTCCGGACATGGAGTCGATGTTCTTGAGGGATTTTTCGGTTCCATGTCGTGCTTCGATGAGGAGTCCCGCTTCTAGGGGTCGGTTCGGTTCGGTTAGTTCGAGTTTAGCTTCTCCGTTGAAGAATCCCGTGTAGAGCTTGTTGAAGTTCTGGCTGATGGAGTGGAAGGTCTCCATGAATGCTTCCGTCCGTTTGATGTCGATTCCATTGATGAGGTCCATGACCGCGAGTCGTTCCTCTTCGAGTTTTTGTGATTTTTCCCGTATCTCCATGACATCCTTCTCGTATTGCCCGAAGTCTTCCAATGATTTCATGTTGACCGTTCCCAATTGCTTGACCTGATGTTCCAGCACCGGAATGTTCTTCCGCAGCAACGTCACGTCCTTCTCGTCGAGTGTCTTCACGTCGATGAAGTTCTTGAGTTCCTCTTTCACATCCAGGAGGCGCGTATCGTATTTGGATTGTTCGATCTTGTTCTCGGACCATTGTCCTTCCAGTCGGAATGATTTTTCCTGCCAGGCCCGTTCCTTTTCCCTTTCCACCACAAGCTTCTGCTGGACCCTCTCCCTCTTGTCCAGGATGGTCTGATTGGCCCCCAATACTTTCTCGTATTTCCCTTCGGCCTCTTTGAGTATCTTCTCCATCTCCCCCCGTTTCTTTTCTTCGGCCCCCATCCGTTCTTTCTCGTTCTTCTCTTCTTCCTTGAGCGCGGATATCCTTCCATTGGTTTGCGTGACGGACTGCTCCTGCATCCCCCGTTCCATTCGATTCCGATAGAGGTCGTTTTCGACTTGTTGGAGTTCCGCGTTGAGCGATCCGAGCTGGTGGTCCATGGCGACCTGATTGAGTTTCAATCGATGCTCGTGGAGGGCTTTCTCGGCCTTTTCGTGGGCCATTTGATGGGTGGACCGTTCGCCCTCCAAGCGCGTCTTCTCCTCCGTGAATGCGCGGGGGGACAGGGCGTGCCTCTTCTTGGTAATGCCCTCTTTCTCCCCTTCCACGAGGCGTATTTCTTCTTCCAATTGTCGTGCGTGGGCCTGGCTCTTTTCCAACCGTGTGAGGAGCGTCTCGGAGGCATGGAATTCCTCCCATTCTTCGCGCAGGGTCTTTCGTTCCTCTTCCGCTTTGCGTGCGGCCTTTTCCGCCTCTTCGATGTGTTTCCGTTTCTCCTTGGCGAGGGTTTCTTTGTGTTCGTGCTTGAGTTCCCGTTCGCAGATGGGGCAGCTGCTCTTGCTCTTCTTCAATTGCTCCAATGCCTCCGCGTGGGAGAGTACCTTTCCCGTGTGTTCGGCGAGGTGGTGTTCAATCTCTTCCAGTTTTCGTGAAAGGTGCGTGCGGGCCTTCGCGGGATCGGGGTATTTTTTCCGTATTTTTTCGAGCTCGTGCAGGTCCTTTCCCAGGCTTTCCTTTTCTTTTTTCATGCGTTCAATTTGAAGGGTCAGCCGTTCTTCCATGCCGGTGAGCATCCGTTCCTCTTTTTCCTGCCCTTCCATTCGTGCCGTGAGGTGGGCCATCTTCTCTCGCACCTCGGCGAGGGCGTCTCGTTTGGATTGGGCTTCTTTTTCCAATTTTTCAGCCTGTTCCAGCAATTCGCTCCTCTTTTTGGCGGACTCGGCTTGCTGTTTCCGCAGGGGGGCGAGCTGCTGTTCGAGTTCTTTCTTTTTAGTTTCCCATTCCCCCGCTTTAGCCTCGTTCGCGTGCATTCCGTCGCGTGCTTTTTGGATCTGCTGCAGCAGGTGTTCAATTTGTCCATGAATGGATTCCACCCGTGCGTGGTGCTGGCGTATGCGTTCTTCGAGGACGCGTATTTCCGCTTTGTGTTCCTCCACACTTTTTCCTAATCCTTCGAAGGCTCCCACCTTGACGCCGATTACTTTAGCATCCAATTCCCCAAATTCCGTGTCCAATTCCTGGATGGTCTTTCTCGATTCTTGCTGTTTCCCTAATGCCTCGTCCTTCTTTCCAATGATATCCACCTGTTTTCCAAGCAATTGCTCCAGTTTCTCATTGAGGTCCTTGGATTCGAGGTGCAATACCGTTGCTTTCGTCCGCTGGAGTTCTTTCGCCAATCGTTGATAGTGTTGGGCAGCCTCTCGTTCCCTCGATAATTGTTCGATGATGGCCATGCGTTCATTGAGGACGATATTCACATCCTTCACTTTCCGGTCGACTTTCTCCAATTCCTTCAATGCCTCTTTTTTCTTTTCTTCGAATTCCTGCAATCCCGCCACTTCATCGATGAGCTCCCTCCGCTCCACGGGGTTCATATCGATGATTCGCATGAGGTCCCCCTGCGACACGAGGTTGTGTCCATCCACGCGCAGTCCCAATTCTTTCATGAGATTCTGGACCTCTCCCAATGTGACGCGCTGTTCATTGATGCGATACACGGACTTCCCCTGCTTGTCCACGGTGCGCGAAATCTCGTATGTTTTCCCATCCCCCTCAAAGGTGAGATTGACCACCGCATAGTGTTCCCCTGCCGGCGCCCCGGAATGCACCAGATCGGTTAATCGGGCCGCACGCATGGATTTGAGGGAGGTTTCTCCCAGGGCAAACAATACCGCATCCAGAATATTGGATTTCCCGCTCCCATTGGCTCCCGCAATGGCCGTAAATCCTTTTGTGAAGGGAATGGTGGCCTGCTTGAACGATTTGAAGTTCTTCATCCGGAGGCGTGCGAGTCGGAGCATAGCAGGGGATCACTTCACTCATTTCCTATGGGGATGCCGCGCCCCGGAGGGAGATGGGGATTGGGCGTCTTTTTCCGCGATTAGTGCCAATGTCACCGCCGAAAAACCACTGGGGATGGCGGTGAATAACCCGGACACGAGAAGGTCCATCCATGCATTGGATAGATCAATAGGCAGGAGTGCGGGAAGGCTTCCCATGACGGTCCCAACCACAATGAAGATGAGTACGATGAGAATGGAATGGATGAATTTTCCGGTGGTGAGCTTCCAGGATTCCGCAAACGCTTCCTTGATGGGAAATCCTTTTCCCAAAAAAGTAGGGGTGAACATGAATTTGACGAAAGAGAAAAAGACCAGGAGTCCCAGGATGAAAAAGAGGAGCACGCCCATCATGGAGACCAATCCCTCCGTGTATCCGATGACCCCGCTCATGAACAATCCGAATCCCAGCGCGGCCATTCCCAAGAGGCCGAGGAACAATCCCAATACGAGGGAGGAGCCCGCCAACCCAAAGGGGATGGAGGGAGTATCCGTCCGCGAATGGAGGCGGTGGGCGATGATCGCGTTGAGATAGATGGGGATGGAAATAGAGATCAGGAACACCATCCCTCCCCCCACAAAATCAAGCGTGGGGGTGAATCGCATGGATAGGGCGGCATCCCTGAATACGCCGAAGGATTCCCCGAAAAGGAGGAGCAAGGCCCCTTGGAACAGGACGAAGAAGTAGGCGATGAGCCCGAGCCCCGGCCTTCGAATGAGCGCGAATGGTGCGGCAATGACCTGTTCCAGCATACCCTATTTCTCCTCCCAACTTTTCCAACGTATAGGGCACGTTCGCGTCGTTTTTAAGCCCGCCCCTCATCGCCCTACTATGGGTTCGACGAATGGGAAAAGGGCGGGTCAACGGGTTCGTTTTTAAGGGTTTTCCCGGCCGTTTTCCTGTATGAAGGTCCCCAAGTCCAAGAAGCTGTATTGCAAAAAGTGCAATGCCCACACCGACCAAAAGCTCAAATTGTTCAAATCCGGGAGTCCGCGGACCCTGGCTATCGGTACCCGCCGGAACGTGCGGAAGCACAAGCGGGGATACGGGGGAAAGGCCAAGTTCGTGATTAAGGTCAAGAAACAGACCAAGAAACCCACCTTCGTGGCGGAATGCGGGGTATGCAAATCCAAACGATACTACGTCATCCCCAAACGAATGAAGAAAGTGGATATGGGCGC
>JBBSWQ010000046.1:5992-8124 GCA_038046225.1 archaeon
AATCCAAACGATACTACGTCATCCCCAAACGAATGAAGAAAGTGGATATGGGCGCATAAATACGATGTCCAAAAAGATAGTAGCCGTGATTAGTATTCTGCTTTTTTTAATTGCACCTTTAGCGTATGCCACGGATGATAACCAAGAAAAAGATGATTTAGCCGAAAAAATTACCGACCTGATCATGCTACAAATAAAATTAAAGATACTCGAGGCAAAACTCGCATTATTGAAGAAAGAGAACCCTTCCCCCACCGATAAAATTAGAGGCTTACCCCCTCTTGTCATTGGGGGAACGGTCACCGTTACGGGCGGAAAAACGTTCAACTAGTTTTTGGTCAGCTTTTTCTTTGGGTAGGGCAGTTGCCTAAATTCTTGCAAGTCGTATAATTCAAGAAGGGATGGATTATCATTCCACGTGAGGAAGCGAAGGACATATTTTCGATCCTTCCGAAGGGAAATCTGTTTTGATAATACAGCAACATCTATCAACCGCTGAATATTTTTGAGTACTTGTCGCGTCATCGGTTTTTTTCGCCCATCACTTTGTTTATCCAACAAGGGAGAAAATTTTTCTCTAAAATGGTATTCATACCAAAAACCATTATATTTAATCATAATCATGTTGCCTCTTACAATGATATGTCCATCAGTGTGGCTAGCATCATTTATTCTATCGAATTTTCGTGTTGGGTGTATGATAAACCGTGTTTTTCTTTCCCCATTCCATGCAATTTCATTTAACCGTGTACTCATTTCATCCATTTTTCCTTTGACACGTTCAACAGGAAATGTATAAGAAGGATTTCCCAATAGACTCTCCCTAGGCATAACTGCCCAATCGCGATGGTGATATCGTCTCCCCCTATCATCTGTTCGGATTAGTAGGCGTTCTGCATTTCCATAGTGCGACGCTCTAACTTGTGAAGGAGAGTCATATACTTTGAAAGGTGTCACGTAGGCAATACCTTCTAATTGTTTGGCAATAATCCGCAATTTTTTCAATCCCCATAACTTGTTATACTGGATTTTACCGCTCATCAGATGCGCACGCGTACGAAAATCCCTTAACCCTCGTTTTCCAGCCCCTCGCCCTGGTTGGTATGGAGTCGCGCGGTGGCGATTTTGACTTCGGGGTCTTTTACCAGGCACTAACAGAAGAAACATCCGAGGTATTTAGCTTTTTCACTCGGTTGGACCCGGCTTCGGACCAATTCCACCCACATCAGGAATAATGGGCGGTTCGACGGGGGGATCGCCGGGGTCGTAGAAGTTGGGCGTGTGGGGGGAATAGGGAAATCCAGGGCAATTTGGAGTAGTTGGGTCATAGACCCCATCAAACGGAAAAGGGTGCCCAATCGTGTCGAAATTTCCGCATTGATTTTCCGGGGAGTAGCAGGTGTGGTAGACACATTGGTCGTCCTGCGTGCAGGAAGTGAGCGGGGGCGCATCGCTGGGGGGTACTTTGGTTACAGCGGTTGTTCCCCAGTAATTTCCGAGGGGAGTATAGGCCAACGGAAACGTGACATAGGGGTATTCGTTGTATAATCCTACAGAATACGCTTTTTCATAACAACCGCACGTTCCGTCGGGTTGTGGGGTGAGACCAAGGGCGCATTGGCACACATTATTCACACACGTGGATTCAGAGCTTCCAAACGATATTTTGCTGCAATCATTGTTAGATTGGCAGGTATTTCCAACCAAGCAACTGCGTTGATTATAGGCAGCTGCAAATGCTTCTTCATTCCAAATATTCTCAATCAGATTAGCTCCGGAATCCGTGCTTTGTTCCCCGTTGTTTACTATGTTGTTTCCCATCACGCCTGCCCCGAACCATCCGTCTAATTCGATTCCTTTTTCCCCATTTTCGGCAAAATGGTTGGTAAAAATCCGCATGAGGGGAGACCAGGAATCCCCTGAAAGAAAGGAGCCAATACTGAGAGGGGTGCTTCCAGTGTAGTCTAAATCAATCTGCAGACCGTTTAATGCTTGGTCAGCTCCAGGATCAATGGAGAAGTCTACGTCTTCAGTAACGGCTAGGGTAACGGTTAGATCAGAATCCGCCGTAATCCCCCCAATATTAGTCAAATCTCCCGTGGTAGAAATATCCCAATCACTAGAATTAATTT
>JBBSWQ010000047.1:0-4115 GCA_038046225.1 archaeon
TTCATGCCTGACCTTCCTAAATGCATTGTAGAAAAGAATCGAAAATGGGGATGCTACTGAAATCCAGAAAGCGGCTAAGGAATTCAGCCGCAAGATGATCCCAATAAACGACCAAATCATGGCGCTCCTGCACCACTATTTCATCAACGGGGGATATCCCGAACAACTAAAACAGAAAGACTTGAACGAATATCAGCAGAAGACCCGCACCTACATTCAATTCACCCTCTACAAGGATATCATTCGATTATTCAACGTGCGCGACCCGGGAAAACTCGAATTATTGCTGACTTTTATCGCCGAAGAGGGAATGCACGGGTCATCCTACGAATCGCTTTGCAACGCATTGCAAATACGCAAGGAAACCCTTCTCCAATACATTCGCTACCTCGAATACGCCTTCCTGATATCCCAATCCAGAATGTATTCTAGAAATATCCGGAAAAAGGAAATCAACCCAAAAAAAATCTATGTGTGCGACACGGGAATACGCAATGCACTCCTGGACCAGTTCAACGGCAGGATTTTATCCGACGAGTCGGAAATGGGAAAGATTGCAGAAACCGTTGTTCATGATCATGCCATGCGGTTGAAGCACAATCTCAATCCTGCCCCTGTCATCACGCTAAGCTACTGGAAGGAAAAAAACGAAGTGGATATCGTATTGGAACACGCCAAGAAAGGGATTCCCATCGAAGTGAAATACAAAAATAGGATTCTTGAATCAGACAAGAAAGGATTAAACCAGTTCCTGAAAAAAAACCAAGGTATATTTGGAATTATGGTAACGAAGAATGAGATTTACCTTCATGAAAACATCCTTGAAATGCCGTTGTGGATGTTCTTACTCATGTGCTAAAGCAACACGCTGGATGCATTGTTTAGAGTTATTTGAAAAAATCCGTTAGCCGCTTTTGATGAAAAATCCTATCGAGCAATTTACTGTTCTTCTTCCATTGATTCATTGAAACGGTCAGCTTGGTTTCCATCGCCTTCAACGCATCATCTAACGTTTCAAACAATAGGGGTTCTTCGTTCATAGCATTTCGCGTGTTTTGTAACACCTGCCAAACCCCAAGGCTTTGTTGATAACCCGGGCCAATTTCTCTAAAAATAACGGCAGAAGCCTGCCTTCTTATCTCATTTAATCGTTCCGCTACTGAGAAACGCGCAGCGTAATAGCCGCCCGCCACATTCTCCGCGTAGTCTTTTCTCCCCTCGTAAAACTCGTGATCGAATGACATGTGGACTTCCTTCATTTCTTGCGCCCAAAAGGAACCAGGACGATGGGCTTCCATAATGTCAAAAGCCCATTCACGCGGCATTAGCAAAATATAGAAATGATTATCTAAAAAATGGGATTCGTGAAGACGGTATTCATTGATTTGTTGAAACCCTTTAATTCGGTCAATCAGTTGCTTCCCAATCGTATCTTGGGAAGCCGTTAACGACCACCGCGTGGGAACAAGCTTCCTGTTATCACCAACCCCTAATGTGCCTGCGGAAAGAAGTTTTGACAAATGATATATCGAAATATTTTTCGTATACAATTCCTCCATTGCCGTGGCGGCTTTTACATGCGTGTCGCTCACCAAGTATTCCACCTTGTCGGGAATGGAAGGATTCTCCTGCAGACTGAATTCCTTCATAGGAGCTTGGGGGCCCATGGGAGGCGCATCGTGGGAGAATTCGAGCTTTGCGACCGGGGTTTTCGTCAATTCCACCTCAACATCCACTTTTTGGGAGGCCATGGCAATCTCCTGGACCTTGGACAGTTCTTTCCCCGGATCCCGCGCCTCGTGGATGGAAATGGGAATGTTGGAGCGGATCAACTGCGAACGATACCCCACCAGCTCCTCCAAACTCTTCCCGAACCAGCGCTCCGGGTTATCCAGCAGGTCCGCCTGGTCTCCATCCAGGTAGTGGGAGGGAGCCAGGGGAGCAATCTTGACCTTGGGATACCCATAATGCGAGACGAAAATGGATGGAGGAGAACTCCCCGCGAAGGATTTCTCTTTCATCTGGGAAAGGGACCGCTGTTGGGTCTCGTGCTTCTCCAATATCCAGCACGTCGGACCGCACCACAACCGGCCGCGGCATTTGACGCATGTCTCGGGAGAAGGCTTGACGGACTGCATTAGATAAACAATGCAATACCGGTATTTCAATTCACCGCGAGGAAAGAATCGCCAATAAATAGGAGAAAGGGCATCCCTTCAAAATGGGTCGACCACCAAGCGAACGATTACTGAATGGACAAGCCGGACGACTAAGGGAAGCAAGAAGACTGGCAATGAAAAAAGGACCGCTGTCTGCTGGAGTCACACGCATCGAAAGAGACCGTCGTCGAAAAAGATTTCTCTATGACAAGGTGAGATTGTGGAGCAATCCACCCGCGCGGGATAGTGAGTGGGAAACGCGTCGTTTTGAAGCAGTACTAAAAAAAGCAATCCTCACAAAGGAAGAAAAAATATCGCTTCGCATGCGATTTTTGCAAAATCAATCGCTCGATGAGATTGGCAAAAGACTTCACGTTTCGCGTGAGAGAGCGCGCAAAATAGAAGAGAGCGCGCTCCAGAAATTAAGAATGACAATGATACGCCAAGATATTGATTCATTCATGAAAGAAAATGCAGGAAAAATCGTGACAAGAGGACAATTGTTGAGATGTAGCGGATTCAGCGACACGGGTGCCAACAACAATTGGATAAAAAAACTCGTGGAAGCGGGAAAAATAACACTCACTAAAAGGGGCGGGTCCCACGGCGAGACAACATTTCTCGTGGCGCAGACCAAGTAATTTGAGCACCTCATTTTAATCCCTTTTGGATAGTGATTGGGTAATCATGAGCAACACCCTCCACCTCACCCTCCCGGACGGGAAACCATTGCAGGTCGTGAAAGGTCAGACGGTGTTGGAGGCCGTCCAGAAGATTGGACAGCGACTCGCCAAGGATGCCATTTCCGCCTCCCTCGACGGGAAGATGGTGGATCTCACGCACCTCGTGGAAAAGGACGCCAAACTGACCGTGCACACGTTCGCCTCCCGAGAGGGAAAGGAAACGTATTGGCATTCCACCTCCCACCTCATGGCATACGCGATTCAGGAGGTATATCCCACTGCGCGCGTCACCATCGGACCGGCCATCGAGGAAGGGTTCTATTACGACATCGATTTTGAACGAACATTCAACCCGGAAGATTTATCAAAAATAGAAGAAAAGATGCGCGAACTCGCGAAAAAAGATTTCCCCGTGCATCGGAAAGAAATGAAGCGCGAAGAAGCCATCGCCTATTTCACGAAACAGAAAAACAATTACAAGGTTGAAATCCTCTCCGAATTGGACGAGAAAACCGTTTCACTGTACGAAGAAGGAAGCTTCACGGACCTGTGCACCGGACCCCACGTCACTTCCACCGGGAAGATCGGCGCAGTAAAATTATTGCGCGTGTCCGGGGCGTATTGGAGAGGGGATGCGAAGAACAAACAATTGCAGCGCATCTATGGGATCAGCTTTCCCACCCAGAAAGAGATGGACGAATACCTCAAAGCATTGGACGAACGCGAGGCACGGGACCACCGAAAAATAGGAAAAGAGATGAAGATGTTCGCATTCAATGAGGATGTGGGAATGGGGCTCCCCTTATGGCTCCCGAATGGGGAACAATTGTTCCACACGCTCCAGGAATACATGCGCGAAGAAGAGGAAAGGGCGGGATACCATTACGTGCGAACCCCCCACATCAGCAAGGGAAAAATGTACGAGCGCACGGGACACATTCCCTACTATAAGGAGTCCATGTATTCCCCGATTGAGATTGAGGGAGAGGATTACTACCTCAAACCCATGAACTGCCCCCACCACCATGCTATTTTTACGGAAATGGTCCAGAGCTACAAACAGCTCCCCTACCGCATCGCGGAAGCGGGAAACGTATACCGGTATGAATTGAGCGGCACCCTATCCGGCCTATCCCGGGTCCGAGGATTCACGCAGAACGACTCCCACAATTACATCACCTTATCCCAAGTGGAAGATGAAGTGGTCCGCGTCCTGGAGATGAACATTCGCATCTATGAAAAAGTAGGGGTCCAAAACTACTGGCTCCGCGTC
>JBBSWQ010000048.1:0-2090 GCA_038046225.1 archaeon
TAGGGCTAGGGACCTTATCTCAGTTCCCTTCTCCGGGCTCCCTCTTTCAAGGCCCGTACCGATCGTCGCCTTGGTGGGCCGTTACCCCGCCAACAAGCTAATCTGCCGCCGTCCCATCGACGAGCGATTACACCCAGCATGCGGGTGCATCTTCTCGCTCCAAACTCATTTCCAGGTGTCTGGAGCTACGGCGCATTACCCCCAGTTTCCCGGGATTAACGCCTCTCGACGGTAGGTTGACGACGTGTTACTGAGCCGTACGCCAAAAATCAACGTGGCTTGACTTATGGACTTGCATGTCTAAGTGGCAGTTCGATAGCAGTACCCGCCAGCAGGATCAGCTGGAATGTATTCGACTCATTCACCCAACAGAAAAAATACCTATTGGACAGAAATCGTCTCCAGAAAACTTTCCCTCAATAATTGCCGCGAGAAAAAGCGTTTCGGAATCCTACTTGCGTACTAAACTCGAATTTTGGACTAAAACTTTCAAGAAATTGACGTTCACTTATGGGACTTCACGAAAAACATCCGAAGACATTTTTCTAAAAGGTAACCACACTTGAACTTTGAACAACCATTCTCAAACCCACTCAACTGTGACATTGAATGAATTCTCTAAACAGGTCGTTTTGCTTCCAACCAACATCATCCCAAAGGCTTTGACGCTAATTTTGGGACTCATCTTTCCCTCTACCCTATAACCCAAAACGGGCGGGCGGAACTTTCCGTTGGTGGCGTGACAATCCCTTTTGAGGGGGATTGGCAGGAAAAAAATCCCTGCAGGCGCGTGTCCTAGAATACGATCCCACTGAAGGGCGCTAGGATGCGCTCAAAACCCAACCGTTCAAGGTTGGGGAACAGTCATTGGATTGCGGAACTCTTTTAAAGCTAGAGCAAAGGTCGAAGGGAAAAGGTAGAGCGAGACACTCCCCCCATGCTTTCCCCTCATAATCGGAATCCCTGCGCGCGCTGGCGCAGCACATCGGTCCAATTCGGACCATAATTCAACCAATCCAACGCCTCCCGGGCGAGAAAGGATCGGCGGACCAGAAACGAGTATTGGGCACGGACTCTGGATGGCCACGCGGGAGGATTATCCCCATACATCTCATGAAAATGCGCCTCCATGAAGGAAATATTCCCCAATTGGGTCAAATCATCCATCACATCCCTTTTACGAATTGCCCGGTGGGAATACAATTTCTTCCGGAGGGGATCAAAATCCCGCGATAGGAGGGTGTGGATGACCAGCAGTTCCGCCCATCGTTCCCGTGCCCCTTGGGGAAGTCTGGATAAGGGATTGGGGTCCCCGGAATGCCGGCTGTAGGAATGGGCCCACAACAATTGGTTCAGCTGAATCTCGGCCTTCCCGAGGGGTGTTAATTCTACCTTGTAGACTTTTTGACGGAGCCAGCCGCGGCGATGCAATACCATCTGGGCAAAACCAGAGGCGACCATCTCTTTCGCTATTTCCCGAGGACGGGATAGCACGGGGTGGCGGTCGCGGAGCGTACTCCTCGAAAAAAGATACTCCCCCGGAAAGAGGGAATGATGATAGGCCCGTGCCTCCCGGTATGCGAATTCGTGCACGGTCCCCTTGCGTCTCCGTGGAACCTTCGAACCCATTCAGGGGAGTAGCCCAGGGACGAATAAAAGGGTACATACCTCCCCGTGGAGGGGCAGGAATGCCTTTACTGCCGTGCCCGCTGTCGGAGGTATCGCTTCTTCCGTCTTTCGCGGCGCATCTTCTTCTTTTTCCACTTCCAACGCTGCCGTGCATGCGTCTTTTTGAAGCGGCTTGAATCTTTAGCTCGAGAACCCAATCGAATCACCTAAACAATGAATGAAAAACCCTGGAATTGGTTTAAAAAAGCACCCCATTCCTTGTTTTTTATCCGCTAGTACGCCCCTGTCGTCTAGCCCGGTTAAGGATCGGGGCCTTTCAAGCCCTTGACGCGGGTTCAAATCCCGCCGGGGGCACTCGGTAATTATAAACATTCCCGCGCACCAATCATGGTATTGAGGATTGAAATATGGCCAAGTTCCCTGAAGCGATGAAACGAGTTTTCGCCTACATGTATATCTGC
>JBBSWQ010000049.1:0-6620 GCA_038046225.1 archaeon
GATTCCCCCCTTAAAATACCCGGCCGGAAAGGATAACCCCCCCAGGGAGGGAGATGGTGGGAATTGACTGGGGAAAATGGGATTGTTTGATTTCACTCTCATACCAATCATTTTAATCCACCTCCCGCATCCATTCCCACTATGTCCCCCTCCCATCCTTCTCGAAGCCGGCGATTGAGACGGGCCGTCCCTTTCTCCTGGAGGGAATTATCCCGGAAGGCCGCCCCATTCGCTCTTGCGGCGGCCATGGCATTCGCGGCCGAACAGGCCGTTGTAGGACCGCTCACTCGGACCCGGCAAGCCGCCATTTCGCGGGAATTGGAATCATTGGAATCCCGGAAGTGGGGTCCGGGTCTGAAGGATCTTTCCTCCCTGCATGAGCGGTATGTTCGTTTTCTCGATTCCAGGGTCGACTACGATTCCGCATGGAATCCCTTCCCTCGCCTCCAGGAAGATGTTCTCTCCCGACTCAAATGGGGGCCGGGGCGCGTCCGGGAAATCCGTTCCCAATTAGAGTACCTCCACGGACCCCTCACTCCGAAAAATATCCTCGAGATTCCTGTCCGAGAATTGATGGAAATACTCCTCCCCGAGGAACAGGCCATCGTCACCCGGGTCGCGAAGCGATACCGTTCTCTCCTCTACCTCCAAAAACAGATTGCCCCACGCGAGGGAAAAGAATCGGCCCGCCGCCTCGCGTGGATCACCGGACTCGCCGTGGGTCTCGCATTCTATGGCGCTCTCTCCCGCATCCAAAAACGGAGGGAAAGGTCCTGAGAAAAAATAATCATTCGCACCGCATAATGCTTTTATAGGACGAATTGTTTCCCTCCTCATGGCAAATTGGCTGATTGGCATTCACGCGTTCTTGGGTGAATTTGCCGTGCTCGCTTTTTTGTGGGTTTTTATTGAATTATTCAACCCCGGAAAGGATACTCCTTCGCGTCTCAGAATTATTTCCGGGTTGGGATTGTTGTTTCTCCTATTGGCATGGGTGGTGGGGGGATATTACTACGTTTCTACGTATGGTTCCGAGGTCAAACCCATTATTTTGAATGGGCCGGATGCGTGGGCGCATCGTTTGATTACCGAAGCGAAGGAGCACATCTTCCTCTTGCTTCCTTTTTTGGGAATGCTCATCTTTTCAATGATACGTTTTGAGGGAGAGTCATTACGTACTGATTTGAAAATGCGCAAGGCCATTCAATGGCTGTCCTTGCTTGTTGTTCTCATCGGATTATCCATGGCGGGCATGGGATACTTAATTTCAACAGGAGTGCGGACGGCACTGGAAGCAGGAGCATGAATCACATGACCCTCAAGCGCATGTATGACATGGGAAAGGCGACCGGGTTCACTATGCTATTCATCGCGGCCATCACCATTTTTTCCGAATTGGATGTGGGATTCAAGGATGCATTGAAAGTACTCACGGGCCATCATTGGATAACAAAGAGCGTGCTTTCCATTCTATTTTTTATCATCCTCTACTATTATTTTTCCCGCTCCAACGAAACCAAAGGGAATCCATTCGAGATGTCAAAGATGGTTATTGCATATGCCGGTTTTTCGGGCGTTGCCATCTTTACTTTTTACCTTTGGCATCTCCTGAGTACGGGATAGTTCCCCTTTCACCGCTTGAACATGTGCAATCCCACGCGGTTCCCTTCCGTGTCCACCACGTGCGCCATGAACCCGTGTTCTCCGATATCCCTCTTGGGTAAAACGACGCGGCCCCCATACTGGGTGACTTTTTCGAGAACCGTATCAATATTCGGCACCGTGAAATAGATAACAGGTCCTTCCCGCGTGGGGATGTATCCCTTGCTCTCTATCAATCCCCCCGATGTCCCGGGTTGGTCTTTCTCAAATGGAAACGTGGCCATTCTCCACCCGTCCATTTCCTGCACGGTGAGGGCTACTCCTAAAACGGTTTCATAAAAGGTTTTGGCACGGCTCATGTCGCGCACGGGCAGTTCAATCCAGTTAATCATATTCATACCCTGTTCCTCCTGTGGGCTCATTTTATCATGTCCCATTTTTTCATAGTATAATTGAAATCAAAAAAATCTAACGGTCATTCTTTTTTCGCGGAAATATTGACCATCCAATTGATTCCATACTTGTCCGTGAACGCGCCATACACGTCCCCCCAGAATTGTTTATCCAATGGCATCAGGATTTTTCCTCCCGCAGAAAGTTTGGAAAAAAATTCCCGCAGGCGTGTTTCATCCGAGCCGATGATGCTCATGCTCACGCTGTTCCCGAACACGGCTTCCTGTCCCGGGGGGCAATCGCTCGCCATGAAGGATACTAATTCGTTCTCCAGAAAGGCATGAATCACTTTATCTTTCATGTCCGCGCCCGTGGTGTCGGGCATGGTTTCTCCGAACGACTGTTTCGATAATTTTCCGCCGAGGATACGTTGATAGAATTCCATGGCTTCATTGCAATTTCCATTGAACGCGAGATAGGGTAGTAGTTTGGTGGTCACCCCCGTCAATACCATTCGCACAATATAAAACTGTCCCAGCCAATCCGCCGAATTACTGGGATGAGTATTGGTGGAGCGCATTTCATCTGAGCGGCAGGACGACCATCATGAATCAAAAAAATCCCTTTTTTTGCCGGTTTTTATCGGAAATGGGGTCGAAAAAAAACATGCACGCTTATATTCGCCCTTTTTGATGGGAAAAGCATGATGCGCCTCCCATTCCTTTTTTTTCTATTGTTCGTTTTTTCCAGCGGATGCGTGGGGGAAAATAGTCCTGGATTGGATGAAATCATCCCGGAATCGGAGCCTGTTTCGCCTATTTCTTCAAGTGAAGCACCACCCGCTCCTGAATCGGATGCCATTCCTGATGGGAGTGAAGCGGCAACCGATTCCATGTCTCCCGAGCAAGCGGAATGGAATCAGCGCGTCGATGCCGCGTTGGCTCCGGTGGAGTGTCCAGACGTTTCCCCCAAAGTAGTTCCATCCGAATACTATTCCGGCCCCCTCGTGGATACGCATTGGCACATCCCCTCCATTCCTGACGGTCCTGTCGATGAGGATGCATTTGGCTCGGAAATGGGCCACCCGCTCGCGGGAGTGAATGTCACGATGGGGGAGATTGCCTGCACACTGAAAAGAGAAGGAACCCCCCGGGTGGTGGGATTCTTCTCCGTCTGGGACGAAGCTGCACCGTATCAGTTGGAGATGGTCCGAAGAACGGTGGAAGAGTTCCCTGGGAAATTCGTCCCGTTCATTATGACTCCGGATCATGATGACAGCCCGAGTGGTTTTCCCACCGTGGATGCGATACAACTGGAGTCATTCCTGGATGTTTATCCCGGCCTGTTCCAAGGGTATGGGGAAATAGGATTGTATGCCCGGCAGGGAGGGTCCGCGGCGCTTCCCCCGAATTCGATTCGATTGAAGGAAATCTATCCCCTCGTGCGTGAAAATAATCTCGTGGTGTACGTGCATTTGGGGGAAGGACAGCAGGATAGTTTTGAAGAGGTATTATCGGAAAACCCGGACATCCAATTCATTTGGCACGGCGACCAACTCGTGAAGTGGGAATCGGATAATCACATGAACCTGGAACGATTGGACGAAATCCTGGAGAATCATCCCAATGCGTATTACGGCGTGGATCAACTCTATGGGAACGAGTGGCTATTGCACCCGGACGTGAGCAAGGAAACATTTCTCGCGCATTTTGACGAGTATGATGCTCTCCTCGAAGAGGATGTGAAAAACTGGAAGGATTTCATCGAACGCCACCCCGACCAAGTGATGTGGGGCACGGACCGGGGATGGTCCTCCCCCTGGAGCGTCGACCCCGAAGTCGGCATCCGATTGACGGATTACACGCGCGCATTCATCGGAAAACTCGACCCCTCCGTGCAGGAACGGTTTGCCCATGCGAATGCTGCCAAACTATTTTGGAAATGAAGCTGCCTAAAGAATGCCAACTATGCCCCGAGCGGGAAGCCGGGATAAAAGTATACAATATTGCGATTTTATTATAAATGAGTTGCATTATCATCTACTTATGTGGTTTTCGCAGACTGAATTGAAGGCCCTCTCCGAGGTCGGGAAAGGCGATGCGACAGTGGATCGAATAGCTCAAGCACTGGAAATCGGCCGCGCCCAAATGTATCGCGTCGTTCAATCCCTCGCCAAAAAAGGGATTTTGTCGGTTCAAAGAGGGTTGATTGTTCCAGACCGGAAGACGCACGTGAACATGCTGCTGACCACGCTGGCCAGAGCCCCACAACTTTCCATTCCGCTTTCAGGAACAGGTTTTCAAATTTACGCCGTCGCTATCGAACCGAAAACCCTCTCTCAATTAGCCAAGGAGACCGGCTTGCATAAGACGACTCTCATCAAGAAAATCAACCAAGGGAATCGAATCAGCTTGCTGCTGCATAAAGAGAAAATGTATCGTGTGAATGAAAAGGTGTGGCCGCAAGTGCGAGAGTTCTTGATTGAGTTCAAGAAATACGAGGAATCCATCGACCCACGCATCCCAGTTAATGCCGTCATCTATTTCAAAAACGAGGACGAAATCATCTTTTCAAGCGACGAAGAATTGGATGCAACCCTAACAGCCTTTTCAGCCTACGAGAATTTTGGGATCAAACTCTACAATATCACCTATTTCTATTACCTTCCAAAAAAGAAATTAACAGCCGAAGAAGTATTTCGCCATTCTATCTATGTTACCCAAAAAACGGGCGAAATCCGTCACATTATTTTCGTGGCCTTATTTTATCTAAAACACGGGGAAAAACTTTCTAAAGTAGAACACCCCATTATTGAAAAATTAAAAAGGACCTTTTACGGCGAGAAGTTTGGCGGTTTCCCCTCCCTGCAAGAGATAAAAGACCGTGCGGCCGTATATGATTTAGAGGTCAAGCCATGATTGAACGATTTGAGCAAGCCGAGCAAGTATTCGGAGAGATTGACGCCGCCACGAAAGAAAAAATCCCCATTTATACTATTGGAGGCGCTGTCCTCCTGAAACGCGGATTGAAACCCGCGACAAAGGACATCGATCTTGTAGTATCATCCAGACAAGAATTTTTGAATCTCCAAAACGCATTGGTCAAAATCGGTTTTTCCAAAAAGATTCCAGGAAAGGAATACACGCACATGAACCTGAACCAGATTTTCCAGCGCGGGGAATTCAGCATCGACGTATTCGAAAAGGAGGTGTGTGGAAAATTCTCCTTGTCTGAGAACATGATGAAAAGGGCCGAAAAGGTAATCGAACTCAAGCATATCACGGTATATTTATGTTCAAACGAGGACATTTTCCTTTTCAAAAACATGACCGAACGAGATGGAGACATCACCGACTGCTATGAGATTGCCACCAAGGGACCGGATTGGAATATTATTCTTGAAGAACTACAACACCAAATCCGTCAAAGCAAACAGGATATCTGGGTCACATGGGTGGGAGAGCGAATGGACATTCTGGAAGAGCGCGGAATCAATATCCCTATCATGGACCAACTCAACCAATTACGAGAAGCCTACATGGAAAAATGGATGAAGGAACGGGAGAGATGAAAACTAATTTTCATTGATGAAGGGACCATATTTTCCAAAATCTTGTTTCCATTGGTATCGACTTCGTTCATTCCATATCCGAAATGCTTCCTTTTCGTGCTTTCCAAATTCTCCTTCTGAGCAACCATTAACGCGGCAAAAGTGATTTATGACATCTTTTCGGGTCAGTCCGGCTTTTTGGAGCATATTTTCTCCTTGGGGGGTGTGCAGCCACAAACCGACATGCTTCACTCGATGACACATTTTGCATAAGTGATGAATGGCTTCCAACTTCTGTATATGATTGGCTTCGTCATATGACCACGTTTCATGCGCTTCTAAGGGTTTTTTCTCCGATCCGCATATCCAACAAGTCGTTCCTTCCGACGCATACAACTCCTCCTTTATTTGGCGCCACTTCCCCAACTGATTTGTTTTCTGAAAAAAAGTGTATACGCTCGAATACCAAACAGTAGAGGGGACAAGTTCGATCGTGAGCTTTATTGGCTTTTCAGATTCAATAGTCATTTTTATCAAACTCGCTTGGAATAGCATACGAACCAGTCGTTAGTTTTGCGGAAGCAATCCGACTGGCGCGAAATGTCCGAATTTCTTTTCGAAGGTGGCAATATCCAATAGTATATCGGCTGGAGGTATGATACACATCCAGTTTTCGTTTGGTAAATCCAGCTTTTTCCATGCCAAAATATTTTATTTCAATAGTTTTCAAGCGATTCAAACTCTGCTTAAGGGCGGAATATACTTTTGGACTAATGATATTGTTAAATGTATGATACTTTCTTCGCAAAAAGCTCTTGTCGATGGCGACATAGTTTCCCTTCGGCAAATATTGTGAAGTTTTTTTGAGTAGTGAAACAATCAAATGTTTGCTGACTGGTTTCAATTCATCGCAAAAATAATCATCCTCGCTATCATCGAATTCTTCGGCCTCTCTTTCTTGTTGGGCTTTAGCCAACTGATAAATAACCCGTAATTCATCGGCCGTAAACGGAAAGGAACTATTTTTCATAAAATATGGAACCCCGCAGACTTCTTATCAATTGCCCTTCCTATA
>JBBSWQ010000050.1:0-2032 GCA_038046225.1 archaeon
AACACGTCCGCGATGGCCAGGATGGACAATACTTTTTTCCCGCTGGATAATACGACGACCGTCTTTCCCTCGTTTTCCCATTTTTCGATGGTTTCTTCATGTTCGCGCAGGGAGATTTTCTGCTCTTCCATCCAGCGGATATTTCCAAGGCGATACTCACTTCGTGCATGCTTCCCAACGACTCCTTTTCCGAACAATGCCTTGAATGATTCCACCTTGGCGGGGGATATTTTCTTCGCTTGTACGAATTGCACAATCGCCTGTGCCAGCGGGTGTTCAGATTTTTCTTCGAGGCCGCGCAGCAATGCCCATATCTCTTTCTCGTTGGATTTGGGCGCTATCCATGTGTCTGTGACCGCGGGCTTTCCTTCCGTGATGGTGCCCGTCTTGTCGAATACGATGGTATCGATTGCATGCATGGTTTCCAGGGCCTCCGCTCCCTTGATTAATATCCCTTTCTCCGCTCCCACACCGGTGCCCACCATGATGGCAGTGGGAGTGGCTAATCCGAGGGCGCACGGGCACGCAATCACGAGGACGGATACACTGGTCACAAGGGCGAATGCCAGCGTAGCCTGTCCAATGGTTACCCACCCAATAAATGTGATGAGTGCCAGGACAATGACCACAGGCACGAATACGGAGGAAATTTGGTCGGCGAACCGTTGAATATCCGCCTTGCTTCCCTGCGCATCTTCCACCAATTGCACGATGCGTGCGAGGACGGTATTTTTTCCTATTCCCGTGGCTTTGAATGTGATGCTCCCATTCAGGTTGACCGTTCCCCCAATGACGGTGTCTCCTTTCTTCTTTTCCGCGGGGATGCTTTCTCCGGTGATCATGCTTTCATCTAGACTCGTCTGTCCCTCCGTGATGATCCCGTCCACGGGGATGCGTTCTCCGGGGCGTACGACGATGAGATCGCCCATTTCCACTTCTGATACTGGAATTTCCATTTCCTTTTTTCCTCTAATCACGCGTGCCATTTTGGGGGATAAGTCCATGAGCTTCCGGATTGCCTCGCTGGTTTTACGTTTGGCGAGGGCTTCCAAATATTTTCCGAGGATGACCAATGTAATCAATACCGCTCCCACTTCGAAGTATTGTTCCTCTCCAAACCCGAAGAGGGTGGCTACGCTGTAGAAATACGCCGCGCTCGTTCCAAGCGTGATGAGGGTATCCATGCTCGCGGTCTTGTTCTGCAGTGCTGTGAACGCGCCCATGTAAAAGTGTCTTCCCACATAGAATTGCACCGGCGTTGCGAGAGCGAAGAGGACCCATTCCCGATAGGGAAATTCCATGAGGAACATTCCGATGATGAGCGCGGGAAACGCGAGAACGGTTCCAATAATGAGGAGTTTTTTTAATTCTCCAATTTCTTTCGCTCGAATTTCCTGTTCGCGTTGCGTGGAGACATCCTTGTTCGCAGTATATCCCCTTTTTTTCACGGCATCAATCAAATCGTTTTCACTCGCTTGCTTTTCATCGTATTCGATGCGTGCTTTCTGCGTGCCATAATTCACGTTCGCGTTTTTCACTCCCGGGACCTTTTCGAGAGACTTAGTGATTAATACCGCACAGCTCGCGCAGTGCATTCCGTCAATCGCCAATTCGAGTTTTTTCATGAAAATCCCCCCCACACGAATGCGGATTTAGGTCCCCATAGGATGAGGGCGATAAAAAGCAAAAGCAGGAGGATGCTCCCCATCGCGAGGGGGATGAAATCAATCCGTTTTTCCTCGTCCTGGATGGGTCCGACTTCCTTGAATAGGAAATAGCTCATCCCCCCCAATATGAGGGTGCATACTCCAAAGAGGATATACAGGAATGCCACGAGATTATCGGTGAGCATCATGACGCTGAGCATGGCGCCCATGGTTCCTGCCATGAGTCCGGCCATGAGTCCTTCCAGTATGCCCATGATTCCCGATTTGCGCACCGCGTAGGCGCTCGCACTCATTCCTACCGCCATTCCGGTCACGGAACCGATGAACATTCCATTGGTGGCTCCCAAGATGGCCCCGCTCATGAA
>JBBSWQ010000051.1:0-1821 GCA_038046225.1 archaeon
CGGGCCGATGAGGAACCGATTGACGGCCCGCATTCATCTTGAATGACCCACGGGAAGAACGATCCAGACCCAACAATACATCCGTGGCCACATCCTCGATCCGAATCACCCCAATCGGTTTCTGCTTCGCGTCCACGACCGGGAGCTTCCGGATATTCCCCCCGCGCATCTGATGAATAGCCTTGCCCAAATCTGCGGATTCGGAGATAACCAGTGGGTTAAACGACGCCAGAGATTTAGCATTCGACGCGGACAAGCCCTCATGCGACTGCATCCGGAAAATGACCTCCTGGACGGTTACGACCCCCAGAAGCTTTCCGGCATCCACCACCGGAAGGGTGCGCACATCCGAGTCCCGCATCATACGAACCACGGTACGGAAGGAATCGTTCGATGAAACGGACGGAGCAGAGCGGAGAACGGAAGAAACCTTCGTGGTCGTCAAATCCACATTCCGCAACAGCCCGGATTCGGAAAGGAGACCCGCCATTTTCTTGCCATCCATCACTACCGCCTCGGCGGCCGAGCCCTTCTTCAATGCAGCAAAGGCACGCGACAAGGTATTCCAGGAATCGACCGTGACGAAGGAATCCGTCATGAGGTCACGCGCAACGAGTTGGGAAATGGATTCGGACATAGGAAACAAACCCCCGGGGGTATTGCACCCTAGATGGAAATCCGGATTAATAAGACGCCCGGTATCACCCGGAATACTTCTTCAGGAAGTCCCTCGAAAATGACTTGAAATCATTTTCTTTGATCGCCGTGCGCGCCTCCCGCATGGTCTTAGACAGGAAATGCAGGTTATGATGGGTGAGGAAGCGAAAACCGGACTCCTCATTATTCTTGGCGAGATGATGGATGAGTGCAGTGGAATAGGATTGGCACACCATGCAGTCGCACTCCGCATCCAGGGGATCGAAATCATGCGCAAAGGAATTATTCTTGATAGACACTCTTCCGCTCGACGTCAAGGCTAATCCATGCCGCGCCGTACGCGTGGGAAACACGCTGTCAAAGATGTCCGCCCCCCACCCGATGGCCTGGACGATATCCTCCGGGGAGCCGAGGCCCATCACATAGAGAGGGGTGTCCTCCCCAATGGCCTTGCGGGCCGTGGCGATGATCTTGTGCATGACCGGCTTGGGCTCTCCAATGGCCAAGCCCCCCAATGCCATCCCATCGAAGCCCATCTGCGAAAGGGAATCAATCCCCTTTTTGCGCAAATCCATAAACGTCCCCCCTTGGGAAATACCAAACAACAATTGCTTCTTGCTCGAGTGGGCTGCACGACAGCGTTTCGCCCATTCCAATGTGCGTTGAAGGGTCTGGGCATAGAACGGCTTGCCCTGGGATTCCCCAAAACGAGGGACATCATCCAGGCACATGGCAACATCCGAGCCCAGGGATTGCTGAACCTGCATGCACTTTTCAGGAGTGAACAATTCCCTCTTCTTCGTGAAGGGATTGTTCAGCACCACCCCTTCTTCTTTGCGCGCCACCAAAAAAGTCTCATCCAGGATCTGGAATCCCCCCGAATCCGTGAACAGACCGTGCTTCCAATTCATGAATTTATGAATACCGCCCGCTTTCTTCACCACATTTAGGCCGGGACGCAAATAGAAAATGAAGGCATTGGATATCATGCACTCATACCCCATACGGGAAACTTCATCCAGGGAGAGGTGCTTCACACTCCCTTTCGTGGCCACGGGCATGTAAAATGGAGTCTCAATCTTCCCGTGAGGGAGGTTCAAGAAACCAGACCGGGCGTCCGTCTGGGCGTCCTTCGAGGAAAGGGAAAAAGGGGAGGGCATACCC
>JBBSWQ010000052.1:0-966 GCA_038046225.1 archaeon
ATTCCTTCACGCGTCGCATCGAAAAGCTCCAATCGCGTCGGGACGAATTGTCGGGCGTGGTGGATGATGCGGGATTGGAACCCGTGCCCATTTCGTTTGTTCCCTCTCAAGGGAAAGCCGATGTGCTGAATGAGCTCGAGGTTCATGTGTTGGAGCTCAACAAGCTCAAGAATCTGATTGGGATGAAACTGAAGCGGTTGCTCCAGGAAGAGGATCTCCTCGAACACTTGCGTAGTGAATACGGGAAGAATGTCTCATTCAAACGAAATACAAAAGGGGGCATCGAACTCCAGGTTCTGGACCGGGAAGCCGATTCCGCGTATGGGGAATTGGTGGAGAGCAAGAAGCGATTGGAATCCCTCCGGAGTCAGATTCATGAGATTGGGGACGAGGAATAATTCTCCATTTTCATTCTTTTTTCCTGTTTTTCCCTTCAAGCCTTTTTCCTTGGGATTCGCGCGCACTTTTAAACGACGATGGATGCTTTTGGGTATACGATGACCGGCGAAATCACATTGGATAAGGAAGTCTTCAAGGCCCTGGCCGGGGAAACCCGGGTGAGTGTGCTCAAAGCGTTGATAGAACGCCGGAAGACCCAGTCCGAATTGGCCAAGGAGATGGGTTTGGCCGCCCCCACGATTAAGGATCACGTGGATATTCTCGCGCACGCCGGGCTGGTGCGGGAAGTGGATGATGGGCACAAGTGGAAATACATCGAATTGACGGTGAAGGGAAAAGCCCTCCTCCTTCCTCAGGATAATCGTATTCTCGTGTTGTTGGGCACCAGTCTCCTCGGCATCGCGGGGGCAGGATACTTGGCATATTCCCGTTTTTTTTCCTCCCTCCCTGAGAGCATCTCTCCTCCTTCCACCGGCACGTTAGTCGCGGGGGATGCGTCTAATTCGTTGGTGATTGAGGCCGGCGAGGCCGCCGCGAAGGCCATGGACGCATCGGTTTTGGGTGCCG
>JBBSWQ010000052.1:976-3613 GCA_038046225.1 archaeon
TGGGTGCCGGTGATTCTTCCTTCCAAGCGGTCGCGGGAGTGGTTCCTTCCCTTCCCATGGCGGAATTGGCCGTTCTCGTGCTTTGTCTCGTGGTCTTTGGGATTAGTGTGGGAATGTGGATCAAGAAGACGTATTAGTCATGAATTGATTTCCACCCACTGCTGGTAAATACGAAAATTTTTCTATCTCATCGACTCCAAGTTCCTCCATCAAAATTACATGGTCGGCATTTTTGCGAATGTTTTTTGACATGAGATTTTTGTGACACATGATAATGATTTTCTTCCCGAGGTCTTTGACCATTTTAATTGATTCAAGGAGATCGACATCCCCCGAACATAATACGGCCACGTCATAATTGTTTCGATAAGCATTCGCAAGTAGGTCAACTGCTATTTGTACATCAACACCTTTTTGGAATACTTTTATTCCCTGCGGACTATACTGGAGAGGCTTCACCCTCAATTCTAGGAAATCAAATTGTATGGCGTTCTCAAAAAATTTGCGCTGTCCATCGCTTCTTCTCTCAATATCTCCAAGGAGTTTGATTATTTTTTCTTTTTTCTCTTTTTTGTTTTCGGTATCCCGGTGTGATTTAATCCGCTGGATAGTCGTATCGGCATATTCTCCAGTATACACATACGTCCGTATTAGTTCAGGATTATACTTTTCATATCCCATTTTGACGCCGATATATTGCATAATGAAGTCGGCCAATCGGCTTACTTTGGCCTGGCGTGTATGGTGGAGATGAGTGAGCGAACTGCGAAAGTTGTCATAATCGACAAAGATCATTACTTTCATAATAAATGGGGGGTTTACTTGCCCACCGGGCTACCCCCCTTACCATATATTCAATAGGATAGGGGTGGAGTGCATTATTTAAGACTAGGTTAAATTTTTGGAAAAAGAGTGATGGGGGAGTTGGGCTCCCCCACCGGGTTGGGTTGGTATTTTTTGGGTAGGCAAATTGGGTGGGTGTAGAATCAACATCGTCCGCGGATCCCCTTCTTGGTTGGGTTGGGAGTTAAGGAGGGATTCCGCGTCCGAGTTGATTGGTATTCCCGTTGGGAAGTATCATCCGTTCGCTTGGACGAACACCACCTTTTTTCCGGACTGGATTTTTCCCAGGTATCCGGCTTTGACGAGCATGTTCAATCGCTGCGATGCCGCGTTGGGATTCTTGTATCCCATCTTGGATTGGATGAGCACCGCGTCCACTTTTTGGTGGGTTTCCACCAGTTTCATTATTTTTTGGTCCATTTCGGGTAGAAGAGAAATGGAATGAGTCCCCTGGGTTGGGTTGGGAGTTAGGGTGGGACCCACTCCATTCATCTTCAATTGGAAGGATAACTCGTCGTATTTGGATTCCATCTTGGCCAGCAATTCATTGGTCTGTTGGCGTTCCTGGGCTAGTTTATAGAGCAGGGCGGCCACCAGCATGGGGTTGTCGGCCTGGGCCATGACGTCCGTGAGATTGGCAGTAAGTTGGGTGAATTCCGGCGAGACTTGGCTCAATAATGCCTGAATCTTCTTCCCTGTTTCCTCATGATGCGTCATGCATCGTCATGATATCATCATGACTATATATACTTTTCGGGATTGCGGGCTTTGCACAAATAGGGGTCAAAACTTAGGATTCTGAACTCCCGTTGAGGGCAAACTAGCTTCCTGCCCATTAAGGGGTTTCATGGTCTCCCACAGGGTTGCCGTAACTTTAAAGATGTCGTTCTTGCCCCAGATGGGGGTGGGATTGACGCCTCGCTCTTGAGTGTCTGACTCAAAGATATACTTATATATTGTAGTTGTACATATACTTGTATGGGTCATATGACGATCTCCTTGAAGGACGAAAAAGAGCAACGCTTGCGCATTTTATCCAAACAGAAATATGGAGACAAAAAGGGGGCTATTTCCCAAACGGTTGAGGACCTCATAGAATTAGATGAGAAAGAGGCCCGTCGGCGACGTGCCATCCAAAGCTTTTTAGCCCGGGGAAAGAAAGGATATCATTTGGGGAAGATTGCGGTAAAGCATCGGTCGGAATTGTATGACAGAAAAATCTTCCCTGATCGACTCTAACATCCTCATCTATTATTTGGATTTAGATGAAAAGGAAAAACACGATAAAGCCGTTGATTTCATTCAGGAACGGCTAATAGGAAAAGACACGGTCGTGAGTGTTCAGAATCTGGCAGAGTTCTCGTACAATATGTCAACCAATAAAACGATTCCATCTATCGAAAAAGAAATTGAGGATACCATTCGAGAAATGATAGATGTTTTTGAAGTCATTTTCTATTCCCCGCTCACCATTATTCGCGCCAATGAATTGCAAAAGGAGTACAAAATTCATTTTTGGGATGCACTCATCGTTGCTACCATGCAGGAGAATCACATTTCCATCATTTACACTGAGGATACGAAAGACTTTGAACGAATCCCTGGAATTAAGGCAATCAATCCGTTCACGGACGAATGAAAACCCTTTCCATACACGTCGCGGGGCATGGGATGCATGAGCAGGGGTTGACCCAACTCAAAAGGGGTCCGGCTGGGGAATAGCCGGTTGCCCGATTCCGTTCTTACTTCAGATACTTGATGGTATTTTCCAATATTCCCGCGGTGATGCCTGGG
>JBBSWQ010000053.1:0-3501 GCA_038046225.1 archaeon
ATTTCCGCGTGGGATTCGATGGCACGTTTCCGGTCGACTAGGTCTATTTTGTTCTGGACCACGATGAGTTTCTGGATCCCGGCTATCTGCAATGCCATTAAGTGTTCCGCGGTGCGGGGTTGGGGGCAGGGTTCGTTGGCGGCGATGACTAATAATGCCCCATTCAGGAGCGTGGCCCCGGAGAGCATGGTGGTCATCAGCGTCTCATGTCCGGGGGCGTCAATAAAAGATACTTTTCGGAGGAGTTTTCCTTTTACTCCATCCTTTTCAGGAGTGGCCCCATATCTTTCCGCGCCATCCTTTCCCGTGTATTCGTAGAATGTCGCATCCGCATACCCCAATCGGATGGATATTCCCCGTTTCAATTCTTCGGAATGGGTATCGGTCCATTTACCGCTCAATGCTTTGGTGATAGACGTATTGTGCGAGATGAGTGCACCTGTTCCAGCCGCAAAATTATGATAACCCGGAACCTGCAAATCGATGATGGGGCCGTTATAGGATGTTTCTTCGGTTGTTTTTATTTTACACCATTCGATGGTCGCCGGGCTATTTGTTTCGATCTGGCGCAGGAGTATGGTGGCGCGCCCGCACCGGGCCAAAAGGATAGAGTTGAAGGCTTGACTAATCGATTCCCTTCGGTTGCGGGGCGCCTTTTTTCCGTGCAGTATGGTCTGATGGATGACTTTGCGCGATAGCCCTGTTTGCGAGGCGATTTCCTGTTCCGATACCGACCATTCGGCCAGCAATGCGAACGTGGGGGTGAGCGAACGTGCATTTTTCAAATTCGTTAATCGTTCCCTCAACTGGAGGATTGTCTGTTCCAGTTTTTCTTCGCTGATCGCGTTTTTGGACCGGCAATCTTGGTACGCGAAGAACCAAGGTTGTTTTTTTAGTGCGACCGTGAGTGTGGGATGCGTCCTTTTCTTCATTCCCAGGGCGTCGATTAATTCGGAAAATAGTTCATGGGCTAATGGAACCATCCTATCCGTCCTTTTTCCATTTTCTTTTTTGGCGCAGATCCGTTCAAGCGCGTCTTTCTTGTATGTCAAGTCCGATCCGATGTGCTGATTGAACGACTGGAGATTGGTGCGGCCGGAGATGAGCAATTGCCAATACTCCCTCTTTGTCTTCTGGATCGTATTGGTGGCATGCTTTAGTATTGGGTGGATGGAGTGGGCGATTCCGAATTTCTTTAGTGCATACCCAATCAACTGGATGCTTTGCTTATTGGCTTGACAAAGTGAGATTTGGTTCGATTTCGTGTTCACATTGCATTCGGCCGAGAAGAAGGATCGGAGGAAAACGGCCAGCCGGTCATTCGGGAGGGCGAATATCCAATGCGGGATGCCTGATTTTCTCGAATTCCCGGGAATCACCCCGTAGCGTACATGCAGGAACTCGGCGAGCGCCTTATTTTCAAGGCAGTAATCGAATTTCCCTCGAAATACGGGTTTTTGGCCGAAATTCGTTGAACAGATGCGGAGGTATTGTTCAAGGAGCGCATTCTTGTCTTGCGTAAAGCGGACCCCTCTCTCCATTTTATGGCCTTCCCCGATAATGAGCGCCAAAAATTGGAGCATGTCGTCGGTTATCCCGGCATCGTTGACCTCAAGAAAACCTTTCGATTTGCTCTTGGTATTGATGATTACCCCGCCCGGGATGGCGGGTGGATGAATCGAATAGAATTGGACCAGTTTTTCCCGGAAGTTCCCTGACAATCCATCTTTTTTGATGGCGCCCGCCAGCTGGCCGGGCGAAATTTTGCATGCGTGTTCGAGTTTGGCGATGGACAGCTTGGAGAGTATTCGTATGCTGTTCCACTCGGATGCGGATAACCCATCGAAATCGATGAAGCGGTTGGTCTTTTCGGCCAAGCGCAATGCCTCCTCGCGGGTGACGATCCAGCAGGTCTTGCCGAGCTCTTCCTTCCAATCCGGGTAGGGATCTTTCACGATGGTGCTTGCGGGAATCTTTTTCAGCGCCCCGATATAGTCCCCGGTGTGCAGTTCTTTTGCCTTCTTCCAGAGAAGTTCCTTTCCGGTATGGACTAGCAGGGGGTGTTCGGGGCTCGCCTTGATGCGTTTTCCATCCTTTGTTGCGACTGCAACCATGGGTCCGTCATAGTTTTGGACGAACAGTTTGGCCGGAACCGACACCAGATCGAATGATGGATCGAGGGAGAAGACGCGGAAATTGGGGATGTCGAAAAGTCTTTCGCTTTTGGAAACAATGCGGGGCTCCACCGAATGCATTGTTTTTTGCAGGAGCACGAATCCGTCGCTGAAATCATTATTCAGCAGGACGGGTTCGTCGAGAGCGATGCATTTTCCATGATCCACGTGCCCGGCCGTGCCGATATTGACTTCGGCTTGGAGGACATGCGTTGGAGATTTCAATCCCTTCTCTGAATCCCCTTTTTTTTCAGGGGGATGAGAGATGGTTTTCCCTTCGTGGGGGTGGGCTGCTCCTTCTCCAGGGAGTGCCGTACTCTTTTTGGCTCTGGGCTTGGTTTCTTTTTTGGCGGGCGCTGGAACAGCGGTTCCTTCCGTGGGAATTTCAGTTGTTTTCTTGGCGCGGGGCATGTCGAAAAGGTGAGGGGCGGGAAGCCTCTTTAAACCAACCCCTTAGGGAGAAGCGGATTGGGGGAGTGAATGCATCCCCTATCCTGCCTCATTTTTCCAAGGGAAATGGGAAGGCGTCCTACTTCTTCTCCTCCTTTTTCTCTTTGGGTGTTTGCGGCCACGTCTCGTCTACGGTCTTGCTCCCGTATCCGGTCAGTTTTACATTGACCTGGTGGATATCGTTCGCGATCGTGTTTCCGCGCAGGGGTCTTTTTCTCCGCTCCCCTTTCTCTCCTCTTTTGAATCCCACACCGGGATAAATGAGGAGTTTTTTCCGGGATGTTCCGGGGAAATTGGTCCGCATCGGGGTTCCGGTCTTGTCGCTCCCTCCCGTGATGATTCCTTTGTATCCGTCCAATCCGACTTCCGCCAGATCGACTTCTTGTCCTATTTTCTTTCCCACGAAGGGGGTGGTCTCCAATTTCTTGGCGTAGGCCTTCCGTGTCTTGGGATCCGATACCACAATATTCATCTGTTTATTCCTCCCTACTCGTTTGAGTGTCTGGTGTAGACTGTAAGTCGAGGATCTTCTGGAGCAATTCCTTCTCGTCCTCGCTGAGATTCACTTTTTTCAATAAGTTTTGCATGCCGAGGGTGATTTTCGTGTAGAGAACATCCCCCTCCGAGAGGTTCCTTCCCATTACGGCATCCGAGATGGAGACCGCGACTTCCTGTTCGCGTTTGGCTTCGGTCACCGTTTCCTTGTCTTCTTGGATATTGAGGACTCTCCCCAATACTTCTCCTTTCTCGTTCATGACTTCCGCATTCGTCTTCAATCGTCCCTCGATGATTTTCACTCCCACCACTGCGGGTCTTGAATTTCGGAAGACGAATCCAGGCAGTACGCGGAATTGGCAGGGGAGGATGGCTTTTTCGA
>JBBSWQ010000054.1:0-4477 GCA_038046225.1 archaeon
ATTGGCAAAGGAGGCCAGAAAAACATTTTCTTTATCTCCAATAAATCGGAAAAGGAAACACTTGCCGATTTGAATGCCTGGAAGCTTTTTGGAGCGATTGGTATACTCGCGTTCTTTGGTGGGTTAGCAATTCTCTTTTTAAGCGTGGGTATATTGTAGGAATTTGAGAGGGGTTGAAAAACATGGCACTGGGATTGAGCATCATCATCGGGGGATTCATTCTAGTCAGTATCGGAGTGATTGCGCTCTATATCGTTTCCATCTTCAATGGGTTGATTCAGTTGAAGAACAATATTAAGAAGTCCTTTGCGAACATTGATGTTCTCCTCAAGCAGCGCGCGGAAGAGATTCCCAACCTCATGGAAACGGTGAAGGGATACATGAAGTATGAGGAAAAAGTCCTGAAGGATGTCACCAAGGCCCGCACCTCTTTTTTGAGTGCCAAGACGGTTGAGGATAAGGCCGCGGCCGACAACATGATGACCGCTGCCCTCAAGACGGTTTTTGCCGTTGCGGAAAACTATCCAAAATTGCAGGCAAATGAGAATTTCATGCAGCTGCAAAACCGTATTTCAGGGTTGGAAAATGAGGTGGCCGACCGGAGAGAATTTTACAATGATTCCGTGAACACCTACAATATCAGAATCGAGACCTTCCCTGACCGCATCTTCGCGGGATGGATGGGATTCACGAAGCCCGAGCCCTTGTTCGAAGCTACTGAGAATGAACGCAAGAATGTCAAGGTGAAATTCTAGGAAGTGGCCGAGAATGGGGCCACTCTCCCTATCAGTTAGCTCCTTTATTGCACTAGTTATTTTAGTTCTGGGGGCATACCTTTATTCCATACACCCATCTATGGGAATAGTCATCGGTCTCTTACTTCTTTTTGGATATGCCATGATTAGCAATGGAATACATGCCCTTCAGATAAGTCGGACAACCGAAAATACCATCACAAGCAAAATCCGTTCTCTAGCAGTGGGATTAGTAGAGGTTCAAGGGAAAGTAATTCCAGTTGACCCTGCTTTGCTTCTCCGTTCCCCTCAAACCCAAACTCCATGCGTGTACTTCAAGAATTATGTGCGAGGGGGAATATTTCCTTGGTATGTTATGATAGAGGGAGATCGTGTTATCAATTCCTATTCCAATTATGAAATGAAAGGAATTCCATTCTACATTGAGGACGATACGGGGAAAATACTTATTGATCCTTTCTTAGCGGATATTAACCTTAATTCCAAAGAATATGACACTGAAAAAGAACACATTGTTCTGCGCCCAGGCTCTACGGTGTATGTGTCTGGAGTTGCAATTCCGAATCCAGATGCCCCTTCAGATGCAGTCGGAAACGAACGGCTAATGATAAAGAAAGGCCACTACGACGACCCTTTTTCCATTTCTGAGAACTCAAAATTGGCCGGGAGATCATCTTTCATGGGATTGCCGTTTATTTTAGCAGGATTGACACTTATCTTTGCGGCAATTATTATAGGATTTCAATTGTATTCTATTCAATTTTAGTCCAACGGACAATCGCACGGCTTTTCTTTCAACAATTTAAGTTGCTTGGCAGGGGTGTCCACAAAAGTGTCCTGCATCTTCTTTCCCTTCGCGTGTTTTTTGTTGAGTGGAGATGCGTGGACGTATCCGCGCTTTTCCATCTCCTTCACGAGTTTCTCGTGGCGTGCATATAGCGCGGCCAGTTTTCCTTCCCAGCGTTTGGTTTCGGGGTGGTGGCGATACCCTTTCTTACCTTGCGAAAGAATCACAAAGATGGCGTGGCACTCACGATGCTCACCCAGCAGGTGCTTCCGGCACAAAATGGATGGAGGCACATCCCACACGCGCATCAGATTTTCCCTTCCATGTACTTTTTTCTCTCCGCGGGGGAAAAGCGTTCGATGGAATACCGGAGCATCGTGCGGGGCATTTTCAAATAGCGTGTATGGAGGAATGATTTCAGGGCTTTTTCATCCCGCTTCCCCACTTCTCTTAGCATCCACCCGCAGGCTTTGTGGAGCAGGTCATGGGGATCCCTCATCAATGCATCCGTGATGCGGAACGTATCTCTGAATTGTTTCTTCCGGATGAAGTGAAACGTGGAGACGATGGCGATTCTCTTTTTCCACAAATTGGGAGAACGGGAAAGAGTGTCCAACAATTTGCGATTCGTTTCCTTTTCGAGATGCGCTCCCACAATTTTGTCCGCGGTCAAATCAACCAGGTCCCAGTTGTTCACCCGTCCAGTATTTTTCAAATAGAAGCCAAAGATTTGTTTCTGGGTTTTCTCTCCTCCTTTTTGGTATTGTCCCACCAGGATGAGCAATCCAAGCAAACGTTCCTCATGTATAGGGGAATCCAACAGGGTTTGAATTTCGGATAGGGGGAGATGGGTGAACTTTTTTGCCACAAATCGAGTATCGGGCACGGTGACTCCGATGAATTGGTCTCCTTCCCCATAGTGTCCCTTTCCGGTCTTGAAGAATCGCATCGAGACCATTCTGCGTTCCTCCGAGGCATATTTTCGGATTTCCATTTGGACGAGTTGCATGACGAAATGAATGGAGGTCCTTTTTTTTATCCCAATGGTGCGTTTTCCCCTCATCGGGAATGCGATTCCCCCCTCGTCAATCGTCAAACGCGTGTGTTTTTATGGTCCAATCGTTCAGTAGGTGCAATGGTTCGAGATGCGTTTTTCAATCATCGGTCCTCTTTCTGCATTTCGAATAATCATTGGAATCTCAAGCGCTGAGATTTCCCCCCAACCAAGCTGATTGGAACAGTAGGGGTATGGGGCCAAGGGTTTTGCTTTCACTAGGCTCACGAATACAGCAATGCATCAATGGATAGGCTCACCCATGGAGGTGTTGGCATACGATGAATCTCATGGATCAGAAACGAAGAATGTTCAAGGAGAGATTGCAGCGAACAGTTTCTCTTCACCGTCTCAGCATGGACGATTTGACCCCGGGGCGATGGTTCAAGAAGCCCCCTAATCCAGAAATAAATGCGGGGATGGGATAGGAAGCCGGTTAAATACTTCCATCCATCCCTTTCCATATAGAGGAGGCCGTTTCGCATGGACCGTATCATTCCAATTGCAGTAGTGGTGGGGGCTGTGGTCCTCATCGGTGTTTTTTGGGTTATGGGTATTTACAATGGAGAAGTGAGGCTGGACCAGGATGTAGAGAAGTCCTGGGCCAATGTCGAGTCGGAATACACCCGACGATTTGATTTGGTCCCCCAGCTCATCAATGTGGTCACGGGCGCCGCGTCCTTCGAGCAGGAGACGTTGACTCAGCTCACGGCCCTGCGTTCCCAGTGGCAGACGCAGACCAATCAGGCGGACAAGATTGAGACCGCGAACCAGTTCGAATCCACTCTTTCCAAATTGTTGGTCATCACCGAGAATTATCCTGAATTAAAATCCAATGAGAATTTCTTGGAGCTCCAGGCCTCGCTGGAAGGGAATGAGAACCGTATCTCCGTGGAACGTAAACGGTATAATGATGCGGTGCGCGAATACAATGTGTACATCCACCTCTTCCCCAACAGCTTTCTGTTGGCCGGGAAAGCCGAGAAGGATTATTTCAATGCCCCTCCCGGTGCCGATGCCCCGCCCGTGGTTCCGACGGACTTTACCAACTGAGGAGTGGGACTCGGATGCGTCTCCTCCCTCTTTTCTTTTTTCTATTCCTCCTTTCGGGGGTTTCTGCGCAATCCATTCCTCCGGCTCCCTCCGGGTATGTCCTGGATGCGGCCGGCGTGTTCTCCGATGAACAAAAAGCCTCATTGGAATCCCGATTGGGTCAATTGGAACAATCCACGACCGTGGAAGTGGCCGTGTATGTTTTCTCTTCCCTTGAGGGGGGAGATATGTTCTTGCACACCCAGGAAGTGTTTGATGCGTGGAAAATAGGAGATGCGGGAATTGACAATGGTCTCCTCATCGCCATTTCGGTGCAGGATCGGGAGTGGCGGATTCATACCGGGTATGGGGTAGAGGGCACCCTCCCGGATGGGTTGGCGTATCGTATCGGTTCACGGAAGATGGTCCCTCTCTTGAAGGATGGGGATTATTTCGGCGGCATCTCTGCGGCGTTGGATGATGTTGAGGCATTGATGCAGGGGAATGAAGAAGTGCGTGCCTCGTATGCGGAGAAAGACCTCTTTGCGTCCCCATTCGAATTGTTTGGATTGGGATTTGGCATGGCGCTCGTGGCCGGGGGATTGCTCGTGTTGGTTCTGGGCAAACTTCTCGTGCGCCTTCCCAAGGAGAAGAGGATGGAAACCGGGATTGGAAACTTCTTCTTCATCCTCCTGTCAGGGTTCTGGATCCTCATGCTGGTGGGTTTTGCGGGGGCCCTCGTAATCGGTTCCTTTTTTGGATTCACGGCCCTTTCTCTATACTTTCTGTATCTCCTCGTCGCAGCCCCCCTGCCCATCAAAATGGGTTCCGTTGGTTCCGGCCTCATGA
>JBBSWQ010000055.1:0-13240 GCA_038046225.1 archaeon
ATAGCCCCGCGGCGATTCGAACGCCGGTCCTCGGATTCAAAGTCCGATATCCTTGACCACTAGACGACGGGGCTGACCGTGATTCGTCCAGCAGGAACGGGGGAAAAGCGGGGGATGGTAGGCCCCTTTTCGTGCTTTTCCGGTAAACGCCAAACGATTCTAGGTAAAAGAGACGGGTTGGGACAGTTTTTAAAGGGCTGGTGGGAGCCGCCTTGTTCGCAGGACCTTGTTTTTTTAATCCGGATTCCCCTTCTCAAGAGACGATGAGGCCGTTAACCTATCTCTTGGGGGCCCTTTTCTTTCTCTCTTTTGGCGTGGGGGTAGGCCTCTCCTACGTGCAATCGTCATCTCCCCTCCCGGATGCAGGCCTCCCCTCTTCCTTTTCCGGCATCCGTTCGGCATTCTGCCCCTCCCCTGCGTGTATAGCGTTGCCCTTGGAGGCGATTGAGGGTTCCCATTCCCGTGTCTGGGTGGCCATGTACTCCTTCACGAACGAGTCATTGGCGGCCGCCCTGGTTCAAGCCCATGACCGGGGGGTGGACGTCCGGGTGGTGGTGGAAAAGCAGCAGGCCGGGGGATCGTTCTCCCAGCACGATGAATTATCCGCTGCCGGTGTCCCCGTGCGGATTGACACCAATCCCTCGCTCATGCACCATAAGTTTGCGATCGTGGATGATTCGCTCATCCTCACGGGGAGCATGAATTGGACCGGGAACGGGGTGGGGGAGAACAATGAGAATCTCCTCTCCATCGCATCCGGGGAATTGAACCAAAAGTATGCGGATGAGTTCGATGCGATTTGGAATGACAGCCTTCCCTATTCAGATGGTTGATTTTTTTTTTCGGGTTTCTCCATTCGGGTATTGTTGACGCCGTGCCATTCGTTTATTTTCCCGTGCGCTTCTTTAATTCCTTTTCCAGGGCTTGGGCGATGAAGTATCCTTGGGCTTTTCCTCGAAGGGCTTGCATGGCAATTCCCATGAGGGAGGATTGGGCTCCCATTCCTTTCGCCAATACGAGGTGTTGGTTCTTCTCCACAATCTGTCCAATGATGGATGCGATCTCTTCCTCTCCCGCATTTCCTTGGGTATGCTGGCAGGTGATTTCATTCAATTCCTTTTCCGGCTGTCCGGCCCATTCCTTTAGGATCGCGGGGAAGTGTTCGCGCAGAATTTCTTTCTTCTTCTCAGCGGCCAGCAATTGTTCCAGCTGTCCTTCCGTGAGGCGGTCCACGTTGGGGTTTTCTTTTCGGAGCGTGTTAAGAGTGGCAAGCAGGAGGGAGGCGGTGGTCGTGGCATCGTATCCTTTTTCCAATAGTCTCCCATAGAATCGTGCCCGGTTGTCGAGTTTCATCTCCTCGGCGAGTTTTTCCGAGAGGCCTTTTCCCATATAGTATTTTTTTCGCTCTTCGGCCCAGCGGGGGAGGATCTTTTTCATGCGTTCTATTTTCTCTTCGGGGATGGGTATTCCTTTCAGGTCGGTCTCCGGGTACATGCGTGCCGCCCCAGGGAGGGGGCGGGAATACTCCGAATTGCCTCCCTCTACGGCATTGCGTGTCTCTTCGGGAATCCCCTCGAGCAGGAAGGCAGCCCTTTCCTTGATGACGCGGATGGCGTGTTCGGCGCGGAGCTTCTCTCCCATAACCAATGCGAAACTGTCCACGGGTTGTGCGTGCACGGCCACGTGGAGGGCCTTAATTTCATCGCTCGTGAATCCGTATTTTTCCAGTGCTTCGTCTCCATGCAGCAATCCCATGAGTCCTGTTTTTACTTTCACGTACCCCGATATTTCCGTCCCGACCCTTCTTCCGGGCTGGACCTCTCGGCCCATCTTTCCATGAAATTGGGGCAATCTCACGGCGAGGATGGAGTGTCCTTTCGTCAGGGCGGATTGGATCATTTTGGCCGTGCTCTTGGCGAATATCCCCGTGGCATCGATTCCATTCTCTCCCTCGATCTTTTCTTTGGTCAATCCTTCTCGGGTTAATTCTTCTTTGAGCGCGAGCAATACCCCTTGGCGCTGCATCTCCCTCCGCACGTATTCATCGATGAGTTCGAGTTCCTGGACTCCCTTCAGTTCCACTCTCGCTCCCCCAGGGATGGAGATGTTGATATCTTGTCGGATGGTTCCCAGTCCTCGTTTGACGTGTCCGGTGATCCGCATCAACTCTCCTATTTTGAGCGCGGCCATTTTGGCGTGTTCGGGCGTGTGAATGTCGGGCATCGTGGCCAATTCGATGAGGGGGAATCCCAATCGGTCCAATCGGTATACGGCTTCTTTCTCACTTCGCTGGATGGGCCGGGCGGAGTCCTCTTCGACGGCTAATCCCTGCAATCGAATCGGGGTCCCATCTGCGAGGGTTATTCTTCCCCCGAATGATACTTGGGTGGTTCGCTGGAATCCGGATGTGTTGCTCCCATCCACCACGCTCTTGCGCATGACCATGGCGTGATCCACGATGGCGGCGCCGATTTTGAGGGATACTTCGAGGGCGATATCCAATGCATCCCCATCCATGGGAGCGGGGGGTTCTTCATCTGTCTCGATGAGGGACACGTTCTCGTGGTGCCCTTGATAGGTGAATGTCTGTTTTTTTCGTGCGGCCTCCATGGCCGCCGCATCCACTTTTCCCATTTCGCTGGCCACGGCGTGGAGTTTCCGCGTGAAGGTGAATTCCGGTGGGTCCTCGCGCAGGGTGGTGGGCATGCGCGAAAATAGTTTTCCCGTCTCGAGCTGCTGGTGCACTTCCAACCCGCACGTGACGGGGTATGGCTCTCCTTTGAGGGGTTCGTGCATATCCCTGAATACGTCGGGAGCGCTTTAAATCCTTATTTGGGGGCCATTCAGCGGTGGTGGAATAGGAGCTGGGATAATTCTCTCGCCTTGGGGGTGGGGAAGGATTTCATTCCCATTTTCTCTTCCGCGATGATGACTCCGAGCAGGAGGAGGGTCCCGGACATCGCGAATAGGAACCGCATTCCCGCGGATTCGACGAGGATTCCCGATACGAGGAATGCGATGAGGGCGCCAATCTTAGAAATGGATACGTGGGTTCCCAATATCGCCCCTTCCCTCTTCTTTTTTTCGGCGAACCCGGAGAGCATGGCGATGCTTCCAATGCCGAGCATGGAGGTGCCCACCCCGTAAACGAATACCGCGAACAGGATGCTTTCGAACGTGCTTGAGAATGCGAGTCCGATCATGGCGATTCCCGCGAGGGATGTTCCCAGGATGCTTACTTTCTTGCTTCCCCAATTATCCGTCATCTTTCCTGCGAAATGTTGCATGAGCTGTGGGAGCTCCCGCACGAAGAGGACCAATCCCACGTGTTCGATGGGGAAATTCAGGCGCTGGACCAGGTATAGGGGGAGGAATGCGAACATGACCGCGACGCTGAATTGGTGGGTCATCACGAGGGCCGTGAGTCCTCGAAATGGTTTTGATTGGAAGTAATCCTTCCACAATGGAATGGGGTTCCATATCAGTTTCTGGAGCGGTGGGACGGGATGCACATGATGGTGTTGGAAGAAATACCATAGGGCGAGGGATCCCAGGCACAATACCGCGAAAAGGAAGGGGGATTCGAATCCCATTCGGGCCGCGATGAGGGCCCCGACCAAGGGTCCGATTACGTGCCCAAGCTTTCCGATGGATAGGCTTGTGCCGATGCGTGAGTGGGTATTTTTCTTTTCCTTCTGTTGGCTCACGAGGTCCTCGAGCTTGGCGACGCAGACCAGCACTACTGCATTGTACCCGATTCCCTCCAAGATTCGGGCGATGAAGATTAGCCATGCAGAGTCGTACCAGAAGTACATCGTGTAGGCTATCATCGTGGCGAGGATGCCTCCCAGTATCACGGGCCTCCTCCCCCAGTTGTCCGATATTCCCCCAATGAGGGGGGCGGTGAATATGCTCGCGAGGGAGAATGCGGAGAATAGGATGGAGAGCGTGATGGGATCGTATCCCTTGTTTGAGAGGTAGAGCGAGAATATGGGATCTACGAGCACGACCCCAAATGCGAAGGCCGCGTGGACCATCGTGATGCGCTTGAAGGGTTCCATTCCTATCGTGGACGAAATGCGTGTTTTTAAGGCATTCTTGCAGGAATACTGGAGCGAATGCCCCTTTATGGGGTGATTTTCGTCAACCTTTTCCTAAAAGGTTGGGGGGATCGTCTAGCCTGGTAGGATTGCACCTTCGGGTGGTGCAGACGAGAGTTCAAATCCCTCTCCCCCCGTCTTTTTTCTTTTTTTTGGTCAAGCTTTTTGCTTTGGCAAAAAGGTTGGTTCTATATCCCTCTCCCCCCGCTCTTTTCTTTTTTGTTTTTGGTCAAGCTTTTTGCGTGCAAAAAGAGTGGAGGGGCCATCTCCTCTTGTTCTATTTGTATTCTAATGGGTCGATTCGTCGGATTCCTGGGATGGTGTCGAAGTCCGTGTCGGCCGATATGATTTCTTTGATATCATTGAGCTCCATCGTTGCCGCGTGGATCCTGTCGGAGGCCATTAATTCGCTTGAATGGGATGCGGCCTTTCGGATGATGAAAAAATTGATGTCCAGCCACGCGATAGGGTAGCTCAGGACTGCTTCTATATTCCTCTCCACATCCATCGGTGGGAGTTTTTGTTTTTTCCTTTCTTTATTTATCTTTGACAGGACTCCCATCAATTCGATTGGGACGAGGTGGGAGCAGGCCAGCATAATTTTTCCGTCTTCCAAATCCTGCAATATTCGCGTGCATGACCGGCCATATTTTTCGCTATTTTCAATCGCATATCCAAAAATATTCGTGTCAATGTATTTCATAGGTTCTCCCGCACTTCTTTTACTAGTTTTACCATATTGAGGTTAAGATGGACGTCTTGGGTCGTCAAGAATGCGGTTGGATTCTTCATTTTCCGAGGCGCATCGACGAGGACTCTTCCTCCCATGATGTACCATTCAATTTTTTGGCCTGGTTTTGCGCCCAAAAAATCAGCTATTTTCTTGGGCACGGTCGCCTGGTTCTTGCTCGTGAGGGTGGATTCGCTCATATACAAAAGTATTACCATCAATACTTTTTAATCATTTGGGTGGCGCCCCGCCAATGACTCCCTTTGGGCCTTCGGAAGGCTGCATGGGTATCGCTCCAGCATCCCGTATCGCTTGTTCTTTTCGGTCATTCGGATGAAATACGCGAGTCGTTTTTCCCTTTCATTTTTTCGGTTGGATGGGATGTCTGCAATCCATCGGATGCGGATGACCTGGTAGGATTTTGGGAATTTTTGGAAGTTTTTCCATGCGAGTGGATTTTCCTTCAATCGCTTCTCTATCCATTTCGGAAGGGTGAGTTTCCCATCCTGTTTCAATGCCTTGTGCGCATGTTTCGCGGAGAGGTGGGCGCCTCCTCCAAGATGGATGAGTCCGGCGGGGGTCATTTTTTTCTCTTTCATCAATGCGCGGATATGCTCCATGTTGAGGGGGGATATCGGGCTACCTTTCCTGCGGGGGGAAAAGCGTTGGGCGTATTTTTTCTCATCAATCCCTTTTGCGGTGGAGTCGATCCACCCGAAACAAAGCGCTTCTTTCACGGCATCCACATACGGAATGCGCGGTTTTCCCGAGTTTTTCTTGTAGTAAATTAGCCAGACTTCTTTCTTTTTCTCATTATTCTTCTCCAACCATTTTCTCCACGTTTTCGCTTCTTTTACGTAGAGTTTTTCGCCGATGTTCATTGGAGAATCGCGCTCAGCAATGCCATCTGCACATACATCCTGTTCTTTGCTTGCGTCCAGATAAGGGATCGTTTTCCGTACATCACTTTCTCGGTGATCTCCTCATTCTTGATAGCTGGCAGGCAATGCATCGCGCGCACATTTTTGGCGCATTGGTTCAACAGCCTGTCATTCAGTTGGAAGGAGTGGAACGTCGGGCGAATCTTTTCTTTATCCAGGTGCATGTGCATGGATTCCCATTCGTCGGTGTAGACGACATTTACGTGTTTCAATTCTTCCTTGGTTGGAATCGTGTGGAATACCTTGATTTCGGCTCCTGTTTTGTGGGCGAGCCGTTGGGCGTTGGTCAGATAGCGTTTGGACACGGGGAATGATTTGGGGGTGGCCGCCCAGACGTTCACACCGAGCATGGCCCCTCCTACTAGGAGGGAGTCCGTGATGTTGTCGGCGTTTCCTACATACAATAGGGTTAGGCCGGCGAGCTTTCCGAAGTGTTCGCGTATCGTGAAATAGTCGGATAGGATCTGGCACGGGTGATCCTCGTCCGTTAACCCATTGATGATGGGAATATCCGCATACTTTGCGAATGCTTCGATTTCCTTGTGGGGGAACACGCGTGCCATGATAGCGTCGCAGTATTGGTTGAGCGTGTGGGCGGTGTCCTTCCAATCTTCCCCTCTCCCCATTTGCGTGTTGGCCTTGTCGATGAACGCGGAGTGTCCTCCCAAGAGTGCGATTCCGTTGTCGAAGGATACGCGTGTTCGCGTGGAGGGCTTTTCGAACAATAATGCGATATTTTTCGCGTGCAATAGGAGTGGGATGTTCATTTTCCGCGCGTGCATTTCCTTGAGCCGTTCGGCGAGGTGGTAGAGCATGAAGGCTTGGTGCATGCTCACATCCTCAATCGCGAGGAAGTCCTTTCCCTTGAGGGTTTTCATTTCCTTCGTCTCAAGGATGCGGGTTATTTCATCGTGTAATGCGTGTTCCGTTTTCATGCGTCATCACTCCTTCTAATTTACCCATTTTTCCTATGTATGCGGTCGTTCCTCCTTTTTGGACGAATCGGATGCAGGCTTCTACTTTGGGTCCCATGCTCCCTTGTCCAAATTCTCCATCCTTCAAATACGCTCGGGCCTCTTCCACCGTCAAGTGTTCCAATGGGATTGGTTTTTTCGTCCGATAATCCGCGTACGCTCTTTCCTCATTCGTCAGGATGACCAATTTGGGGGATCCCATTGCGTTTCCCAACACTTGGGCGGAACGGTCCTTATCGATGACGGCTTCAACCCCTTCGTATCCGTGCCGGGTCTTCACCACAGGAATGCCTCCCCCTCCGCATGCGATGACCACTTCGTGAGCTTCTAATAATTTTTTGATGGTCTCGCATTCGATTATTTTTTGGGGTATGGGGGAAGCCACGAGCTTTCGGTATCCATTGGTCGGGTCATGGATGAAGGGGATGTTTTCTTTTTTCCATTCCTTCATTTGGGGTATTCCTCCCCAGGGTCCGATGGGTTTGGATGGGTGCTTGAATTTGGGGTCTCGTGCATCCACCTCCACATGCGTGAGGATGGCGGCCGTCTGGAGGGAGGGATTCCAATGCTTCAATCCCATGGTCAGGAAGTGCCCAATCTGTCCTTGCGTCATTCCTACTTCCACATCCAATGGCATCGGGGGTATTTTTCGGGCGGAGTGCATTTGGATCTCCAGATTTCCCACTTGGGGTCCGTTTCCATGCACGATGACGATAGGAATTCCCTGTTTCACGAGGGGGAGGATGTCCTTCACGGCCGCACGCACGTTCTTCATCTGCTGGGCATAATTCCCTATTTCGTGCTCCCGGATGAGAGCATTCCCTCCGAATGCCACGATGAGGGGTTTCATTCCCTTGTTGAGCGTTTGGAATTTATATAGGCGGGGTCTTCCATACCTGGTCCTATGTCCCTCCTTCGGGTCCGCTCCCGTCTTCGTGGAAAGTTTACTTCAATCCCTATCCTCCGTCCTAAAGCGGGGCCGAAAGGGAGGGAATATCTCCGTGTCAGGAAATCTCCTGTTTTGCATAAGGCGATGATACGGGGCCGGGTGGCTCAATCTCGTATGATGGATCGCTTGACAACCCTTCTCTTGGAGGGAAAAATATCCAAGGAAAATTACGATGCATATCGTCGCGGTATTGAGAAAAAGGGGGGGCGCTTGCAGGAGTTGGCGCAAAAACAGCTCATCCGCATAGAGGAACGTGATCCCTTGCTTCAAATGCTCTTCAAGCGGGAAAGATTTGTTCGGGATGCGGGGAAATGGTTGCATGAAAAGAAGTCATTTACTTTCGGCATGTTGGATATCGATTTTTTCAAGAGCATCAATGATCGTTTCGGCCATGCGGCGGGGGATACTGCTCTTATCTTCTTCGCCAATCAGATGAATCGGGTCGCCCGAAAAATGGGGGGTTTTGCTGGTCGTTGGGGTGGTGAGGAATTTGTGGTAGCGGTTCCAGGAGGTTTGAGGGAAGCAGCTCGATTCGTACGGGCATTGAGCCGGCGTCTCCGTGTCATGTTCGGGAGAGATACCATTCGTTCGGTGCTTGAAGGGCAGTTATTCACGTTCAGCGCTGGTTTTTCTTCGAGCACTGAAGGGGCAGCGATTGATTCACTCACCCGGGCTGCGGACGATCGGCTGAAGCTTTCCAAGGATTCAGGAAGGAATACCGCTACATTCTTTCCTGCACACCCCAATTCCCCTGTATATGCACAGTTTGGGATTAGTCCGGATCGTTCTTGGTTGAAAGGAAAACGTCCACGCCATTAGCCGGTTTTATATGGGATGGCATTCCTTCCCTTGGTCATGCGCCTCGTCTCCTTGTTTTCGGGCGGGAAAGATTCCGTGTATGCCACGCACGTGGCGATATGGTCCGGGCATGAAGTGGTGTGCATGCTGTCCATGAAACCCTCGGATTCCGACTCCTACATGTTTCACACGCCCAACATCGATGCCACGTCGTTGCAGGCCGAGGCGATGAACATTCCATTAGTGCGCGTTTACACGAAGGGAGAGAAGGAAAAAGAGTTGATTGAACTCAAGAATGCCCTGCGCGAATTGAAAAAGTCCGCGAAGATTGATGGGGTTATCACGGGGGCGGTTTCCTCCGTGTATCAGGCCTCCCGGATCGAGCGTATTTGTCATGAGTTGGATTTGTATTGCTTCAATCCCCTCTGGTTGACCCAGCCTGAAGCGCATTGGCATGAGTTGGTATTGAATGGCATTGAAGTGGTGTTAGTTCGAGTCGCCGCGCAGGGGTTGGATAAAAAATGGCTGGGCCGAAAAATGGACATTCCTTCTATCCTCGCACTGCAAAACATGCATCATCACGGGGTGAGTGCCATTGGTGAAGGGGGAGAATTCGAATCTTTCGTGTGTGATGCGCCTTTGTTCAAGAAAAAAACACGCATCGAGAAATTCAAGGATGAATGGAAGGGATTGCAGGGGACGCGCCACATCCTCAAGGCCAAGCTGGTCGATAAATCGCCCGGGAAGGGGACTCCATGAATCTCCATCCCCACATTTTGGTAGTGGACTGCTCGGATCGGGATGATTTATTGACGCGTCGCCAGTTCGTGTGGCCCATCCAGCGCGCAATCCACGGCCTCGCATCCTCGATCCACCTTTCCCGTTTCACCGCGTCCTCCATCCGGGGGTATGATGCGGTCATCTTTTCCGGTTGCACGCTCAAGGATAATGGGTTTGTTTCGCGTGCCAAAAAATTGGGTTGGTTGAAGAATGCGGGTATTCCCCTGCTGGGTATTTGTGCCGGACACGAATTAGTGGGTATCGTCTTTGGTGGAAAATTGGAACGATTGAAAACCCCGGTGATTGGGATGGAGAATGTAAAGTTGGAGGGGAAGAGGGTTCCCGGGTTAGAGATTCTGGGAGGGGTTATTTCCGCCTATCACCTGAATGGGAATGTTGTATCTCTCCCCAAGGGATTCGTGTGCGTGGGTCATTCCCCAAAAATTAGGAATGAGGCGATGGTTTACCCGGAATTGAAAGTCATGGGGTTTCAGTTCCACCCGGAGTATATGCATGGGGACTTGATTCCTTCCTTCGTGCGCTGGGCCTGCCGGAAGGACTAGCACGTTCCATTGGATGGCCAGAGCTGGTAGGCGTATTCCGGTGTCCCGTCGTCCGGGTCGTAATACCCTCCCTGCGTGAGGGGGGATTGTTTTTTCCACGTGTCGCGGCAATCGTAGGCGAATGCGCATCCGGTGCAGAATACTTTTTTCCTGCATAGGCCGTCGATTCCATCGTATTGGGGATTTTCCTTTGTTGCTGTGTCGCGGGCGCAGAGGATGGCATTGGTGCCTTCCACGATGATATCATATTCCTCCTCCTCATACCCTCCTCCTTCTCCTTCCACGCGGAGGGTGAGTTGGAAAGCCCCTGTCTTCGTGAGGGGGATGGCGAGCGAAACTTCTTGTTCCTCCCCTCCTTCAATCTGGGAGAGGGTGGTTTCCGTGTTTCCAATGAGGGTCGGGGTGGGGATCCCTCCAATTATTTGTTCTTCGGTAAGTTTGGCCGTGATGTGTATTTCGTTCGCGTCCACTTTCCCGTTGTTTCGAATGCGGGTGTGGATGGGGAAATCGGTCTTTCCTTGGATGGTGAAGGGGGTCGTGAGGGTCGTGGGCCCCATGTCCAATTGCGCGGGCTCCTCTCCAATGTAGAGCGTGCACGCGTGAATGGAGGATACCGTCTCGCATCGCGCCGTGAGGGTGGTCTTTATTCCCTCATTAATCCGCATCCGATCCGGTGTCACGGATAAGGAGAATGGGCAGGATGTCTCCATGTCTGGACAGCAATCGGTTCCCGAGCAGGCAAATGCGATGGTGCGTGTGCGCGAGTCCAGGTTGCGGGCAGAGAGAGTGTCTCCTTCTTTCAATGAGAGTGTGATGGATGATCCTTGGCCTAATTCTCCTTGTGCCTCGAGCAGGAGGGCGGGGGCGTGCGTATTCAATGCGGTGAGGGGCATGAAGAGGGAGGCGAAGTCCGTGAAAAGGAGCCCCATGATCGCGAGGGCGATGATGGCGGTGATGAGAAGCTGGTGCGTGTTCATCGTTTGAACCCCCATTGGTATTGGAGCACGAGCAGCCGTTTGAGTACGAATGCGATGATGAGCCCGAACGCCGTGACCACGAGCAGGTCTTCCCAATTTCCCGTACGCAAAAAGAATAATCGCTGCTTTATCACGAATTCGTCGATGGCGAGGAGGAATACGACAACGAGTCCGAAGGCGAGGACGAATAATCCTATTCGGAATAGCTGGTCAATGGCCCGGATGAGGGTTGCTTTCACTCTCTTCCCTCCACTTTCACGCGTTTTTGTTCCTTGTACATGTCGATGATCTCTTTCACGCTCGTGGCCTGTTCCGGAGTCTTGTCGTTCCTCAATTTAAGTATTCGGGGGAATCGGAGGGCATACCCGCTACCCTCTTCCTTTCCAGCCGTGTGCATGGGGGATCGTGTAATTTCATCGGCCCTCACCTCCACCACAAATCGCGGTGTCACCCATTCGTGGGGGATTATTTCGCTGTCCACCCTTCCCGGCTTGTGGGAAACGCGGTGTTTCATGAGGAGGTCATGGAGTTCCTGGAGCATTTGTTCCGAGAATCCGGTCCCGATGCGTGTGATGGACTTGAATTCGTCCCTTTCTTCATCATATACTCCCGCGAGCAATCCCCCAAGCCCGAATTCGGTGCGTTTTCCTTTTCCTTTGTAGAATCCCAGTATCACGAGGTCCACCGAGTCCTGGAGTTCCCCTCGGTAGGATCGTTTGAGTTTGATCCATGCGAATTTTCTCGCTCCCGCGATGTAGGGGGAATTCATGTCCTTGCACACGATCCCTTCCAGTCCCGAGGATACGTTTTCTTCGAAGAATCGGTCGATTTCTTTGGGTTGGTCCGTGATGATGCTTTTGGTGAGCTCGATGGTCCCTTCTCCCTTAATGAGGGATGCGAGTATTTTCCTGCGTTCGTGGAATGGTTTTCCCATCACATTCTTCCCGTCCGCATACATCACGTCGAATAGGAATAGTTTGAGGGGGAGTTCTTTTGCTTTTTCGGCGATGTCGTATTTCCGTTTTCGTTGGATCGTGACCTGGAATGGGAAGAATTCCCGGGTCTCCTCGTTCACGGCCAGGGCTTCCCCTTCCACGATGCATTCCTCGCTCTTCAATTCCTTTTTGGCGGCCTCCACGATTTCGGGGAACATGTCGGTCATGCTTTCGAGGTTTCGCGAGAAGATGGATATCTTTTTTCCTTTCTTGTGGACCTGGACCCTGAATCCGTCGTATTTGCTTTCTACCATGCACTTTCCCAATTTCTCTATAATGTCCTTTGCAAATGGCAGTCGTTCCGCGAGCGTGGGTCGGATGGGCACGCCGGGTTCGATATCTATTTTCTCCAATCCCTTCAATCCGTGTCGTGCGAGGAGGGCGGCGACGTATCCCAAGTCGGAGTGGATGTTGTATTTGGCCTCGATGGCTTCCCGGAGCCTCGTGCGGAGCTTTCGTTCTTTTTCTTCCGGGGATTTTTTTTCGTCCTTCGCTTCAATCTCAGCTATTATTTTGGGATGGGCTTTCGTATATTCTCCCAAATGCACTTGGGCCATCGCATCCATGAGGGTGGGGTCCCCGACCCCAAGGCGTAATGCGCCTAATGCGAATCGCACCACGAATTTTCCTTCGAGGGGGGTGGAGGAATTCAATAGTTCGGCGAGCAATCGTATCTTGGTCTCCTGCGTTCCTTCTCCTTCCTGCACGGCGAGCTTGAGGAAGTTTTCCCTCACTTTTTTGACGCTCAATACTTGTTTGGCAAGCGATTGCTGGGTCTTCTTTTCCAATAATTCTGATGCGGTCTCTCCGAGGTCTCCGTTTTTCTTGAATCGTTTGTCCACATCTTCCTTTGAATATCCGGTGGCCTTTCCAATGGCTTGGATGACGAATTTTTCTCCAAGTCCTGTTTCGATATTCTCGTACGCGGGGGCGAGTCTCCCTTGGAGGAGGTAGATGACTTCCTGCATGTCCTCGGCGGGGGTTTTTTGGAACAGCGCCGCGAGCTGTAAGGTCATGTCCAGTCGTTTGGTGGTCTTCTCTATTTGGTCGAATGCCTCTGCCACGGGTTCGAATCGCATGGCTATGGGTGGGAAAAGGGGCTTTTAATGGTTGATTCGTTTTTCAGCCGAACATCCGTTCCAATGCCGTTCGGATGGGGTGTTTTCTCTCCCGGATGACCAATCCATGCTGGGAGGCAAAGTGTCGGGCGTGCCAGGATACGGGGGCGTCCAATTCAACTTCGCGCAATAGGTGGGGTTTGGCCGTCCGTGCGCGCGTGGGTCGAATTTCTATTCCCCTACTTTTCAATTCTCCGAGGGCTTCCCAGTGTTCGATTAATGCTTGCTCCGGCACTTCTTCCATCAGTTTCTCGGGGACGGGGGCGCGGTGCGTGTGGATGACGGCTTTGGGGAGCGATACGGTGTGCTTCAATG
>JBBSWQ010000056.1:0-1317 GCA_038046225.1 archaeon
TGGGGTGATTCGGATCGAGGATGTGGCCACGGATGTATTGTTGGGTCTGGACCGTTCTTCCCGTGGGTCATTCAAGATGAATGCGGGCCGTCAATCCGTTCCTCATCGGCCCGGCCTGGCATTGAATGTGAAATCCGTGATGGATGCGGATGTTCCCGTGGTCTCGGCCGCTGAAAAAGGGAAGCGGGTGGTGCAGTTGATGGCCAAGCAGGTGAATCCAGTCGTGTTGGTTTCCGACCATGGTTTGACCGGGATCATTTCCGCGCAATCCCTTTTGGATGCGTATCTCAATGGGGTTGCCTCCGAGATGGCGGTGGTGAGTTCCCCGGTGAAAATGGCACACATGCCTGATTTGGATGAGGTGGACAAAGCCTTTGTCCAATCCCTCCTGGATCGCACCTATGGGAAGGTTGAGCGCATCCTGAAGGGGGACCATTCCATGAATGCGGTCTTCAAGCAATCCCAGAAAGCCGGTTTGCGGTCCAAGACCGAGGTCAAATTGTCCGTGGAGGGGGCGGGTCGCCGTTTCAATGCCTCCGCCTCGGAATGGAAGGTCCGCCTGGCCGTGAAGCAGGCCTGTGACATTCTTGAGCATGAGGTCGAGAAGGCGTATGCGTCCGGGAAATCAACCAAAAGACGGGCGTGAGGGGCCCGCTTTTTAAGGATTCCACCTCGAGTCTCTCTCATGGTTGAGTTCCAGTCGCGCATCCTTGGAATCGTGGATTATCCCGTTGCAGAGGGTGCGGCTACGCGGGTGTTTGAGTGCGAGCTTCCTTCTTCGGTGTCCATGCCCTATCTTTCGGGCCAGTTCGCCATGATTTCTCATCCCGATGTCAAATTGTTGGGTAATCCTTCGGCCTTGAAATGGGCATCATATTCCATTTCTTCTTCTCCCCTCCTGAAGGATCGGTTGGAGTTCTGCATTGGAGGCGGTTCCCCGGAAGGCGTGTCGCATCGACTCATGTCTCTCAAGGAAGGCGATACTATTTCGGTCCGCGGGGCCTTTGGGAAATTCATCTTGGACGAAAACGCGCCCGAATATGTTTTTCTTGCGACGGGCACGGGAATTGCTCCCCTCATCTCCATGATTCGCACTCTCTTGGGAAAAGGGGTGCGCGTGCCTATTTCTCTTTACTTTGGTTTTCGTTTTCCTTCCCAATACATGTATAGGGAAGAGTTGGAGAACCTGGTCCATGCACACTCTAATTTCAGGGTATTCATCACCGCTTCCCGTCCGGATGGAGATTGGCCTCATTTATCAGGTCATATTCAGGACTCCCTGAAAGGGTATTCCTCTCCTTCCAAAGATCAGGCCAA
>JBBSWQ010000057.1:0-6116 GCA_038046225.1 archaeon
GAGTTGATGGAGGGGGTCATTTTTTAGCTCGAAAACAGGCTGCGGCGGAACTTCGGCTAAGGACTCGTTTATCCTCAGGGGAAGTAAATAATTTAATTTGGAAGGTAACTCAAAACCAGTCTAAGTTGAAAGGTTCACCATCGATTCAAGCAATGCGTTCGAGCCGAATTGCTAGTATGGTACATTTGTTCGGGCCCATGACGTTTGCAAAACCTGTTTTCGCGTTATCAGTAATCGAATCCACTCGCGTAATACAGAAATTATACGACGGTCTCGCACAAGAAATGCACGATTCACCAATTGTTGATTCTGCATATTCTCAAAATCATCCAGCAGGACACAAGAGTAGTTATTTTTTATCCAAAACTCATCCGATATTTTATGTTTCCATTACAGGTAGTCTCGTGTTTCTTCCCAACACCTCAATCGAATACGCGCGTTACCGTTACCAACAGCACCTTTTAGGAAAAATGGGTTTACACCCCTGGATGCGTCGCGGGTATTTATCGGAGATTAAGCCCCCTGGAAAAAGTGCCAAAGATACTGAAAAATTGGTTGAAAAATGGGAGCGTGATGCACGAAGAGGATTAGCCGATGAATCAAATATTCGCCGAGAGCGGTGGTCCCCCGCCCCTTCTCCGCAGCCGGGATTCGGATTCTCCCGTTCGTTGCGAGTACGATCTTCTCCCGCTAATGGTCGCAAAGTCATTCTCACGCGAAGAGCACGTCGTCATTGATCTCATTTTTTGTCCGTCTTACAGCAGGAAGCTAAAGAACGCGTTGGCGAGGTAGTGGGATACAAGCGATATTCCAAAGAATGGGAATCCATACAGGCCCGCGGAATACCTATCTTTGAGCGTGGGGTTGGCCACGAGGGAGGCGCGAAGGGTTTCCACGCTGGTCCGTTCATCCATTCGGATAATTTCGATGTCGAACGTTTTAGGTCCAGCGAACCGGGGCGTCACTTGGATGGGGACGTTGACGAAGGAGTGGGGTTTCATGTCGATGAGCTGTGGATTGCTCCACGCGGCGGGGAGGGCGGGTTGCACGCGCACTTGGACGGGGGCCGAGGAATCGTTCACGAGCAATACCGTGAAGTTGATGGGTTCGTTCACCCTTCCCTGCACGTGTTCCGCGGACAGGCTTCCTTTGAGCAATCCCTTGCGCACGCGCAATTTTACGTTATAGGTTTCGTCTTCCAGCACGCCGGCTTCTCCTTTCATTCGGACGTCGAAGGCATACTCTCCTTCCGGCGTGAGGGGACTGGTTTGGATGCGAGTGATGAGGGAATCGCTCCCTTTTTGGGAATCCGTGGTTCGTATCCCATTCGTGTTCCCATTCAATGTGAGGAAGGCCTGTTCCCACAGCACATCCCTTCCATATCCGGAGCTCCGGGAAAAGATGAGTTCCACCTCTTCTCCGGGGGAGATGCTTCCCGCGTCGAGTACCCCATTGGGTTTGGCCTTTTCCACGACGGGATCCACGAGGGATGCGTCCGCGTGCACGGTTATTCCGAAAATGAGCAGGGCGAGGAGGAATAGGATTGCGAGAGGAGTTTTCATTTTCTCAATGAGTCTTTTCTTTGTTAAAAACCCGCCGTTTTCAGAGGTCTTTATTCACGAGTTCCAGCACCGATTGGGGGTCGAAATAGTATTGCTGGATGATTTTTTCCACGTCCCCCGCCGAGCGGATGTTATGTTTGAGCATCCATTCGAGTATTTTTTCCCTTACCTCGAGTTCCTGCATCGCGCGGGTCTTGCTCTTTCCCGAAATGTCGGCCAATTCCTGAAGAGTATGAGAGGGGGTGTCCGTTCGAAGAATAACATCCGTGTCCGGGTTTCGTTCGTAGAGGTTGGAGAGCAATACATTCTGATCCAGGTGCGTGATTTCCGCTACCTGCATGACGCGTCGTTTCATTCCTTCGCGGGGATCATATACTTTTTGGAGCACCACCACGAGGTTGAGGAGGTGCACCAGGGCTTGGGGCACGCTCATGGGTTCCGCCGTCAGGCGGACCAGCATTTCGCGTGCGGTGTTGGAGTGTAGGGTTCCAATGCAGTTTCCGACAAATATCCCCTGAGCAACAAAATTATGTGGGACTTTTATTTCCGGGTTGGAGTCGTTCAAAGTTAGGTCATAAACAAATCCGTTGTAAGGAGTAGACTCGATGGATGTGATTCGATCCCAGAATACATCGGAATTTGCCATTTCTTCAAGAGAAGAAACATCCAATGAAAGTTCCTTGAATGTTCGAATCAGTTTTCGAACCGTTTTATTGGTTGGGTGTCGTTCGTTTCGCTTGTAATAGCCAAGAATCCCGTGGGTGATTCCTGCCTTCCGTGCTATTTCTCGCTCGCTTATTCCTTTTCTTTTACATTCGATAATTAATCGGTGAATAGTTGTATTGCAAGGAATAACGTCTACATTTGGGTTTTCATTCAGGTTTTTCGAAAGAAGAGTCTTTATTTTTTGTATCTTTTCTTGGTGACGGATGGGGTAGAGTTCGTTAAATGAACGTATTTGACTTTTGTCATAAATAATCAAATCAAACCACGTGCTATTTTCACGCGTGTTAGTATATTTTCGTGCGATAATTCCGTCAGTAAGCAAAGCGTATTTGATGAAATCAATGTATTTTTCGTTGGCATTTGAAATAATCAATCCCCCACTCTTGAGGTTTACGGACCCCTCGGCATCAAAAAATCCAGCTACAAACGATCGAACTTCACATGTAAAATGGGCCTTTGCAATTGATCCCATTTGCCGACTTCCTGATGGGATGGATAATAATTGCTGAATAGTTTTTGATTTGCTATACCCGCTCACTTCCGCAATGTAACAATTTTTTTTTGGATGTGGCAAATACATTCCGACATATGTATTGTCCAATTTATCTTTCATGAACTGTGAAAAGGATTGGCAGATGTTGGGGTCGTCAATGAATAAACTTACTCGGCCCTCATTGCAGATGTACTCTTTTCCATTTTTTTTGCGTATACGTTGATGGTCAAGGATATGTCCATCTCCATACAATAATCCGCTCCAATACTCTATTTCAGGTTCTACGGCCGTCTTATTTCGAAGAAGTTTTCGGGGGGAGATAATCCATTGTCCCTCGACTAGCTTTTCAGCGGGTAGCGCTGTTATTTTTTCAGCGAAAGAGTAAAGCGGGTGATCCGGTGTGCAAGTAATATAATTGCCAGAAGAGAAGCGAATGTGTAGGACTTGTCCACTATACGGCCTTCGCCATGCCTTCACGATTTTGGATGGAAATATTTTCCCCTCATTGTTCAGTGAGTTAATTTCTTCATTTTTTACACCACACACTTCCCACTCTCCATTTTTCTCTATTTGCTCACATGCCATGTGGCGGTCAACAAAAGAACCTATTTCTTCCACTCCGTTCAAAAGCGCCAATTGTGAGTCGCCTGTCAAACACCCTTGGTGTCCCGTGTCCATGGCCACGAATAACGTCTGCGCCTCCTCCCCGCGCACTTCTCCCACGATGATTCGGTCGGGTCGCATGCGCATGGCATTGGTTAGGAGGTCGTTCATGCTCACTCCCTGCGTACTTCCAATCGAGGGCCTGGATTCCATGGAGACCCAATTCTCCCTTCCCGTGAATTGGAGTTCCGTCGTGTCTTCAATCGTGATGATGCGTTCCCGATATCGTATCACGGTGGATAATGCATTGAGCAGGGTCGTCTTTCCACATCCGCTTCCTCCGGTGACGATGACATTCATGGGCTGCACGTTCATTCCTTCGACCATGAGCCATAGGAATGCGGCCAGTTCCGTGGAAAGGGTTCCCTTAGCGATAAGCTCGACCATGGATAGGTTTTCGGCCATGTATTTTCGAATGGTGAGGGAGTGTCCGAAGGGAGTTACGGTTTCGAAGGTGGCATTCAATCGCGACCCATCCGGCATTCGGGCATCCAGGAGGGGTTCCCGATCCCCAAATCCTCTTCCGGCAAACTTGGCGGCCTTGGACAATAGCCGCACCAATCCCGAATCGTGGGCCGCTATGGAAATATCCGTCTTGCACATTCCATGTTTTCGGTGATACACGAACACGTTTCGCGTGGCCCCATTAACCATCACTTCTTCCAATTCCGGGTCGCGCATGGGCTCCCCGAGCACGCCGTATCCTATCCCGTCATCCAGGACGCGGGTGACGAATCCTTGCATGTTTCGCACGGGTGCCTTGAATTCGGTGAGTATCTCGGATAATTTTTGGGCGAGCAGGGCATAGTCCTCTTCCCTCGGGAGTTTTTCCACGAGCTCCATGGAATCCGAGAGGGATAAGATGCGGGTCTTGAATGCTCCGGGGAATGTGCGGGAAAGACTCGTGGGGAGGAGGGGCCCCCATTCGTCCGTGTGCGCGCTCCGGTTGAGGGCACTGGATAGGGCGGCGGCCAATCGTCTTTCATCATCCGTCAATTCGTCCCGGTGGACATCGTATAGGTTGTAGGGGAATCCTTCCCGTATCGTGGCGCGGGGTCCTTTCTCCAATACCACTCCTTCTACCGGCGTGTGCGATGGATCCATTTCGCGAGTAAAGCGTCGGATTATATTAAGCCGAGTGGTGGTTTCGCGATATGATTCCCCGTCCCTTGTTGAATTCGGTTGTCCAGAAAATCACCCCCACTCCCGCCGATCGGAAGGGGGAAGAGCGGATGGTCCGTTCCCTCCTGCGTCAGATTAAATCCATGAAAGGCCCCCACCTTGGGGCGATTCTCGCGGGGTCGATTGCGCGCGATACGCATTTGAGAGGGGATCGTGACCTGGACATTTTCGTCTTTTATTCCCCGTCCCTTTCCCGTGAAAAGTTCCAAGCCGCGGGTCTCAAATTAGGTCATGCGTTGTTTGGGAAGAACGTCCATGAAGAAGCCTTTAGCGAACACCCCTATGTCCGGGGGGTCATTGATGGGTTCAAGGTCGAAGTGGTTCCCACGTACAAAGTGGAAAAGGCCCATGAAAAGCTCTCCGCGGTGGATCGCACGCCCTTTCATGCGTCATATATGAAAAAAAATCTCTCGGATAAGCAGCATCGGGAGGTGCGTCTCCTCAAGCAATTCCTCAAGGGCATTTCCGCGTATGGCGCGGATGTTCGGATGCAGGGGGTTCCCGGATATTTGGTTGAGATCCTCATCCTTGAATATGGGTCTTTCGAGAAGGCCCTTGGGGCTATTTCCGCGTGGAAGGAACCCACGTTCATCGATGTCGAAAAGTTTTATGCCAATTCCCCCGCCATGAGCATCCGTTTTCCCAATTCCTTGTTGGTGGTGGTGGATCCCACGGATCCCGCGCGCAATGTGGCCGGGGCATTGTCTCCCAATCAGTTTGCGCGCATGATTGCGGCCGCCCGTTCATTTCTGAAGAAACCGCGCGAGGCCTTCTTTTTCGCGCACCAGGAAAAAGGGATCCCTCTTTCAAAAATCAAATCCCTCTTGCAGAAAGAAGAGTTGGTAGGGGTGCAGTTCGCGTATCCTTCCGAGGAATTGGAAGACGTGGTCTGGGGTCAATTGTTCCGAGTCAATGGAAAGTTTGTGAATACCCTCCACGAGCATGACTTCACCATCCGCAGGCATTTCGAATGGACGAATGGAAAAGATGCGTGTGTCTTGTTGATCGACGTGGAAAATCCCCAGTTGCAGAAATCCATGGTGCGGATGGGTCCTCCGGTAATTGATGGGACTGCCTGTGCGCGTTTCCTCGCGGCCCACCAGAAACCTCTTTCGGGTCCCCGTATTGAGAAGGGTCGGTTGGTCGTCATCGAACCACGGAAGGTTCATCATATTTCCCAGGCATTAGAAATCGAATCCGCCCACCTCGCCGAGACCGAATCGGGTGCCCTCCAATCGGCATTACGGTGGCGTAAAATCCTAAATGAGAAAGGGATTCTCACTCTATGCAAAAATGATCCTTCCTTCGCCAAGGCCTTTGGTTCCTTCCTCCAAGGGAAAGAGTGGTTCCTCTGACCAACCATTAAATAGGCGTTCGTTTTCCTTCCCGATACGGAGTCGTGGTCCCATCTATGTCTGAAATGGTTTCCCCATTGGTACGGAAAAAGATTATCATCATGGGGGCCGCCGGTCGGGATTTTTTCGATTTCT
>JBBSWQ010000058.1:0-23084 GCA_038046225.1 archaeon
AGCTTGGGGTCTATTTTGAGTTTGATGAAGCGCGTCTGTCCCTTGACCCCGGCCCCGGATGGGACGACGGAGAGGAGTCCGTCCATTTCTTCCGAGTTCGTGTATTCCCGGACTTGGCGGTCGGTGACCGGTTTGTCGTCCTCTTTCAGTTTCACGCGGCCGTGCATCTTCTTGTATTCCTCGTAAATGTCTCCCGACATCAGCCGACCGGTCGTTTCTCCATACAGGTTTCGGGCTGGACTTCCTTTGAGTTCCATGCATGCGATCGTGTAGAGGAGTATTTTCTCCTGCTCGGGTCGCGAGGAGATGTGTTCGATCATCATGTCCTTTTCCACGTCGCTCTTTCCCCGGTTCACGTGGTCCTCTTTCACGAGGGAGGTTCCTTCCCTGTCCGCGAGTTCGCCGGCTTTGAGCATGAGTTTGAGGGCGGTGCGTGCGTCCCCGCTTTCTTGGGCCGCGAGCTGGGCGGAGCGGGAGATGGCAGAATGTTCCACTGTCTCGGGGAAGAATGCTTCTTCCGTGCGTTCGGTGAGAATCTTCAGAAGCTGTTCCGCATCATACGGAGGGAATATCATTTCTTGCTGGCATAAGGAAGATTTGGTCCGCGGGTCCAGGGCGTCCTTGAAGGAGAGATTATTGGATATCCCTATCACGGATATTCCTCCTTTAGGGAGCTCGTCGTTGGATCGCGTGAGGGAGTAGATGAGTTCGTCCAGGTCCCTCACTTTGTCGAGTTCGTCCAGCACGAGCATGAGATGCGTTTCGGTTTCGCGTACGAATCCCACGAGTTTTTCGTAGAGGTAGGCGGCCGAGTATCCTTGGAATGCCTTGTCGGGCTGTTCGGGGAAGAGTTCCTTGAGGCTCTTGAGCAACACCTTGTATTTCTTGTTGTGCGTCCGGCAGTTGATGTAGACGTAGCGTATCTTGAGTGATTTTTGGGCCGCGAATGTGCAGAGTTCGTCCATGACATGGCGCGTGGTGGATGTTTTTCCAGTCCCCGGCCGCCCGTAGATGAATAGGTTGTCCGGCCGCAGCCCCCGGGTGGTCTTTCCCACGACGGAGATGATGAAATCCTGTTGTCCTTTGCGGAAGGGAAGGCTGTTGGGCGTGTAATGGGGCATGATCTTGTTCCGGTCCTTGAACACGGTGGCCTTGGAGAATTCGGATTCGAAGACATTTTGTAATGACATAACACCCAACTCTCCCTATTATCGAGGTTAATCCATTTTAAGTTTCCGTGTTCGGATAGCGAAACCCTACTCGTTCATTCACGTACACCTTTAATAAGGTGAAAAGCCGTATAGGGAAAGAACAGCCTTTTTTGGCCAAAACGATTGCGAGGGGGATTTTGAATGGGGTTTTTAGATAAGGTTTTCACGAGCCAGACCGAACAAGTAGATGTGGAGGATTTCCTCAACAACATGGATGTAGAGGAAGAGGCCCAGTATGAGGATGCCGATGCCTACGTCAAGCCGATGACCCTGCGCGGGTCGGAGGATTTGCAGTCGGTCGAGCACGAGTTGAAGGAAGGAAATTTGGTTCTTTTGAACATTGAAGAGGCCCAGAAGCGAAATCCTCGAGGGGTTCGCGACGCGGTGGTCTCGATTAAGGATTTGGTTTCCCGTATCGACGGGGATATTGCCGGAATTGCCGCGGGGCGTATTTTGATTACCCCGGCCCGAGTCAAGATCATGAAGCGGAAGACTCCTAAGGAATAATTCTCCTTGGGACTTTTCCTGCTTTTTCTCTTTTTCATTGTTTTTTCATTCCCCCGTGTTATCCGTCTCCTTTTTCAATTCCCGCGAGGTGTGAGTCTCCATGTCCAAGCGTCTATTGCCCTCGCTTCCTGTCAAGTTCCTATTGGATGAGGCGAATGCCCTTATTTTGGATGAATTAGATGCCGCCAATTGGGGAGAGATTGATGTCCCCAAGCCCTTGCTTGAATTAGTCCCCTATTACGTGTTCCAATACGATTCCTATTCCGAGGTAGAGGAGGAGGGAACCAAGATTCGGAACGTGGATGTGTCCGTGCAGGGTGTTTCCAGCGTGAATGCGGTCAGTAATGCATTGGATGATGTGGTGGCCGAGTTATGTCCTCCTGAATTGATTCGGGGGGAGTTTACTGATCCCAAGGATGTTTCTGTGAATGTCAAGGAGCCGCGTTTTTCATTGGAGGAGGCCAAGTCCTCTTCCCAGATCAAGATTGCCGCCCATGAGAAAGTCCCTCGGTCCAATGTCCATATTTTGGGAATGCGCCTGGTGTATATTCCTTTTTGGGAATACGGGATCGAGCTCGAGGTGGATAATCGCATACGCATCCGTGTGAATGCGGTCACGGGAGAATTCGAGGGAGAGGAATCAGGAATTCCCTACCAGGGAAAGACCAAGACGGAATTGGTGAAGGAGACGTTGTCGGATCTTCAACACCCCTCGGGGTGGGCCGACTATATTGTCCATTTTGGAAGGGATCTCGTATCGTTGTTCCGCCTGGATAAGGAGCACCCCAACCGGGGGGTGATGGTGGTTATCCTCCTCATTATCGCATTTTTCTTGCTCGTGCTGGGCTTCGTGAAGTTTCCGTGAGGGGATTTTAGGATAGTCCTTCATGCGAATTCGAATAGGCTTTTCTGCGTCTTCTTCTCGGGGGGGAATACGGCATCGATTTCTGTCTCCGCGAGTCGGATGCGTTGTTTGAGGTAATTGGAGAGGTCGTAGTGGTGGATCATTTTCTTGGCAATTTCCAAGTATTTTCGCACCGACCCTTCCGCGATGGTGAGGATGATGTTTCCCCCTTTGCATTTTTGGCAGTGCCCCGTGAGGGGGAGTCGGCGGTATTTGGCGTTGCAGTGGGTGCATCGGAATGTCTGGCGGGAGAATGCGCGCGTGTTTCCGATGATGTCTGGGAAGAGATGGGATACGATCACGCGCTCCAATGAGTCTTGGAACTGGAGTGGGGCTAATTTGGATTGGAGCTTGGCCTGGGCGTCGAGTTTGTCTTCCATGGATTGGAGCTTGGTGTAACTGCTCTGCGTCGGTCCCCGGTCGAATCGTTTCGTGGTGTGGGAGAAGTTGAGGTGAATGTATTGGGTGTCTTTCCCCAGTTTTTTCTTCACCACCGGCACTTCTTCTACTTTGGGTTCGGAATACGTGAGTGTTTTTTCGTAGAAGGAGGTGGGGTACCGTGTGCAGGTCTCCATCTCGTGCACTTCGTCATCAATCTCTTGGGGATTCAGGGCGACGGTGAATACGAGGGGAGCATCCATCCGTCCCCCGCGGGAATGGGACAAGTAGGAGTGCGAGAAGTTCAGGAGGGCATCCATGAGGAGCATGACCGAGTCCTGGTCCCCATCGATGTTTCGCCGTTTGCACATCACAAAGTAAGGATGCCCCCACCCCAAGCGTGTCTTGGAGTATCCGATGACGCGCCCCACGATTCCCGCACTGGTGTGGGGGGCGAGTCCGATGACGAGGTGTCCAATCATATCGTGGGCGTTCGTGGCGTTGTAGTAAGGAGTGAGCTTGTAGAATTTGACCAATAGATCATCCACGAATCGGGCCGAGCGGAGGAGCCAGTCCCCGCACCCTTCATTCACAATGATGTCTTGCACGAACATCTCCACCAGTTGGTCGTCACGCTCCAATAGGGCCCCCCCTGCGTCATGGGTGTATCCCAATTGGTGCGCCTGTTCGATGGTCATTCCAATCTCATTGGGATAGAAGTGCGTGATGGGCGCGTTCAATAATTCGAATCGTCCCGTCCCATCCCTGAACACATGGAGGTCGTGTTTGGCGCGGAGGATTCCTTTTTCCAATGGCTCTGGTTTTTTCTCATCGGATATGAGGCCCTTGACCCCTTTCACGGGTTCGGGGATCCGTTCGGCGAGGTTTTTGGCGGCCCATTCTATTTCGTCGCGTAGGTTGATGGTACATGATTCCCCTTGCTTGGCTTCCCCCCCGCAACGTGTGCATTTGGTTTTGGAGTTGTGGGAGAGGCACTCCCGGTTCGTGCAGATGTATACGGGCGTGCAGACGCACTGGCAGGCGATGCAGTATCGTCTCGCCCCTTCCTTGCGGCAAGTCGGGCATTCGAACAGCCCTACTTCTACGGTGGTCTTTCCATCCGTCTCCCGGTGCATTTTTCCTTTCACGGTCACGAGCCCGGCGGCCCGATTGATGCTTCGGGTGGCTCCCCCTGCAAGGGCAATGGGGAATAATACGTGGGGGTTTCCTTTCATCGTGCGGGGCGTCGCGGCTTCGGGGCGTCCCATCCTTCCTCCCGCGAAAGTCCCTGCTTTGTCCCGGATGGTGATTCCGCTGGCCCGGGAGAGGAGGGTGAGGCCCGTGTCTTCGGGCAGGATGGGTTCCACTTCCTTCCGCGTGAATAGTCGGAAGGCCTCGGACACTTCCTCATCCAGGTAGAGGTATTCCGCGTCCGCGGTGTGAGGAACTCCGGCCCTTTCCAGTTTTTTCTTGATCCCACTCTCGATGGGAAAGCGGAGGATGCCCAGTCCCATTCCTTTTTCATTGGCTTTTTTCACTTCATCGATAATGGTCTTCGTCTCTTCGAGGTTCCATCCTCGGTAATACCATGTGTGGGAGGGGTGGAGGGGTATTCCCAGTTCATCCGATGCGGCCACGGCCTCCGCTAGGGGGATGGGCAGGTAGGGATTGTCCACGTAGGGTGCCATGTTCGTTTTCGTGGTCTTCCCTTCTTCCATTTCCTGGGACGCGCATTGGACCCACCATTCCGGGACGAAGGGGGAGGGGGTGAGGGGGTGGGCGGCCTTTCGGTAATCTCCTACGGTCACCAGCATGTCTCCCACGAACAATATTTTTTCCACGAATGGGCGGACGGCTTGGGCATCGTCGATGGTGTTGATCAGGCGTACGCTCCCGTCCTTGAGCAATACGGTGGGTCCGTCAATCGTGTCTACGGGGAATAATTGAGCAGCCTTTCCCGGCCGTTCGATTCGGACGTGCGTTCCTACGGCGATGAATTCGTCCATCAGGTACATGAAGGCGGGATTCACTCCTTTCCCCGCACATCCGGTATTCCGGCTCCTCCCATAACGGAGGCGGAATCCTCCCCACTCGGAGGGGTAGGCGATTAAGGGCCTTCCGGCCGCGACTCCTTCAAGGTATTTCCAGTTGGGTTTCAGTTCCACCACTTGGTCGGCCTTCTTTTCCACTTTGATTATTTTTTCCAGGAAGCTCCAGTCCAGTCCTAATTGTTTCGTCCAGGACATCACTTTCAATGCTTTGAGACCCAGCCCTTCCGTGATGACGAGACCCATTCCCCCGCGGATGCGATTGGAGGGGACGCGGGGAATGTTTCTCCAGGCCGTGACTTCCAGTTCCTCGGTGGGAATCCCATTGATGCAGACCGGGCATCCTTTGGCGATGATGCGGAGCTCGTCCAGGGTCATCTTGATTTGCCGGGACACGACGTCCGTCTGATAAATATTGACCTCTTCCGCGTACCGTTCGATCTCATCCGGCGTGGGTTGGTAGGTTCCGAGTCCGAGGAGTTTTTGGGCATAATCCCCTAGGATGAGGGGTAATACCGCCGCACTCGCTCCCGCGGCCCGGATGGGTCCGGCGAAATAGATGTCCACATACTTCGTCCCGTCCGGATTGTCCCCTATCTTCACGTGGGGAAGTCCGTCTAGGGGGGCCACGACCACGCCCTCCGTCATGATGACGAGGGAGGTTTTGATCCCTTGCTCGACGCGTTTTTGCATGTCGGGATTGTGGTACCATTCTCCTTCTTCGAGGACGAGCTCCTTGAACAATCGGAAGATGGCTTTCATCCGGTCCTTCTCTTCCCCCACAATTTCACGGAAGCGTTTAGCCACCCCTACGGGTCCGGCGAGCTTTTCGGTGCGGTCCGCGAGGTCCGTCACGGGAATGCATTCCACTTCGGGATGAATGTCGTATCCCGTTTTTCGGGCGGCCTGGGCGAGTTCGAATTGTCGGTTGACTTTTTCCACGATCCCGTCGAAATACGCCATGGTTCGGGGATCTGCGACGATTCCAGGGAGCATGTGAATGGTCATGGGATTCCCCCTTCCGGCGTGGGAGGAGCGGGATCCGCTTTGTCGAATCGGCTCTCACGGAGGGAGGCGTTTTTGAATAGGAATTGGGGCACCCTTCCCGGGGTGGCGATGAATCCTTTGGAGGCCGCGTACGCGGAGGTGGTTTGCCAGCACCCATTGTTGATGATCGTGGTTCCGCGGTATTGCGCGTAGGCATTATAGTGGTTGTCCCCCCCGATGTAGATGTCCGGGTGTTCCCGCACCAACATATAGGCTTTGGGCTCGGGCGCATAGGGATGTTTGGTCCCGTAGACGCTCATGAGGTCGCGTTTGATCAATAATTCCTTGATGACTTCTTCCGGTTTCGTGGGCGGAATGTTCATGGCGAACATTCCTCCGATGAGTCCGCTTCCGTGGTAGATGAGGGTCTTCTGTCCCTCAATTTCCACCCAGGAAGGAGAGGGAAGGAAGTGGATGTTTTTCTGCGCATAGAGTTCAGGCACGAATTCTTTCATGACGGGGGGTTGCGGGTCGTGCCACCGGCACGGGTCGTGGTTTCCGGGCGTGATGAATAATTCCAGGTGTTCCGGCAATTGCTGGATGTAGGATTGGAATTGGTTGTATTGTTCGTAGATGTCCTTGACCTCTAATTCGTTGATATGATTGGGATATACCCCGATGCCGTCGACGCAATCCCCGGCAATCACCAGGTATTTGAGCTTCCCCACGCGTGCCTTTTCGGAGTCGCTTCCCACTTCCCCGTTCATCCATTGGATGAATTTTTCCCACCAGGGGCGGAGGAATAATTTGCTCCCGATGTGAATGTCGCTCGTGACCACGAGGCCCAAATCGATGTCGCTCGTCCGGGGTTTCCGCTGCGGGAGGTCGGGCCACGAGAATTCCTTGACGATGAGCAATTCTCCCTGCCTCGCCATCTTTACTTTCATCCCGATTACGTCGTCGTCGGTGAGGCGTTTGGCTTTTTCGATTAGTTCCGTGTCGGAGGCCGGGATGAGGGCCTTGGCGTTCCCTTCCAGGTCTTCGATGGCCAATAATACGTGGCCGTTTTTGGTGTTCTTCTTTTCCGATACCATGACCACGATGTCGAATTCCGTGTCTCTTCCCTGTCGGTCGATCTTGGCCAAGGACTTGGGTTGGTAGCCTCGGTCCTTGAGCTCGGCGTGAAGGAAGGTGTATTTGTCCTGGAAGAGGTGGAGGAAGTCCAGGGCTTTTCCTTTCGATTCGCTGCTTCCGGAATAATTGAGGTGATTCAGTATGCGGTAATTGGGTGAGTATTCCGCGGCCAATGGTTTGGGTTTGGAGGGGATGCTTTCCGGGGAGGAGGACCCGTCACTCGCGCGGGGACTTTTCCGTTCTACGTGGGCCTGCGTGATGATGAAGGTGTTCTCGAGCGATAGGGCGTCGAGTATTTGGACGTAATCGGATTTTGTGGAGAGTAATTCGAGGGCGGAGGGCTGAATCATCAGTCCTTTCTGTTGCGCATACTCCAACACTTCATTCGTGCGGTGGGACGTGGGAGAAAAGGCGGCCGGTTGTTTTTCCGGCGGGTTGGTGGTAATAGGGATATCGTTCACGTTCTCTTACCCGAGTTTTTCTTTCAATGACTCGAGTTCGGAGATGATGGTCCATAAATCGGTGCGGGAGTGCGAGGGCAGGTTGATGTCGTTGCTCACGTCATCCAGCAGATAGATCGCCCGCGAGAGAGGCACATCGTCGTTCGCGGCCAGGATAACTTTCCTCGCCTCGCCTACGGCCGCACGGATGTTCCGGGGGATGGCATTGTCTTCGAGGACGTTCCCCATGAGCTCCGCGATGGCTTCGATGTCTACTTTCGCTTTGGTCCAATCCACTTTTTTCTTGGGCATAATCCACTACCCTCTTCCAGACACAATTTAAGGAGGTATCGCCGTTGTCAAGGCATAGCATCCAATCAAAGGATGCTGATTACTTCAATGGTTTTCCTGCTCTTAAAGGTTGTCCTGCCCTACCGCCCCAGTCCCAGGGCTCTCCACACGTGGTCGCGCATTCCGGAGTCCACTCCTTCTCCGTCGCGCACGGCGTCCATTCCGAATACGGTGTTGGCTTCTTCGAGCTGTTCCGGGGTCGCAAGATCGGTCTTGTTCACGATGACGAGGAAGCGGACGGGAAATTGGGCCTTGATGTTTTCAAGCAATTGGTGCTGTTGTGCGAGCGTGTATCCCGCATGGGGCGTGGGATCCACCACGAATAATACGCAGGTGGCGAGGTATTTCAGGGCGGTTCGGGCTTTCTTTTCGATGGGATTCCATTCCTTGTCCATTCGATCCAGCAGTCCCGGTGTGTCCATGACTTGGATTTCGCGGTATTTCATGGTGAAGTATCCCAGGTTCAATGATTTGGTCGTGAAGGGATAGGAGGCAATCTTGGCCTTGCTTCCCGTCAATCGTTTGAGGAGGGTGGTCTTTCCCGTGTTGGGGAATCCCGCCAATACTAAAGTGGGAATGTCCACCCTCACGTCGGGGACCTCTTTGAGCTTTTGATTGGCCTCTTTGAGGATGACAATGTTCTTTTGGAGACTCTTCACGATGCTCGCACTCCTTCCAAAGAAGCGGGCGCTTTCTTTTTTCATGTGTTCCAGTGCATCCGGGGCGTGTTGGTAGATGGCTCGTTTGCCGTAGACGAATTGTTTTTTCAACAGGCGCCGCACGCTGATGATTTGGGATGCGGCCTGTTTGACCTTTCCCACTTCGATGGTCTCCGGGAGCAATTCCTGGTAGAAGGGGTGGAGGTTGGCAATCATGGGTACGGATATTTCCAGGTGATTCAGCTGCTTGTCCAGGTAGGCGTGGAAGAGCTCCATCTTCCGCACGACCTTTTCTTTGCGATGCTGGATCGTGCTCATCCGCGTCCGCTTCATCGGCGCTTGCTTGCGGGCGTGGTTGAAAGCATTCTCGATGAGCTTTTCAGGCTCTTCGATGGAATAGAACTGCATAGAGAGGCTTGGCGCTGGAGCGTTTATAATGCCGTGGTCCCCCTTTCCCTGCGTTCGTTGACGGGCGATTATTAAGCCTTTTGGGCGATTTTCACGTAGGGTTGACTCATGTCATTCGTGCTCTATACTCCCAAGTACAAGTCCCTTCTCCTTCTTCCGGCCGTCCTCACGGTCCTTTTTCTCTTCATCGTCTTCGTCTACCCAGGCGTGACTCTGGGATTGGATTTTGTGGGAGGCACGCGCATCATCGCGAGCTCGGATATGCTCCAGGAACAGCCCGTCAAGGATTTGCTTACCCAGCAATTGGACCTTCCGGAAGTCAAGGTCACGCAGGTGGAGAGTCCATTAGGAAAGAATACGCGCATCGAGTATGCCGAACCCAAGGAGGTGTCGGAGGCTCGCTTTCTCTTGGAGAAAGGAATTGCCTCCCTTTCAGCGGGCGATGAGGCGGGGGCTCAATCCTCTTTTCAGGGGGCCCTTTCCCGGTTGGATGTTCCTTTCGCCAGCGGGTTATCCGCGGAGGAATTGCTTACCTTGGCCTCCATTGCGGTGAATGAGAAGAGCTCCGGGATTGCCAACACGGTCCAGCAGTCGCTCATTCAGGAATTCGGTCTCCCGGGGGACACTCCCTTTACGGTCGAGCAGGTCACTCCTTCTTTTGGGGCGAGTTTTCTCGCTAATACCATTTATGTGGCCCTGGTCTCCATGGCCCTCCTCATTATGGTCATCTTCATCTTTTTCCGCGAGATTATTCCATCATTGGCCGTGGTCGAGGCGGCGCTTTTCGATATGCTCACCGCGGTGGCCCTCCTCACGCTCTTTGGTTTTTCTATTACCCTTTCAACCGTGGCCGCGCTCCTCATGATGGTGGGGTATTCCATTGACACGGATATCCTCTTGACCACCCGAATGCTCAAACGTCGGGACAAGACCGTGTTGGCGCGGGCGAATGACACCCTGCTCACCGGCCTCACGGTCACCGCCACCCTGATTGGGGCCACGTTGGTCATGCTGGTGGTGTCCTGGATGGGACAGATTGGGGTCATCTATGAAATTGCCGCCACCATCTTGTTTGGATTGTTCGGCGACATCATCGCGACCTGGTTTACGAATGCCCCCATATTGTTGTGGTATTGGGAACGCAAACATGGGAAATTGGAGGCGAATAGCGCATGACCCCCAAGAAGAGACCGTTATGGAAGAATTGGAAGATACTGCTCTGGGCGTTCTTCCTACTTGGCAGTCTCGCGTTAATCGTGGATGTCCAGTTCGATGAAGGGATCCATATTGGTCACCATCTCACGCTGGGAAGCGATTTTTCGGGCGGGACCCTTTTCCAGTTGCAGTTGGCCGAGCCGGCCACGAATGAGGAGATGAGCGAGATCAAGTTCATCGTTGAGAAGCGATTGAATCCAAATGGAATCAAGGACGTCTCCGTCTCCAACACGGGATCCCAGATTGTGCTGGCCCAGGTCGCCGAGACCGATTCGGAGGAAGTGAAGGATCTCCAATCCCTCCTCCTCAAGCAGGGTCGGTTCGAGTCCTTCCTGAATGGGGAATTGGTCTTTGATGGGGGACAGATTGTCCAAGTGATTGAGAATGCGGCCCAGGGATACGGAGCCCACCCCACCGGGGTTGGAGACGAGTATGCGTGGACCCTTCCCTTCTTATTGAATGATCAGGCCGCCCAGGATTTTTCAAAAGCCATTTTCCATCAATGCGTGCAGACCGGATTCTCCGCAGGATCCCCCCAATTCACGTGCGAGGCTACCTATTTCTTCATCGATCGTCCCACGGATGCATTGATCGTGTATCCCTCGGGTGTCCGTTCCGAGGATGCAGGAAAGCTCCACACGACCGCTGATTTGCAGTATCCCAGCGACGTGACTATTTCGGATATCCTCCTGAATGCCGATCTTCATCTCATTGAATGGGATGGAAATGCACTCACGGAAGATGGGCTGGCCTTGCTCCAGAATCCCCCGTCATCCGTCCGTCGAATTATCGCCCCTGCATCGCTCGATGAAGGGATGCGTGCGCAGATCGAGAGCATTTCCGCGCTCCCCATTTCCTTCGTGGACACCGATCCCTCGCGCGTATGGATGGTGGATGTTTCAGGCGTCCGGGATGTAATCTCTCTTTCTCCCGGAATCACGGGGAACGATCCCTTTATCGCGAACATTGCGGACGCGCCCACCCATCCCTTGCTCGTAATCACGGGCACGGCCCCGGATGCTGCAGAAGCCAAGGAACGATTGGATGATTTGCGTGTATTGCTCAAGAGCGGGGCCCTTCCCATTCCCATCGTGTCCATCAACCAGCAGACGGTCTCCTCCGAATTGGGGGAGCAATTCCTCTCTTCCGTATGGGTGATTGGGATCCTCTCCTTCCTCATTGTGGAGGTTATCATCTTCCTCCGGTATCGCAAGTGGAAGCTGGTGGGCCCGCTGAGCATTATGGGAATTTCCGAGGTCATCATGATTCTCGGATTCGCCGCATTGGTGAAGTGGAATCTGGACCTGGCTTCCATGGCGGGAATATTGGCCGCCGTGGGAACGGGAGTGGATTCGGAAGTCATCATGACGGACGAGATTCTCCAGGGAGAGTTGGGAGAAGATAGCAAGGATGAGAAGGGATGGGCCGCCCGGGCGAAGAGGGCGTTCTTCATCGTGGCCGCATCCGCATCGGTGGCAATCGCGGTGATGCTTCCCATGGTCATCCTGGGATCGGGCATTGGTAAGCTCGCGGGTTTCGCGTTGACCACGATTGCCGGCGTATTATTGGGCGTGTTGATTTCCCGCCCCGCGTTTCAAGAGATTATCAAGGATATTCTCCGCCCCTCCACGGGTACGGAATCCGAGCCTATTCGTGTGGATGCATAGGTCGAGTGTGCGCAACCAGGAGGGCTTTTCCAATCCCCCTCCAGGTTTTTTCTCCTGTTGTATGATGGAGGATGGCGAACCATATTCCGAATGCGATTCCGCTCAGGATGAACCAGGAAAGGATGTGCAGGATTTCGGCGACGACAAGTGAAAAATAGTCCCCGGCTGCGACCACCAATAGGAGGCGGAAATAATTGAGGAGGAGTAGGAGGAGAATACCCCCCGCGCTGTAGAATAATTTCTTTTTAGGCAGGGAGGGAAACCCCCACAAGAGTCCGAGGAATAGGGATGCGCTCGTGATTCCCGTGCAGGAGGGGGTGATCTCGAAGTTTCCGTGCGCGACCATGATCCATATCTCGTGCACGGGGGCGCTGAACCATCCGCCAATAGAAGTGGCCAGCCACACCTGATACCCGGTAGGGGGAATGAAGAATAGGAGGCCTTCCACCAACAGGAAGAGGAGAAAAAATCGAACGAGGAAGGAGCGGATCTCTTTCCGAGAAAGGAATTCTTTTCCTTTTTCATGCATAAAGGGTTTCATTCACCAGGGAACGCTCTTGAGTCCTAAAAGGTATGCCAATCGGTTGAAGGCCATGTGCAGGAAGGGAGTAATCATGATGAGGACGAGGAATACGGTCACCCAATACGGGGGGCCGGCGAGCAGGCTCAATACGAGCCCTCCCACCACGAAATCCAATTGATCCAGGAAGTGCGCCGCCTGCCCGCGCTGCATCCCCATTCGTCGCTTGATGAAGCTCCCGGCCATGTCACCGACCAATGCGCCGGCAGAAAGGAGAAAAGAAAATAGTAAATATTCAGGAGAGGTCGCTAGTGCCTGTGTGGGGAAATAATGCAGAATGATTCCCCCTGTGAAGGTGCCGATGAGCACTCCCATGCCGAATCCCTTCCACGTCTTCCCTTTCCCAAGGATGGGTTTCCCATCTCCCCATGTGCGATTGAAATCGACGGGGGTCTTTCCCCCGAAAACGACGGCGGAAGCGTTGGCCACATACAAGGGGATCGCCGTCAACAGGAGGGGAATCCACAACTCTTGCATGAGAAAGAGGAGCGGTGCCTCCCATTAAAAGGAAATGGGTGCATGGGAAAAGAATGGACAAACCAATAGATACGTTGCGCACCATGGATATTCGCGCAAAGGATGGAGAGAAGGATCCGCGAATCACTCCCTGGGAAGAGGACCCTGCCCCCACTAGTATTCGTCGTCCCCGTGGACGATCCATGAGGGATTGGATGGTTCTCGCGGCCGCGTTCATTCTCCTGTTGTATGTCATCGGTTTCTTCCTCTCGGCCTTTTCATCGCCTTCTTCGCCGGAGGGGATGGTTTTCTCAGGCAATGGACGCGTGGCCTGGATTCCTATCCAGGGGGAAATCGTCTCGAGCGGGGGCAGTGGTACCGTTGACTTTTACACGATTATTGATGCATTGGATCGGGCGTCCAGTGATCCCGGGATTGATGCTATTTTTTTGGACATCGATTCTCCGGGCGGGAGTGTGGTGGCGAGCAAGCAGATTGTTTCGCGGATACGTCAGGTGGACAAGCCCGTGGTCGCGTGGATTGGGGAATTGGGGGCGAGCGGGGGATACTACATTGCCTCCGCCTCCGATTATGTGGTGGCGGATGCGGATTCCCTGACGGGAAGTATTGGGGTGATTTCCATCCTGCCCAACTTCACGGGTCTCATGGAGAAGATTGGCATTCAGGTGGAGAGCGTGGCCACGGGTGAATTGAAGGGAGGGGGGTCCCCGTATTCTGCATTGACGGAGGAAGAGCGGGAGATTTTCCAAGGATTGGTGGATGAGGCGTTCCTTTCGTTCGTGAGCGATGTCCGCTCGTTTCGAGGAGATCGTCTTATTGAGAGCGGTTTCTCCCGCGCCCTGGATGGGCGCATCCTCTCTGGGAGACAGGCCCTTGAAATGGGCCTCATTGATGAAGTGGGGACGCGAGAGGAAGCATTGCTCCGCATCGGTCCCCTGGCTGGATTTGAGGGAAAACCCGTATTGGTGTCTTTCATCGTAAAGGATTTTTCGTGGACGGACCTATTCTTTTCGGCGGGAGCGCAGGTTGGAAATGGATTCGTGAGCGCTGCCGTGTCGGACGGGGATATTCCCCCTTCGATTCAGGCCAAATGATTTGCAGCTATTCGTTTTTCATCCGCACCATCGAATGAATGTGAAATAACTTTTTTGGCGGATTTTCAAAAAGAATCGATTCAAAAGAATAGAGCGAAGAACAGTCCCACCAAGAAGGCCGAGACGAAATTGGTGGTGTTATTGTCCAGATACCCCTGCTTCTGGAGCGTGGCCCCCACCACGCTGTCCACGATCGATCCGAATAATCCGGCGATGAAGATGAGGGCCCCCCAGTATAGGCTTTGGGTCAATGCAAAGGTTAGGAGGGCGAATACCATTCCTCCCAGCGCGGCCCCCCCAAATCCCAATAGGGAGACCGCTCCATCCGTTCCTGCAGGGGCGGGTCGGAGGGTCGTTATCATGAGCGGGGTCTCCTTGGATAATACTCCAATCTCACTGGATAGGGTGTCCGCGAACGCCGCGGCGAGGGAGGCGAAGAACATCACGTTGAATCCTACCGGGTTGAGCGTCAGGGCGATCATTGAGGGCCCGATGTTCCCCACGATATTGACCGTGGATCGTTGTCCGTGCGGTTTGCGTGCGTGTTTGTCTCGTATTACTCGTGTCACGAATTCTCCGGCGAGGAAGAATAAAACGATGGCGAAGAACGATCCGAGTCCCCCGAGTGCGGCCACATAGAGGGAGGCGAATAGCCCAGTGATGATGGCCGTGGGTTTGAGGAGTTTTTTCGCATGGATGAGTGCGAGGATGAATACCAGCACGGTTCCGACGATGATCCATCCGAGGGCATCCATACCTGAAACGGGTCTCCTTTCCTTTTACGCGGATCGGCGGGTGACCTTGAGGACATCCACTCGTTTCATGGGGGCAATTTTCCGTGCCTTTTCCACGACTCCCCCGATGGGTTCCCCGGTCACGAATTGCTGAAGGAGGGCTTCATAGTCGTGCTGGGCCGCCACGGCTTGCACGCCTTCCCGGAGCAATACACGGACTTGAGCTCGCTTGGGGGCAGATATCTGATTGGCCACCAATGCTACGCTCTTCACGCGCGCCCGCACGCCATCCTTGCAGGTGACATCGTCCACGGATTCTACTTTGCTGGTTCGTCGGCGCACCAATCGGCGAACCGAGGAGGGTTGTACCATGATGGAGGCGAGGTGCGTGTAGGCATTCAGTCCCTGCACGTTATTCACTCGGAATTGGAGCATCAATTGGCTCTTCTTGATGTTTCCTGTTATTTCGCGTGCGGATACGGCGACCGTGCGGTTCATCACGTTTTCGGGTTCCTCGGCGGGAGTCTGTCCCAATACCACGTTGTTGAACATCGGGGGTGCGAGGACGGTGAACCATTTTTTGGTCTTCCACTTGTCGACCCCTTTCCGTTTCTTGGATTTGGGTACGGCGGCGCTCTTGGCTTCCTTCTTGTTGTTTTCTTCTTCAATCATCTGGGCCATAGTTGTTCAACTCCTCACTTCACCAGCAGGGCGGCCGTCTCGGGGGTGTATTTCCACGTGGCGGGCAGTTTTCCTTCTTTCACGTAATAGTGCGCCAGTCTTCGAATTTTCGAGACCGTAATCCGGTATCCCCGGAGGGCGGAATAATCTTTTTTGTTGATATCCATGTGCTTGCGCAGGGCGACACTGCGTTCGATTAGATTGAGCAAGTCCGTTGGAATGTCCTGCACCAATCCTTTTTCGGTGAGGATGGCATGGATTCGTTTGTGGGTCAGGGCTTTCACGTTGACGACCCCGTATTGGTCGCGGAGCGCCATCCCTATCTGCGGGGGGCTCATTCCTTGGTTGGAAAGGGTCATGACCAGTTCTTCTATTTCGGCGGGCTGGTAATCCACCCATTGTCCTGTTTTGGTTTCTGTCTTCGCTTTAGGCATACTGGATTTCTCCTTGCGCCGTCCCCTTTTGGGAACGGTACCGTTTCCGTCTGTTTAGGAGCGGAAGCAGCTTGGGTGTAGAACCAAGATAGGAAAGACCTGAGGGAAGGGTTTATATAGAATGTGGCGAACCGCGCGCCGAGTGGATCCCGGGTCTCATTTAAGAATCGGGGAATGGACGATACCCTATGCCCCCCCGCGCGTGGAGCCGTTTATCCCATTCCATGAGGACGTGGTGGGGAGATTACCGTCGTCGAAGAAGGATTAGACAGTATGTTAGGGTTGAGGGGGTAGCAAAGCTTTTTCCTATTTTTCTGGAAGTTATTCAGGAGGCGGAGGCGATACCCCTCGATTCGAAGGGGCGGATTCGGTTTTCTCCTGAAGCGGTTCGTCGCGCGGAGAAATTCGATCGATCCGCGCATGAATTGGCAGTGGATAGTGCATTGAGGGCGGGAGCCATTTCGGGTTCGAAAGCGGAGGAGGTTCGATTGGCGGTCGATCGATTACTCCATGGAAAGAAGCGGCAAGCCTTATCAGCAGAGGATCGCATCGCCGAGAGAAATCGTTTCGCTCGGTTTAGCCAGGAGATTATCGAACGATTGGGAGATAAGAAGGGAGTGGCATTCCTTCGGATGTTCTATTTCGTTATCAGGGAAGTGAAGCGGGAGTATCAGCTGTAATCACGCATACCGTATGCGTTTTTCCACTTCTTCCATCTGCGCGAGCACGGTTTTTTTCCCCCCGCTTGCGATGTAGGAATGAGTGACGCTCTCCCATCCTTTCGGATAGTCCGCGTGCGTCGCGGTTAATGTTTTTTTGAGATTCACCATATCCACGGCCGCATCCTCCAGTTTGGTGGAGTGCGAAGAGAGGCCGAAATCAATGAGCACGAGTTCTTCTTTTTTCCCGTTGCGTCGCACCAATATATTGCTGGTGGTCAGGTCCCCGTGGATGATTCCGTGCGTATGCAATCGTGCGATGATGCGCCCGAATTCTGCGCAGAGTATTTCTTTCCGTCGCATGGAACTTTTTTCCGCGAGCAGTACGTTCTTGAGCCGTGGCCCCTCGATGTATTCAATCACCATTCGGCACGCACCCGAGTCTACGGCGTAGAGCAATGGGGCGGGGATTCCTTTTTCTTTTACTTCATGAATCATCCGTGCCTCTCTCGCGGTCCGTTCTTTCCGGATGCGGGCGTCCAGTTCCGCATGTCGATAGGATTTGGGTGTGCGGGTCTTCTCGACCACCCATTCCCCGAAGAGGCGGGTCTTTGTGAGGGTGGCTTCCGCTCCTTGGGAAAGGATGCGGGCATTTTTCTCTTTCTTCATCTCAAATCGTGGGTCCGCACGTCGTTTTAATTTCATCGATGCGTGCGGTATAAGCAATCATTCCTGCGCGGGTGGTGGTTAACACGTTTTGGATGTAGGACACCCCCACCTCATTGGCAATGTTCGCATTCCCGATGACGCGTTGGAATGAGTCATGGGCGGATTGGTTTTCTTCCTTCGCGTCCTGGTAGTGGGCAAGGGCTCTTCCCGCGTATCCGTTGGGGGTGCAATCGTAGGGGGTGGAGGAGGCTGTTTCGAGGGCCGTGTTCCCTTCGCGGAGGGACTCATGGAGGGAGAGGAGGGAGAGGCTCCCATCCACGTAATCGTTGAGCGTCCCTTGATCCAATCCTCCCGATTCCCGTATCCGTGTGCGGAAGGTTAGGAGTTCGGTCCTATACGCGACGCGGTCATCTTCCGTCGTGGGACTCAAGAGACCATCTCCCACATAGGTCTCGCGGAGAGTCTTCAATTCGTGGGCGATTCCTTTAGCGTCGGATCCGATGAGGCATCCCCCAAGGAGAAGGAGGGAGGTGAGTCCAATGATCAATACGGGCGTGCGCATGGGGCACGTAGGCGGGTGGTATTATTTAAAGTTCTAGTTTGGGCCCTTCCCCCCAGGAAAGGGTTTGGATGGAATGGGCGGCCTTCAGGTCGTGTTCGATGGAGGCGAATGCCGTTGGGAGTATGGCGGTCTTCAGGGGCGTCTTGAGGTGTCCCCCGCTCTCTCGCTTGGCCTTCCAGATGAGCGAGTTCAGGGCCATCAATTCGTCTCCCGTGAAATCGACGGGGGGAAATCCGTGGGAGATGGGGTAGGGTTCCGCGTGCACTTCTTTTTCGTGCCGGGACGCATACACGTAATGCGTGAATAGGGGCAAGATGGGAGCGAAGGCGAGGAGGAGGGTGTCTAAAATGTGATGAAGGGTCCATCGGGCCGCGGCGCTCGCCTCGGGGGAGAACTCATTCCCTTCGTTATAGGCCCGGTTCTTGGCCAATTCGAGGTAGTGGGAGGCGAATGTTTCCCAGAGGAAGTTTCGTAATGCGGAAGAGGGAGTGTGGTAATCGTAGTGTTCGAATCCCCCCCTGCATCGTTCAACGACTCGATTCATTTCGCCCAGGATCCAGTGGTCCAGCGGCTGGAGTACGGGTTTCGTTTCTGGACGAGCAAACCCTCCCACGAATCGGGCGACGTTCCAGAATTTGGTGAGGGTCTTTCCTGCCCCTTCGATGCGTGCAAAACTGCAGGACAAGTCGGTAGTCGATAGGTTTCCTTCCAGGGCGATCCATAACCGAAAAGGTTCCGCCCCATATTGGTCCAGCACGTCCACGGGATTGATGATGTTTCCCAATGACTTGGACATCTTGATTCCTTTCTCGTCCAGGATGTGGTAATTGATCCATGCGTGATTGAACAATCGTTTCTCGTGCAGCAAATAGTGCTTAAGCAAGGAGTAATACAGCCACGTCCGGATGATCTCTTTCCCTTGCGGACGCAGGGTGCATGGCTGGTGGGCCTCGAAGAATGCGTCATTCCTGCCTTTTCCAAGGATGTAGGCCGCTGAGTTGGAGGAATCGAACCACGTGTCGAGGACTCGGGTTTCTCCGATGAATTCAAGGTGGCCACATTTTTCACATTTGGATGCAGGACACTTTTCCTTCCAGGGCTGGTGATACGTTCCCTTGGGCGGAACATAGGGGTGGCGGCATTTTCCACAATACCAAATGGGTATTTCCGTCCCGTAGTATCGCCTCCGCGAGATGGGCCAGTCTATTTTTACGTTCTTGATCCAGTCCACGAGAATCTGCCTCGATTCGGGGGAGTGGAATTCCATTTCGGCGGCGATGGCGAGGAGTTCTTTCTTGACGTGCGTCTGCTTCACATACCATTCGGGCATTGAGATGAATTCGATGGTGTCCTTGCTCCGTTCGCATAAGGGCACGGAATGCATGATCTTTTCTTGCTGAATGAGGAGTCCTTTCTCTTTCATCATCGCCGCAATGGCCTCTCTTCCTTCCTTGGTCTTCATTCCCTTCAAGAATCCCGCGACCTGGGTGAGGTGTCCGGTTTCGTCAATGCAGGATTGGGATTCAATCCCCATCTCGATGAGAAAGCGGATGGCATCCGTGTCCCCGGCGGACCGTGACATGTATACCAATCCCGTCCCGAAGAATGGATCGGCCATCGGGTGGGAGATGATGGGAATCTCGAAATCGTATAATGGAACGCGGGCCTTTTTTCCTTCGAGGTGCGTGTATCGTTGATCCGTGGGATTGAACAGGATGATGGCGGCCGTGCACAGGAGTTCCGGCCTCGTCGTCGCGATGGTGAGTCGTTCCCCCTTTTGGGTTTCCGTGAATACGATGTGGTGGAGAAACGTTTCTTTCTCCCCGCGGACGATTTCCGAATCGCTTAAGGTGGTTCGGCATCCCGGGCAATAATTGTTGAGCCGCGTGTCCTCATACACCAATCCCTTGTTCCAGAGGTCGATGAACGTGTCTTGCGTGAGAGTTCGATATTCCGCGCTGTCGGTTTCGTACATGTCCCCGATTCTCGGACCGGTTTTCCATGAGGTATAACTGTGGCCCAGTCGGTAGAACGAGTGGATGGAGGTCCCGCTGCTCTCGTTCAATACCGTCTTGCACATCTCCAGGAATTTTTCCCTCTCCACTTCGTGCAGCCGGACCTTGAATCTCTTTTCAGCCGCGGTTTCGATGGGGAGGCCGTTCCGGTCCATCCCTAATGGAAATAGGACCCGGTGTCCGGTCATTCGTTTGTAGCGCGCGAAAAAGTCCATGAGCGTGTACGTGGACGCGTGTCCCATGTGAATGGGGGCATTCACATACGGGGGAGGGGTGTCAATGGAGAATACGGGCAGGTGGGCCGCATCTTCCGTGAATGCGTAGGCGTGTTCGTGTTTCCACTTTTCCAGGATGGGGTTCTCGAAGGCCTTGTCCCAGTGTTTGGATTCCAGGGGCATCATAGGGATGAGTTCGGGGCGATGGAATTAAAACCCTGAATCCGGGTCGGGGGAAAAAAGGGGGCTATATCCCAAACAATCCTTTCTTTCGTCCCTTTTTGGCCTTTTCCCCGTGCGGGGGAGAGGAGGGTGTGCGCATGCGTTCGAGGAAGTCCCGTTCTTCCGGGCTCACTTTTTCAGGGATAGCGATCTCGACTTTCACGTATTGGTCCCCGTGGCCGTTTTCATTCAATACTCGGATTCCGTTTCCCTTGAGTCGGAACACCGTTCCCGGTCGCGTGTGGGGCGGAATATGAAGGGTGGCGGTCTTTTTTCCCAGAATGGGCACTTCGACATCCCCTCCTAATACGGCATCGGCGTAGGGGATGGGTTGTTCGAGATAGATATCATATCCGTCCCGCTTGAATTGGGGGTGGGGTCGGACATGGAGCACCACGTGCACATCGCCTCGCTTTCCTTCCGCAAAATGTCCTTGTTTGGGTATCCGGAGGTGGTTTCCCGTGTCCACTCCCGCAGGGATGGTGACTTCGATGGATGTTTCTTCGGGGATGATTCCTTTCCCCCTGCATTTCGTGCACGGATCTCCCACCGTCTGACCGGTTCCCCCGCACGTGGAGCAGGGCCCCGTGGTTTGGAACATTCCGAAGGGGGTCCTTCGCGTGTGGGTTTGCATGCCTCTTCCTTTGCAGGAGGGGCAGGTCTCTTTCTTCTTGGTCGCGCTTCCGGTTCCCTGGCAGGAGGGGCATTCCCCATTCCGGTGCACGCGTATCGTTTTCGTGGTTCCGAATGCGGCCTCTTCGAAATCCATCTCAATGTCTGTGCGGATATGCAAGGGTTGCGTGGATCGCCTTCCCCCCTCGGTGCGGAATTCCCCTCCAAAGGCTTGGCGGAGGAGCTCATCCATGTTCCCGAATCCACCGCTCCCGCCGGAGAAGAAATCGGAGAAATCGAATCCTCCCATGTTCCCATATCCACCGCCGGAGAATCCCTGGTTCACTCCTTCGCTGCCAAATTGGTCATAGGTTTGTCGTTTTTGGGAATCGGATAGCGCGGAATAGGCCTCGTTGATTTCTTTGAATTTTTCGCTGGCGTTGGGGGACGTGTTCACGTCCGGGTGCCATTGTTTGGCGAGTTTTTTGTAGGCGGACTTGATTTCGTCCTCAGAGGCGGTGCGGCTGACTCCTAAAATGCCATAATAGTCCTTTCCGGCCATGCGTATCAGCTCAAGGAGGGGGAGGGGAGGAGTGGATTTAAGGGAATGCTAGGCCGCCTCGTACGGCCGGCGTTCCTTTGGAATGTTATTTTTTGTCTTTGTCTTCGTCGTGTACGGTGTAATCCGCGTCCACGGCGTCAGTGGGTTGTTCGTGGGTTTCATGGGTTCCTCCTGGGCTTTCCTGTGCGGGGGAATTCCCCCCCTTCTGGTATATTTCTTGTCCGATGGTCATGAGGTCCTTGTTGAATTGCTCCAGCGCGGACTTGAGTTTAGCGACAGGCTTGGGTTCTTGCCCGAGCATGTCCTTCAATTCTTTCAATCCTCCTTCAATTTTCTGCTTGGTGGGAGCGGAGATTTTTTCCTTGTTTTCCTCCATCATCTTTTCGGTCTGGTACACCGTCTGGTCGGCCTGATTGACGGTTTCCACTTCTTCTTTGCGCTGCTTATCGGCCTCGGCGAAGTCGTCGGCTTGTTTCCGCATGCGTTCCACTTCTTTTTCATCCAGTTTATTGGCGGCCATGATCTGGATGCGTTGTTCCTTTCCCGTCCCCAAGTCTTTGGCGGAGACATGGAGTATGCCGTTGGCATCCAGGTCGAATGTTACTTCCACTTGGGGCACTCCCCTCGGCGCGGGAGGAATCCCTTGCAGAACGAATGTCCCGAGGAGCTTGTTGTCCCCAGCCATGGGTCGTTCTCCTTGATACACTTTGATTTCAACCGCCGGTTGATTATCAGCAGCCGTGGAGAATGTCTGGCTCTTCTTGTGGGGAACCGTGGTGTTGCGTTCCACCAGCTTGGTCATGACCCCTCCCAGGGTTTCAATTCCTAGACTGAGGGGCGTGACATCGAGGAGGAGGACGTCCTTGATCTCTCCGCTCAATACTCCTGCTTGCACGGCGGCGCCCATCGCGACGCATTCCATGGGATCGACCCCGTGCTCCGTTTTCGTCCCCAGTATCTTGTCCACGAATGATTGGACGATAGGCATCCGGGTGGGTCCCCCCACCATGATGATGCGGGATATATCCGCTGGCAGCAATTTGGCATCCGCCAGGGCCTGGTTCACGGGCTTCTCACAGCGTTTCACGATAGGACCTACGAGTTCTTCGAGCTTGGCCCGGTTGAGCTTCATCACCAGGTGCTTGGGCCCTCCCTCATCCGCGGTGATGTAGGGGAGATTGATTTCCGTCTCGAGCGTGGTGGAGAGTTCGATCTTTGCCTTTTCGGCGGATTCGCGTACGCGCTGCATGGCGACCTTATCTTTGGAGAGGTCCACCCGGTCCGTGCGTTGGTATTCCGAAACAATCCACTGGATTACGATTTGATCCATGTCCGTTCCCCCTAATTGGGTGTCCCCGGACGTGGATTTGACTTCGAATACGCCGTCGCCGAATTCCATGACCGTGACGTCGAGCGTCCCTCCCCCCAAATCGAAGACCAGAATTTTCTTTTCCCCTCCTTTCTTGTCCAGTCCGTACGCGAGCGAGGCCGCAGTGGGCTCGTTCACGATGCGAATCACGTCCAGCCCGGCAATTTTCCCTGCGTCCTTCGTGGCCTGACGCTGGTTGTCATCAAAATATGCGGGCACGGTGATGACCGCTTGGGTTATTTTCTCACCCAGAAATGTTTCCGAATCTCGCTTGACTTTCTGCAAGATAA
>JBBSWQ010000059.1:0-1424 GCA_038046225.1 archaeon
ATTAATCTCTTATTTCGCCACGTACCGGGCAAGGGATATTACTATTACACCACCAGGCGCCCCCCAGCTCCGGGATTAGCAAGAATTCGACGTTCTTCTGAAAAAGTAATTATTGCCCGCGCTCGAAATCTAAAACCTAAAAGAAATAAGGGCGCGCCAAAAGAGTGATTCAGAAACTCGCATGTGATGGCTGTGGCGACGCTTGAAAGAGGTTAAAAAAAACTGCGGGGTTGATCCGCAGTTATTCCAGGAAGAAGCTGTAGTGCTTGACTTCGGGGTCCATTCCCTTCCGCTTGCGCACCTCTTCAACGGTCTTCTTTTGGAGTTCAGGAGGGAGAATCTCGTATCCGTGATACTCCGCCGTCCAGATGACGCGCCCTTGCGCGGCTCCCCGGATGGCTTGGGAGAATCCAATCAATTCTTTCACGGGAGCCAGGCCGATGATGATGGTGGCATCCCCTTCGTTCTTGATCTCCGTGATCTGCGTCCGTCGCTGCTGGAGTTCACGGGAAACCGCTCCCATGTATGCTTCCGGGGTCGTGATCGTGAGGAGCTGCTTGGGTTCCTCCAACACGGCCTTCGCGGAGAGCATACACGCGTATATGGTCCGCGACACGACGGGGATGATCTGCGAGGGGCCGCGATGAATCGCATCCTCGTGTAGTTTGGCATCCACGAGCGTGACTTTGATTCCGTGCACTTCTTCCTTGGCGAGGGGTCCCTGCTTGCAGGCTTCTTGGAATCCTTGAATCACCAGTTCGCGTATTTCGTGGAGGGCCTGTATTCCTTTGGTTCCGTCCACTAATAGGTTGTAGTTTTCAATGGCCCATACTTTCTTCGCTTCGTCGGTGTCCATTCCCACGTTGACGAATTTTTCGATCCATTCCTTGTCCTTGGGCTTTACTTTTCCCCGGACCTTGTTGTCCATCAGTTTCAATTGCATCTCGGCGGGAATGGGCTCGACCTTCAGCAATAATCGGTTGTGCTTGTTGGGGGATTTCCCTTCCAATTCTTGGGATTCTTCCTGGATGGTCTCATGGTACACCACGATCGGGGGAGACACCGTGATTCCCACCCCGTGCGTCTTTTCGATTCGGTATTGGTTGATCTCTAAATGCAATTCTCCCATCCCTGATAGGAGATGTTCTCCCGTTATTTGGTTGATGGAGGCGCGGAGATTAGGATCTTCCTTCGTCAGCTGGCGGATGACCTCAATGAGCTTGGGCAAATCCTTGGTCTGCTTGGCCTCAATCGAGACCGTGATGACCGGCTCCACATTCGTCTTGAAGGATTCGAATTCCTTGATCTCTCCCTCGGACACCGTTTGTCCGGCGTACGCTTCGCGCAACCCCACGATAGCCCCGATGGATCCGGCGGGGATGGTTTCGACTTCCACGAATTCGGGCCCCATGTACACTCCCACA
>JBBSWQ010000060.1:0-3825 GCA_038046225.1 archaeon
CATCGAGGCTGGTGAGTTTCGCCTGCCCCCCGCTCTCACTCCCGCCGCCGCTTCCCTTGACGAAGGAAAGGATGTGCTGGATTGCGGTCTTTGCATTGAACGTGCTCGCCGAGCCCCGCATGACAATCAGCGTCAACGCGGACTTGGACACCAGCACCACAGAAAGGGTAGGGTCCCTATTCACGAGGAGCTGTCCCAATTTCTGGAGGGGGCCCGGTTCGATATCCTGGATGACTTCCACGATCCGGCTCCCTTTGGCCCTCGCCTTCAACTCATCCGCGATGCCAGACAAATAGTATTCTTCCAATTGCTCTACTTTCTTCCGTGCGCCCTTGTAATCATCCATGAGGTTCTGGGCAGCCTTTTCGAGATCCTGTTCGGTCGTATTCAATATTCCAATGATGCGCTTCAGCTTGTCCTCGCGCTCCTGCACCCACTTCAACGCGGGCGGTCCCGTGGAAAACGTGATACGCTCAATCCCATCCTGAATGGATTCCACTTTCATCACCTTGAAGAAACCAATCTCTTCCGTATTATTAATATGCGTCCCCCCACAGGCCTGAATATCAATTTGTTCGACCCCATTTCCTCCTATTTGCACCAATCGTAATTCCTTTCCAGGAACAAATCCCCCTTGGTAAATGCGGAAGCCGTATTTCTGCTCGGCCTCCGTGCGGGGAACGGTGAATTTTTGCACGGGTATTTTTTTCTGCACGTGCGCTTCCACCAACCCCTCAATCTCGCGCATCTCTGCATCGGTTATTTTCCTATAATGCGTCACATCCAAGTGGGCTTTGTCCGGGGACTTCTGGGCACCCGCCTGCCAGATGTGAGGACCTAATACTTTCCGGCACATCGCATTCAGGAGGTGCGTGGCGGTGTGATTGTGCATGAGGTTGGCCCTCCGCTCACGGGAAATGGTTCCTTTCACTTTTTTTCCAATCTGGAATGGGGCAGGATTCTCGACCTCGTGAAAAATACGATTCTGAATCTTCTGCACATTCTTGACGCCCATCCCATCCAGGGTTCCGGTATCAAATCCCTGCCCTCCCCCTTCAGGATAGAATAGGGTTTGGTCGAGAATGATATTGTTCCCTTCCACGCCCACTACCACAGCATCGAATTCATCCTCATAGAGTTTATCGTAATACAGTGTTTTGGTTTCAGGGAAATTTTCGGCCGATAGGGCGAGGCCGGCTTTCTTCTCTTTCTTCTTCTCGTTCTTCACGCTGATTTGATCGTAGAAGTCGAACACTTCTTCCGAAACAATCCCATTCTTCTGGGCGATGTCCGTGGCCATCTCATACGGGATGCCATGGGACTCGTACAATGTGAGCATGTCCTTCTTCTGGAGGGGCTTCTGTTCTTTTTTGAGCCGATCAATCATCACCTGCATCTTTTTCTTCCCGCTCTCCTGGAGAATATCGAATTTTTTCTTCTCCTCCTCCACGACACGGATGGCGGTTGAAAGGCCCTCGGGCAGGGAATCATCAAATCCCTTCAATTCCTTCACATGATCTTCGAGAATTTTTGAATAATCCAGGTTGAACGCGAACTCGGAATTGAATCCGAATACCCTACGCATGAGGAGGCGGAGATTGTACCCCCCTCCCCCATTGGAGGGAAGCTGTCCATCCGTGCACGTATACAAAATGGTCTTGAGGTGATCCGCCATGGCATACAAGGCCTGCAGGGACGCAATGCGCCCGAACAATGCCTTCTCCTCCATTCCCAAACGGGAGGCAATATCGATGCGTTTCTGCTTGACGCCGGCCTCTTCCATATTCAACAATCCTGAAAATTTAGCGTATTGGGCGAAAAGATCCTCATCCAAGTGGACCCCGGTGCTGCGTTTCATGTTTCGAATGACATCCCCAAAGGTGGTCTCATAACTGGTAGGGGCCCCGGTCGTATACCACGCCAAGCGTTCCAATCCCGCACCCATATCAATAACCTTGGTCTTCAATTCCCGATCGGCCCCATCGTCCAATTCCTCAAACTGCATGAAGACGCAGTTTCCTAATTCAATGCCCTGGGCGAAATACTCAATGGAGGGGCCAAATGTCCCGCCACCCGCCCACACATCCTCACGGAAAACCAGGTCCTCGGGCTTGACCCCAATGATGCGGGTGAGATACTGGTAATCGTGCTCCAACGCCTCCTCCTTCCAATAGAAATCCCCCGTGGAGGGGGTGTTGAAGGCATGCTGTCCGAACATGACGAATCCGGTGTAGTGCCGTCCCGTCACGCCGACGTTTCCTACATCATTGAAACGCAAACAATGCTGGGGCACGATGAGGGGATTGGCCGGGGGATCGACTTGTCCCGTGACCACGTAGGGTTGGAAATCGATGATGCTGGCATTGGTGAAATACAGATCATCCCTCCACCGGGAAACCACGGGGAAACGCTTAATCTCCGTGTGTCCATTTTGCGTGAAATATTCCGCGACCTTCTTCCATGTTTCCACATAGGAATAATTCTTCCCCCGCTGTCCGATGAATTGGTATCCCATACAATCAGAATCCGCGCACACCTTCCGGTCGGGATCTAGGGCCCAGAAAAATTGATGGCATTTCTCGCAGGGACGGCGGGAATATCCCTTCGATACAAGTGCTTCGACTTTGTAATGACGTTCCCACTCCCGCGTGAAGCGTTCCCGGAGAAGGGCTTTGTCGACCATGGACGAAAGCAGGAGGGAAAGCCCTATAAAAGGGGTCCGTTTGGGGGAACATGAGAGGAGTGATATTGTTTATGGTACCGATTGTCAACGTCGATATGATCGCGGTTATTGTGGCGGCCATCGCTGCATTCATCGTAGGAATGATATGGTATTCCCCCATGCTATTTGGAAAGAAATGGATGAAAATAATGGGAGTGACCGAAAAAGACATGGGAAAGAACAAGGATAAGATGATGGGCATCATGCTCTCATCCCTTGTCGTATCGGGTGTTACGGCGTACGTATTCGCACACATTCTTGCGTTTTCTCAAGCATCCACGATTACGGATGCGGTGCAGGGAAGCGTGTGGGTATGGCTCGGATTCGTGGCCACGACCCTCTACATGGGCGTGCTCTATGAGAAGAAGAGCATGGACTGGTACATTTTGAGTGCGGGACATTACCTCTTCGCAATCATCGCGATGGGAATTGTATTGGTCTCGCTGTAATTCCATTCATGGGGGAAAAGGGGGGAAATAATCCCATCCCACCCCTCATATCTTTTTCATTTTTTTTAAATACGATTTTTTTTTTATTCATCCTTCTTTTCATCGAACATTTCTTTGAGGGAGGGATGCTTCTTCAATTCCTCATGGAAGCGTTTCTCGTAGCGTTCATACACCGTGTCCGTGAACCCATTCCGTTTGAGGATTTCCAACTCGTGCTCGATACGATTTCGTGCATCGATGAAAAAATTCAGGCCATGGCCGCCGTATTTTTCCCCTTCATGAGTGGGATTCTCCTCCAGATCCACAATGATATGCTGGGCCGCCTCCCACATGGGGGAGAGGATGGCACACTTGTCCAGGGCATCCACGAGAAGGCGATCGCCCTCTTGCAGCGCGGCAAAGGGATCGTTCCAAATATCGAAATAGAGCTTCCGCAACCGAGAATCGGAAATGTGCTTGAGTATCGGGGCATAGAATTTTTCCGCGTCGAATCCCTCATGATGAAGGGGATTATCTTTTTTCACGATCCACATGGAAATTTTTCCTTCTTGGAATTTTATTGAAGGGATAGACAGGATTCAAACCAACCTTTTGGCTTTTGCCAAAAGCTTGACCAAAACCCCATTGCACCTATGAAATGGATGCGGGAGACAG
>JBBSWQ010000061.1:0-3801 GCA_038046225.1 archaeon
GATCTTGCGCGCACAATATCCAGCCGGGTTGTATTTATTGCCAGTGAATATTGAGGAATGATCCATGCGCTCTACTGATTGGATGATATCCTTGGCATTTGCTCTCTTTGCCTATCTTTTTTTCGTGAATTTTGAATCCTTCCGTCTTATTGGAATGGGGTTGTTCTCCTTCCTATTCGCGTATTATATTTCGTCGGACGAATGGAGGCTTGGTCGCGCGGTCATGCTTTCCCTCATTCCCCTCTTCCTTTCGGTAATTTTTCTTTTTCTCGCTCCTTTCTTCTGGGCGACTGTGGTCGAGGAATCCATTCGCGGTCCGTTGTTGGTGTCGGCTGCCTATGGTTTCTTGGTCATGCTCTTCCTGTCCGTTCTTGTCGGTATTCCTTTGGCCTGCGCGGGAGTGATGATTCGACATTATCGGTTTGTGCGCGTGACGGAATAGTGCGGTTTCCTTTTCCCGGCAGCGGTTTTAGTGGGACGGGGGTATTCTTATCCCTTTTTTGACGTCGATAGAACCAGACACCACCCCCCACTAAAATGATTCCAATCAACGGGTATCCGGCCGGAGGAATCTGGAAAAATTCGAGTCCTTTTCTTTCCGAGGAATAGAAGTCCCGAAGGTTTCGTGCAATGAAAGTGGCTTTTCCGAATTCTTTTTCCTCCAGCGATTTTTCAATTTTATCCCATGCTTCCTGCACGTTGTCGCGACCGTCCCCTTCTATCAGGGGGCGTAGTTCCTCTCTCAATCCGTCCGCCACCTGCTCCAATTCTTCAGTGGCCCGCGTGATCGTGGATTCGCGCAGGGTCCATCGATCCCGCATCTTCTCCCTTTCTTCCCGGTCGCTGGCTTCTTGAATAGGGTTGGTCTTTCCTCCATTCCACTCCTTCTCCATATTTGTCAATCCTTTTACATCTCGATCCATTTCTGTTTTCCATTCTCGTAATGTGGTCTCGTCGATTGGACAATAATATCCTACTTCTGAAAGTTTAGTACACGAGATGCCGAGCCCCGTCTTGTAGGTTTCCGATAACACGCCAACCCTCTCAATCAATGCGCGGATTATCCCAATTTCCTCTGGAATTCTGTTGTCTTTTTCGACTGTGATTGGTTCGGTTGGAAGGGGTTTCAATTCCTCTATTCCTCGGTCGGCCTCAACCTTGGTTTTCAGTTGAAGAAATTCCTCCACAATACTCGGCCACTTTCCCGAATCCCCATTCTTCTTTACAACCGCCAATAGTTTTTCCGCAAGTGCGGCAATACTCATATCATCATCATCATCATCTACCCATCCTTTCAGTGCTTCTTCCATCGTTTCTTGGATGTGGGGTTTTCCTTCTTCTTTCTCCCGCGAAATTAAAATGGAAATCTCCCTTTTCTCCAAAGGATGAAATGAAATCCCGTCCAAAATTATTTCTCCCAGCATTCCGATGGAATGTTTCACTCCTTTTCCCTCTTCGTCTATCGCCATAATCGCATAGGTTTCCGTCGGAGGGGGGGCGATTCCCGTCTGTAGGGAAGTGGTAAATTCAATCCCAAGTGTGTTTTTTGCGGAAAGAAAATACCATTCCAGTGCGGTGTCGTCTTCCGTGCTATCCTCCAATTGGACGGTATCGATTGCCACGATTCCTTTTTGGAAATAGTGTAGATTGATTTCTTCGTTGGATGCGTGAATCGGCCACTCGATATGAATGCTGTCTCCTTCTATATGGACAGGAATTGTTTTTCCATCCACCTCTGCACGCAGGGTGTCGACATCTATTCCATTCGTGAGGGGGCGCTCCCACGTGGCAAGATCGGTATCCACCGCGCTTTCGATGGAAAGAACCTCCTTAACCTCTGCGATGTTTCCCGTGACGTGGTCGATGGTGAGTTTGGAGTGAATGGTCGCCCATTTCCCATTCCCAACTCCCATCAGTTCTATTCCTCCGGGGGGAAAATCCACTGCTTCAATGATGATTTCGTCCCCTTCAATTGGGGTTCCATCCTCGAGCTCGAAATCAGGGACGGGTTTCGGAATGACTGCAGCTCCTGGCCATTGGACCGTTTGACCGAACGGATTTGGTATGAAAAAAATGGCTTTCCACCCATTGATGGGTGTTTCGGGCGATTGTCCGTCTTCCATCATTTTCCATCGAAGGGAATGAATACTACTTTGCAACCCCGCGTGCATGGCCTCTCCCATCTTCGCGAGGATTCCATCCATCTCTAGTAATTGTTTTTCAACTTCCTGCGGGGATAACCATCCGCCCTCGCTCCCCCATTTCTCCATTAGTTTTGTCCATTGATCGTCTTTTGGAAAATCATTCGGGTGCCATTTCTGGGCCCACAACCATGCGCTCCATGTTTCCATCACCTGTTCACGCTTCGCCATCCATTCCTTGTTGAGTGGATCGTCCGCGTATTGTTGGGCGAGCGCGGATTCCATACTGTGACAGGCCGGAATGGCGGCCCCGTGACCAAAGTCAACGATAAATTTCTCCGCATTCAGTTCTTCCCCGCCCATCGCAGTAAGGATTGCATTCACTTTTTCCACACATGCTTCCAATCCAATCTTCCATGATTGTTCGGACCCATCCGCGGGCGAAATGTGGGAAATAATTTCATCCACTCCTTGACACGTGATTTTGGCTGCCTCTCCCTCGGTGATAAGGTCCATTTTTTCAGCCAATGCCTGACACTTTGCCTCCATATCCTGATTCGACGCTTCCTGATATTCCAACGCATCGTTCCATTCCTTCATCTGTTTCTCTAACTCACGAATGTGTTCGATCCGCTCCCCAAGAGGGAGAGTCTTCTCAATCGAATCGATTTCGGCCTCCTCCCAGAGAGACTGCATCTTCCACCCCCATTCAATGTAGAACGGTTTCCATCCCCCATTCACTTCATATGCAGTGAAATATGGATTCATCCTTTCCATGGCATCCGCGAAGGATTGTGCGTTCTCAGTCAATGCCCGTTGTTTTTCTTCCAATTCCTGCGCCAAAACTTTCATATCGCTTATCGTTTTCCTCTCCTCATTTTCGAGAGCGGTCCACTCCTTCTCCAATTCCGCGATGAGCGTCACCGCCACAATTAGCAGACCGTTCGTGGGGGAAACAGATACTTCTACACTCTGCATCATTTCTTCTGCCTGAATAGATTGCAAGAGGTCTACCACAATACCCTGCGATTTCCCTTTCGACAAGGAGGTTAGGGCCCCCTTCCAGAGGGTGGAGAACCATAGCATAGTCTTCTTCTTCTCGGGGTATGCAATTCCAATCCCCGTATCATACCAGGAGAAGAGCTTCTCCCAATCATATGAGGCGGATGGCACGGGTTGGTTGGACAAACTCTCTCCAATCGTCAAATAATATTTCTGATTTTCTCCCCATTCCTTTCCCCATTCACTCGATGGATTCCCGGTCGCGAGATCATGTAGTATTTCCAGTATGCGGGCATACTTTTCATATGCCCGGGTATCCTTGATTCGGGTCAATTCCTCAGTGGATGCGCGCTGGGCGGATTCATTCAATGCCTCGAGGACACTCCATTGCGCCTTCTCGACAGAATAGAGCGCATCCTGCACATCTCCCGCTGCCGGAATTCCGTGCTGAATAACCCCGGCAATGCTTCCCTTTTCGCATGCTTCCCGTGCGTGATCGAGTTTCTCCTGTGCGTCCCGCATCGCCTGCCAGCTCAAAAGTATCCGGTGCTGGGCCTCCTGAATATTCCCGCTCACGGGCAGGTGATGAAATGCTGGAATGCCGGTCGATTTCTTCCATTCCGCGAGGCAATCCTCTTCCGTCGTGCAGGAGGGGACA
>JBBSWQ010000062.1:0-7564 GCA_038046225.1 archaeon
TGTTGGAATTGGCCAAGAATGCCCGCCTGTCGGATAGGGAGTTGGCCTCCAAACTTAAAACGTCCCAACCCACCATCACGCGCCTGCGTTCTCGAATGATGGAGGATAAGTATATTGATCGTTTTGTCATCCTTCCTAATTTGGGGAAATTGGGGTTGAATTTTTGGTCCGTGACCACGATGCGCCCTTCCTCCACCAGTTCTTCCCGGAAGATATTGCAGTGGGCCCATGATTCCCCTCCCGTGTTGTTGGCGGGCGAAGGGGATGGTCCTCGGATGCATTCCATTCTCATTGAGTCCATCCATGCGGATTTTTCCCAATACCAGGAGTTTATCCGTGATTTCAAGGATAAGTTCGCGGGGCAGATCACGGATATTCATTCCTTTTTCATGGACTCCAAGGATGTCACTAAATTTTATCATTGGCATTCCGTGTTGGAGAATCGTCTGATCCAGTTGAAGGTGGAGATGGACACGGAAAAGAAACTCTCACGCGGGGAGCGTTTTCGGCAGGCGTTGGAGAAGATTCCCAATCCCTTGGAACGCATCCAGAATCCCTTGCGTCCCCGGGAGCGTGGGGATGTTCCCAAGGAAATGGAAGAGGATCCCTTGAACGGGGAGTCGAAACGCCCGGCAGAATGAATCTCCTTGAGGGGGCGTCAACATGTTTCCTATCATGAGGAAAATCTAATCATTGTTTTTTATATTTTATCCAATATCGCTTACTCATTCCCGTTCGATGGTTTAGCACTGCATTCTTTCGGGTGCGGAAGGATGATCCAATTCGTGGAATCAAATCGTGTAGGTGTACTGTCGTTGAAGAAGCAATGACAATTACAGCATATCCGGTGCTTCGTCGGGTTTGAATATGTTCCGTGTTCCGAAGCAGGTGGGGAATTGGGCACAGCGCCAGAATCCACCATTTTTTCCTTGCATGAGCTTCATTTGTGCATCGCAATTGGGGCATTCCGGTGTGGCCGTGGGGACGACTAAATGGTCGGCGCAGGAGGGAAGTTGAAGAGAATTGGTTCCGGTGGCCTTTTTTCCGCAGAAGGCACATTTGGTCAGGGACATGGATTGAGTGAGCATCTTGCGAGGTCCCGACATACTCACTCATTAGCGTGAAAAGGTGTTTTAAAGCGGTCGTTTGCGGGGACTTTATTCATCTATCTTAAATCATTTTCTCCCCTTGGGAACGTCATGTCTTCCCATTCGCCCGTGGTTCATTCACCTCCCAAGAAGGCGATTATTTTTCTCCTTGAAGGGGTGCTCCTCCTCGATCGGAAGGATACCGATCCCCCCGCCTCGGTCATGTCCTGGCTTTCCGCCCTTCGCAGGTATGTGAAAAAGAATCCGGGGCTGGAAACGTTTTTGGTCACCGGCCATTCCGTGGAGCATTGCCGTTCATTGATGGAGGGCACGGGCCTCTCCTCCTTTTTTTCCGAGGATCGTATTTGGGCGGTGGACGAGGACTATCTTTCTTCCCGCGACCCCGAGGATCGTTCCCGGTATGAGGAGCAGTGCCGTGCGGATCCGTATCACCGCGATGATTATTTCCGGCAGGTCAAACTCATGGAGTGGATGGAGAAAGGGGGAGTGTCTCCCGACCAAGTGGTTTTAGTGGGTCATGATTATTGGTCCGATGGTTTCTATACGCGGCGTTTTTCCAAGGTAGATATTGCGTTTGTGGAAGGGTGTCTGTCTTCACGAGGGGAGCCTCCATCGGAAAAGATTTCCGGTCTGTGGTATGTCTCTCGGAAATTCTCGGATCTCAAAAAGATTATGGAGGGAAAGGCCCCCGTTCCCAATTATGGACCCCTCGACGCATTCATCAACATAACTTTATCGGAGCAATTGTTCGGAGGAAAAGGGGTTCCTTCCCTCAAACTAATCGTCAACCCACGTAAAAAAGATGGGGAATTGGGAGATGTCGTCCACTTGGGGGAGTGAGGGGGGTTGTGGGCCACGCACTCTTAAATCTTGCCGTGTATACGATACCATTGTTTATCATTGATGCCCTTTTGAGGGGTTTTTTGCATGAAAAGTCCATTTGCCATTGAAAAAGTGCGGGCCCGTTCCATCTACGACTCGCGGGGCCTTCCCACGATTGAAGTGGAGGTTATTTCGGGTTCCTTTTCAGCCCATGCCAGCGCCCCTGCGGGGGTGTCCAAGGGTCGTTTTGAGGCCCATGATTTGAGGGATGAAGAGAAGGCGTTTGGGGGAATGGGGGTTCTCAAGGCGGTTCGGGCCGTGAATGGTCCCATCCATTCAGAGATCAAGGAAATGAATGCCCTTTCTCAGGGAGAAATTGACAAGGCCCTTATTGCGTTGGATGGCACCCCCAATAAGTCCAAAATAGGGGCCAATGCCCTCATCGCCACTTCCATGGCGGTGGCCCGGTTGGGGAGTATGATGCAGGAGAAGCCCCTCTATCAGCACATCCATGATCTTCTCCATTCCAGCAAATCCTCCAAGGGGGTCACGATTCCTTTTCCCATGATCACGTTCGTGAATGGGGGGAAGCACGCGGGGTCCGATCTTCCATTCCAGGAGTTTTCGCTCGAGATTCCCAAAGCGCGGACGGCCGAGCAGGCGTTGCAGATGACGAGTGAGATTTACCAGGCCTTTCGTTCCCACATTGGGAAGAAATTTGATGTTCGTTCCACGAACGTGGGGGAAAATGGGGGATTCGCTCTCCCTTCCAAAGATGTGCGCATGGTCCTGGACACTATTCTCGAGTCCGCCAAGGAATTGGGGTATGAGAAGCAGGTCAAATTTGGCCTCATCGTGGCGGCCTCACATATCCGGAGGAAGGGATTGTATCACGTGGAGGAGAAGCCCCTCACGCACCGGCAGATGGTGAATTATTATGCTAATCTTGTCGCGGACTATCCTGTTTCCATGATTGAGGATCCGTTCGCGGAAGATGATATTCCCGGGTTCCAGGGTCTCATGTCCCGTATTGGGAGCACGCACCCTATTGTGGGGGATGATCTCCTGGTTTCGAGCCCCTCGCGCATCAAGCGCGTGTTGGATTTGAAGGCCTGCAATGGATTGGATATCAAACCCAACCAAGTGGGGACTGTTTCCGAAACCCTTGAAGCCATTTCCCTGGCACGCGAGGCCAAGTGGACATTGGTGGTGAGCGATCGGGCCGGGGAGACGGATGATACGTTCATCACCGACCTGGCCGTTGGAGCGAATGCGCATTACCTCAAAGCTGGTTCTCTTTCCCGGATGGAGCGCGTGGTCAAATACAACCGCCTCCTCCGAATTGAGGAAGAATTGGGGAAGAATGCCGCAATGGTGCGGTAGTTTTTTTCCCTTTCCATTCATTTTTTTATTTTATTTTTTTCTTTTTTTTATACGTCCTTCCACACTTTTTTGGTCCGCCCTTTTTCGAACCCCTCATTCTTTTTGGGCGGGAAGTTTCCTATTTTTGAGGGCGTGGGGAGTTTTCCCGTCACGAGTTTTCCCGCGATGCCGGAAGCGGATAGTTTGGGGAGCTTGATCCCGGCCTTCGGGGGGCTCTTCATAATCGCTGCGCTCGCGAGGATCGTATTTCCACTCTCCTTCGGGAAGGCGGGCGGGGTCTTATTTCCAGTCCATTTGGAGATATCCATAGGAGGTATTTTTCCTATCTTGTAGAGGTACGCAATGCCGATCCCTCCGATGATGAGCGTTCCGAGGATAACTCCCCAGAGCATGTAGGGATTGCTCGTGAAGGGGTTGGCTCCCCCTTCCGGGATGTTGTTTCCGTCATTCACGAGGATTCCACTCTGGTTGGCATCCGTGAAGAGGAGAATGTCCACTCGCTTTCCAATCGCATAGGTGGCCGGTTCCCCCGTGATTCCTTCCGGTTGGACTCCGGCGAATGTTTGGTATTTCCCGTCCTTCTTGAGGGTGACGAAGCATCCTCCATTCTCATCCGTGATGCAGCTTCCAGCCGTGCTGCATTGGAGTTTGATTTCTTCAATGTTGTCCGCGGGGGACGCGAAGGAATTGGCGCAGGGATTCCCATAATCCACCACCAAAATGTCGATGTTGGGTATTCCCTCATTTTGGTCCGTTTGCACGCTGACGAAGAATCCCGCATCATCTACTTTTCCATTACAATCGTTGTCCTGGTCATCGGTGAGTTCGTCGGCCCCGGGATATACTTCATCATTGCCATCATTGCAATCCACGACCTCGGCGCATATGGATACGCCATCCCCGTCTCCGTCGAAATCCTCATCCATGGATCCGTCGCAGTCGTCATCAATCATGTTGCACGTCTCGGTAGCCCCGGGATGAATGGATGCATCGGTGTCGTTGCAGTCGTATTTTTGAGTGTCTCCCGCGCATACTCCATCAATGAATCCGTCCCCATCTCCATCCGTGCAGTCCGCGCATCCTACGGTGATTATTTTCCAGTTGTCCGCCGCCATGGATGCGGCCAGCACATTGGTTCCCACATCCCCGGATATGGCGTTGGCAATCTTGCTGTCGAGTTCGCTCCCCACGAGGGTGTCGGCGGCCTGAATTAATTCATAGGCTTGGGTCTGGAGGCGTTTCTCTATTTCTTCATCGTCTTCAATACACGATGCGCGGAGGAAGACGTTGGACATTAGGATTTGGGCAAACGGCCGTATCGTCACGTCGATGGAATAGCTCGCATATCGTACAGGCGACCCATTCGTGAGGTATCCCGATCCCACATCTTTCTCTTCGAGGTCGAGGAGGTAGTGCACCGCGTTTCGAAATCGTTCGTTCGTCTCATAGATGTCGGGATCCGCGAGCCGGAGGAGGTAGAGGATCATTCCCGTGTCGATGATGAATCCCTTCGTCTCCGCTACCGTGACATTGGTAGGGTAGGGGGTGTAGCTCTCGCTCCCATCATCGGGAGTGCAGGTTATTTTTTTGGTCCCAGATCCTTCCCAGCGGGTATAATCCTTGTAGGTTCCGTCGCACTCCGCCAGGGCCAGGAGCCCCTCCCTCACGGTCTCGGATCCTTCCGCATAGCGGTCTTCTCCCGTGGTTCGCGCGAGTTCATCCAGGAATACGGCGGCCTGGGCCATCCATGTCTTTCTGTTTTCATGCATCTTGATGGTTCCTCCATCCGTGCATGCGGTCGTGTCGGGTGAATTGGATTGGATGAGGAAATGCATCGGCATCATTCCTACAGGAATCGTCATGCCGTCCCCATCCATGAGTTGGGAGGGGTGGATTCCATATCCTTCTTCTTGGGGCGTGACGATGGAGGATAAAAGCATGTCTCCGATTCCCCGCGCGATTTTGATGTATTTTTCTTCGGATGCGGGATCTCTTTCTGCGGCCGTCAGGAATAAGTGCCCGGCCCCCGCAAGGGAGGAGAGCGTGGCGAATGTCTGTTTGTTAAGCGTGTCCTTGGGCACTCCCCACGTGTTGAAGGGGATGCTGAGTTCGGGTTGGCATACGTTGGATGTTCCGTTGATTCCCATCACTTTTTCGAGAACGTTGGCGATCCCATTGTGCGGGAGGGTTCCTCCGTGATTGGTCCCATATCCTTCCGTGGAGGGAGTCCAGACCCATGGAAGTGTGTTCGTGGCCGCCGCGAGGAGTTCGGCTTCGGTTCCCGTGCCGAGGCCAATGTCTCCATACTGCGGATTGAGAAGATTTTCAAGTCCCAGGGCATACAATCCGACTTCCGAGAAGTCCGCGGAGTCATCGAAGAAGTCCAGGTCATCCACCGAGAATTCGGATTGGGGAAGTTGGTAGATGCTCGACCACCCTCTCGAGCCGGAGGTGAGGGCATACGCCCCGGTCGTCATCGTGGAGAGAGTGTCCCCAATTCCTTCGGGTGGTTCCTGCGCGAGCCCGGAGGCGGGGGAGAGGACGAGGATGAATAGGAAGAGGGAGATGAGGTTTTTGGAATCCATGTCTCCATGAGGCCTCTTTCATTTTTAAATGTGCGATGGTCGGCCCCCCTATGAATGGGTGGGACGTGGTTCTGCGGGTTGGAAGAAGAGGGAATGACTCCTTTTTTTTCCCCTTCACCGGTTCATTATTAAGCCAAATCCTGCTCTCGTTGGTTTATTATCCGTTATCAGGAGTGGTGCTCATATGAATGGTATTTCGAAAGCGATTTTTTTGTGGGGGGCGATTTGCCTGGTGGGGTATGGGGTGTATCATTTTCCTTCCTTTGGGATGGATGTGATCCAGCCGCTTCCGTTTTGGAGCCTCTTGACGGTTATTGGTATTGCGGGCATGATGGCCTGGGTTCCTTCGTGGCAGAAGAATAAGGTCGTGTGGATATGGTTGGGTGTTGGGATTCTAGGCATGGCCGTGCATTGGCTCTTCCTCCTGAAAGTGATTCCTTCTTCCCTCGTTCCCGTTCTCGCGGTTTCGCCGTGGGCGTTTTGGGCATTGGTTCAAGGGGTCGGTTTCGTGCTCACCGGGAAATATTGGAAGAGCCATTTCTATTACGGCGTGGGGATATTGCAGTTCATTGTGTTTGGTCTGCTCTTTTTCACGAACATGGTGGGATTATACAGTTCGGCTCTCCTCGCCCTTGCGACGGGAATCCCATTGATGTATGATGGATTGAAAGGGCAGAAATGACCTCATTGGTCATTCTGTCTTTTTAATTTTTTTTCATTTTTTCTTTTCCTTTTCTCTTCCCTTGGTGTTTTCCTGGAGGGATTGGAATATCGTCCGCTGTTTAGTGTCGATGCCCTTGATGGTGACTTTGGGCTGGGTCACATCAAATTCGAATGGATAGTATTCGTTCCCGTTGTTTTTCAATAGTTCCAGGGCCGGCCTCCCGATGGAGGGGGCGACGATGATTCCCCTGACTTTCTTGTTCTTTATTTTGCGCAACTCGTTCACGTACCGTTGGAGTTGCATGACCGCGTTGTAATCTGCTTGTTTGCGTTTTAATTCGATGATGACGAGGTTCCCATCCCTGTCTTCCGCGAGGATATCCACGAATCCTTTTCGTAACACGTCTTCTTGCTTCAGGGGCCGGAGTCCTTTCTCCAATACTTCCAGGTCTCCCATTAATTGGTCGTTGAGCTCTTTCTCGGTCCCCACCAGCTTGAAGTCGGATTCCCTGTCCTCCATCGTGTGGACGTTCAGCATTTCCACGTTCTTCAATGACACAATCAGCGTCTCTTTGGGGGTTCGTTTCGTCGCGGTGACCACGAGCGTGTTTTTTTCCTCGTTGAGGGTGGTGGACCATGAGTGGCTCATGAGATAATTGGTGGGTCGCAGGAGCCTGTTTTGGTGGATCGCGAAGCTCCCATCTCCCTTGATGAGCAATAATCGGGATCCCATGGGCAGGTTGCTGGCGGCCCTTCCCAGGTAGTTGACTTCGCAGTCCCCCACGAGCATGATTAAGTCCTTCCGTGCCAGGGCCTGGTCGAGGCGTTCCTTGGCTTGGGGTAGGGATAGGTGCATTATTTCATTGATGCGGAGCAGGGTTATATTTCTACGAGTCGCTTGGGCGCGCGGCTCAATCGTTCTACTCCACCATGGGGGGTGATTATTCCATCGTCCTCGAGGCGTATTCCCCATTTTTTTCCATAATACCCGGGTTCGATGGC
>JBBSWQ010000063.1:0-6907 GCA_038046225.1 archaeon
CAATGGCACTTACACTTTACAAGCCTCGGCCCCTTATCATTTGACCCGGCAGATTTCCGTGGCGGCCCAATCCGCGCGCGTGGACAATGCGAATGTCTCGTTCACGTTTTCCTTTCCCACCATTGGTTTCGTTGGGGAACCCGTCATTGTTGCGGTTTCCGGGTGCAGTTACGAGGATTTTCCCCTCACGTTGAATGCGGAGCTCGCTGATTTTTCAGCGGAGGGATACGATTCCCCTCCCCCCGAACCCTGGACGATTCCCGCGGGTTCGTGTTCGGATGCCGAGTTGGTTTTCACTCCTCCCGCGGTGGCCGAGGACCTCTCATTTAAAATACGGGTATTCACTCCCACTCGTGTGTTGGCTGAAAAAGGTGGATTGATGGAGATTTTGCCTTCGGAAGAGGATGGAGTGATTTGAGATGGCCGATCCCACTGTCCCTGTGCACGATGAGCCCTCCATCATCGAGATTATTCAGAACATGGTGAAGGAGGGCGAGTCCGAGGAGAAGGTCCTCTCTACCCTTTCCCAGTTGGGAGTGGATCCCAAGAAGGCCCAGCGGTTGTTGTTGTTGGCCCAAGCGGATACATTCGCCTTGCTCCAGAATGAGATTTCTAAGATCGTCAAGCAGAATATTGAGACCGAGAAGAAGGGGCTGAATCAGTTCATTCAGACGGAAGCTCAATCCGCCGTGCAGGGGGTCAAGCAGAATCTCTCGGCGGAAATCAAGAGTGACTTGTCTTCCTACGAGAAGCAGGTCTCCCAAGATCGGAAGGGATTCGAGTCCCAGACTATTGATACGGTCGCCAAGTTCACTGATCTCTCGGAGCGCATCCGGGTTCGTGTGAATGAATTGGGGAAGGATGTCCAGCAGATCAAGGTGGACCAGGATGAGATGAAGCTTCGGGGCGTGGGGACGCAGAACCGGATGATCTCCCTCCTCTTGTTGGGGATTGGAGTATTGTTTGTATTGGCCGCCCTGGGAATGTTCGTATTCAATTTCGGCGCAGTATTGTCCATTGAATCCATCATCGTGTTCATCGTGATGGCCCTCATCGGGGTCACGGCGATGTTCGTGAGTACGCTGGTGTAGGGTCGATTGGTTTTTTTTCTAGTTGAAAATTTATTGCTTCTTGCTTCGATTCACCACGTTCTCAACCACTTCGAGGGCGTTGAATTTTTTGAGGTTCTCGATGGCCCATTCCAGGTAGACTTTGGCCCGGTAGGAGGGTTGTTTGCTCCGCAATTGTTCGAGTTCTTGAATCGTGAGTTCGATGGGTTGCATACCCTATTCCTCCCTCGTCCTCATTTTAAGGGTTGCGGCGAATTCGCCGGGAAATGTATGGATGGTTGGGTCTGGAAATGGTCGATTTCCTTTCCGTGTTTGTGGGCATTTTCCAGGTTGATGGCATAGCTTTTTTCATTGATGTGGAAGTGTTCTTTTTTCAGGAATCGCCATCCTTTTCGGGGGATTTTCCATGCGATCACGAGCTCGGCCCCGGCGAGGGCGCTCCATTGTTCTAAATCGTTCATTTGTTGGTGGGAGATGTGCAGGCTCCCGGCTTTCCATGCCTTGCATTCGAAGGCGTATATTTTTCCCCCGCGCAGGGCGATGGCATCGGGGGTGGGAATCGTGTCTTTTCCTTTTCCACTTCCCGCGGCCCGGCATACGGCGAATCCTGCTTCGTAGAGAGATTGGAGGAGTTCCCTCTCGGCATTGGCTCCCTTGTTGTAGTGGGTCATAGGTATATTCCCCACGGATGGTTTTTCTCCTATTTATGGGGGGTGGGGTCATTTTTCCCGGCCGGGGGTTAGTTTGTTTATAAAGAGTCCGCCCCCTTTAGGTGTAGAGGTCCGTTCATTCGGGCTTTTGTTCTCTTACGCTTACGAGTGTGGTGTGTGGGATTGTCTCCAACCCTGTTACCAGTGTGGGTTCATCCCCGAAAATCCAAGTTTGGTTTTTCTCACCGCGACGAATGGTCGGGAGTGTGGCACGTCCACGTGACGAGTCCCCCGCACGATCAGCAAGCCAACCGCGAACTCCTGGAAGAATGCCGGAAACGTTTCCGTGCGGATGTAGAAATCGTCCGCGGAGTTTCCAGCACCCGGAAGGTGTTGCGCATTGGGGTCGAAAAAGGACTCCTTGAACAAAAGCTCGAATCCAATCGGATTCCATTAAACAAAAAAAGAGTGTGAAAAATTTATGGCAAAAACATATGTGGATGCGGTCAAATACATGATTCGGATCCGCTTTCAGATCAAGGGAGTGGTGGATAAGCCCGATATTGTGGGCGCAGTCTTCGGGCAATCCGAAGGATTGTTGGGAGAAGAGATGGATCTCCGCGAGCTCCAGAAGAAGGGTCGCGTGGGTCGAATTGAGGTGAATGTCCGTCCGGATGGAGGGAATACGCATGGGGAAATCCTCGTCCCTACCAGCATGGACATGGCGGAAACTTCGGTTCTCGCCGCGGCCATTGAGACGGTGGATAAAGTGGGTCCCTGCGAGTCCCAATTCGTGGTCCAGTCCATCGAGGATGTGCGTAGAGACAAGCGCACCGAAATTGCCAAGCGCGCCAAGGAATTACTTTCCCGTTTGAAGATGGAGCAGTCCCCCGAGATTGACACTCTCACGGAGGAGATTCGTTCCGATGTTCGTGCCGGGAGCCTGGTCGAGTATGGTCGCGATCGCCTGCCCGCGGGTCCGGAGATTGACTCCGCGGAAGAAGTGATCGTCGTCGAGGGTCGTGCGGATGTGGTGAATATGCTCAAGCACGGCATCAAAAATGTCATTGGAATGGGCGGTTCGAAGATTTCCCAAGACATCGTGGGCCTTTCTCGGAGGAAACCGCTCGTGTTGTTTGTCGATGGGGATCGGGGCGGCGAATTGAATGCGCGCAAGCTCCATCAGATTGCCAACGTCTCATTTGTGGCGGTTGCGCCGGATGCGAAGGAGGTGGAGGAGCTCCAGCAGAAGGAGATCATTCAGTCTCTCCGCCGACGGGTTCCGGTGGATGAGTTCCTCCAATCCATTGGCGTCTCTTCTCGAGAAGCCGATCGGGGAATGGGTCCGAGGGGATTCGATCGTCCCCGCGGGATGCGCGACCATCAGGGTCCGCGGAGTCGTTTTCCTCCTCGGGAAAATTCTGCTCGGGATGGCCCGCGTTTTTCCCCCGAGCCGCGGATGGATCGTCCGGTGGAAAATAGTGGGGGCGGGATGGAACGCTTTCCGGATTACCGCTCTGATCGTCCGCGTGAATCATTTTCAGATCGCCGCGGGATGAGAGAGGGTTCCCGGGACCGGTTGCGCGGGGGGATGCGGGATCGGAACGAGGGTCGTTCTCCTGTTCCCATTCACCGTCAATTTGGAGAGGGTGTGCGCGAGGCGCCCGTCCCATCCTTCAGTGGGGGAGGGGATTCCCTTCCGACGTTTGAAACACCCCACATCGAGAGTCATGCGCCTATTATTCCGGCCGAAGATATTTCAGCCTATAAGGGATGGTTGGTCGAAGTGAAAGGGAAGCGCATCGCCAAGTTCCTCAACAAGGATCAGAAGGAATTGTTTTCTGTTCCCGTGCGGGACATGGTGGAGAAGCTGGGCGCGGCCAAAAATGTTCACACGATTGTGTGTGATGGTATCATCACCAAGCGTCTCGTGGATGCGGCCGCCAAGGCGGATGTCCAATTGGTCGTGGGGGTCAAGCGGGGAAAAATAGGTGATTCCACCGTGAAAACGATCGTGTTAGAGTAGTGTATTGCCGGATGGGTGGGGGGAGTATACTCCCTCTCCCATTCATTCTTTTTTTTTAGTATCGTTCTTTTCGTGTGCGGACGATCCAACTTTCATCTTGGGGGGGTAATGGATGGGATGGTACGAAACGATAATTCCCCGGGTCCGACAGATAAGAAAAATGGCGTATAGGGAAGAATGACGTGAAGGGGGGTACTATTTCTTCTTCCCTTTCCATCGAGGAGTGCGGGTTTCCAGGATGTTTTCTTCGATGGGTATTCCTATTTTCCACGAGCGGTAAAGAATCATCCCTACAATGAATCCTCCGACCCAGAAGAATACGTTGGCGATTCCTGGGAACAATCCGTATACCAATTGGAGATCGGTCATCCGTCGTTGGTTGGCCCGGAGCAATAAGTCAAATGCGTAATCGGCCTGCACTTGGCAGTCTTGGATGGTGGCCGCGTGCGTGTGGACGGCATCCAGGCAGGAATGGATGGCTTTGACGTTTTCCCACGAATCAAACATTCCCGTGAGGCTGTGGAGGAGCATGAGCGCGGCTCCAATCATAAGGAATGCCCCGAATAACTTGGGCAGGTGCATGTCGCGGTTTCCTAATCGGAATAACAAAATTCTCCTCATTCTACCTCACCCCTTCCGTCCTGAGCATCCGTTTGCGCTTTTTAAATCCGCCGTTCGCCGCAGAGGTTTCTCTTCCCCATGGTTTCCTTTAAATAGGCGGTTTGGCTTCTGCGGAATGTCTATGCCCCCAATTCCGGATCCCCGGCGCCCATCCGTGGGAGTCGTTTCCCCCCCGATTCCGTCGGGAAGTCCTCCCTCCTTTTCGGGTCCCGCTCCTTCTACTGTAAAATCCTCTCCCGACATTCCCGCTCCGGCTGTGGGGGAGGATGTGGATTCCCTCCTGCGTAAGATTTCCTCCCTCCAGGCTCGTTCGGGTATCCTTACGGCATCTCCGAAGTCTTCTTCATCTCCTTCGCTTTCTCTCGATTCATTGGTTTCTCCTATTCCTCCTGCGTCTCGTCTCGAACAGCGCACGGATCCTGCTTCCTCTCCTTCTCTTTCTACTTCCTCTTCTTCAGTCACCGCGGAAGCTTTGGCGGTTTCCAAAATGGGAAAAGCCTCCCTTTCGAGTATGGTCCAGCAGCTCCAGAATATTTCGTCGGATAAACCCGAGGATACGTTCGAGTCCAAGATTGCGGACAAGCCCAAGACGGTTTTGGAAGAATATAATCAGACCAAGATTTATCGGGTGCAAGGGGAGCCGTTGTTGTATTACTGGGTTCCCGTCGCTCGCCCTGCGGTCTCGGAGCGTTCCATTATCAGCACTCTCAAGGAGGCCACGACCCGCCTCATTTCCATCACTCCGTACAAGATTCGGGATCCCGAGCAGAAACGGAATGTCTATGCGCAGCAGGTCATTGAGATTCTCCGCGCCTCCCCGGAACTAAAAGTCCCTTCATCCAAGTATGATTTCTATGCCGAGGCCGTGGTCTCCGAGATGGTGGGGTATGGTCTCATCGATGCCCTGGTGAAGGACGATCGTCTCGAAGAAATAATGATCATCGGCCCCGGCGTCCCGGTCTTTGTCTTTCATCGAAAGTATGACATGATGATCACGAACGTGGAGTTTTCTTCTGACAATGAGATTCAGGATCTCATTAATCGGATTGCGCGTGAGATTGGTCGGCGCGTGGATATCTCTTCTCCCCTCCTGGATGCCCGCCTCCCGGATGGCTCTCGCGTGAATGCGACGATTCCCCCCGCTTCCGTCTCGGGCTCCACACTTACTATTCGTAAGTTCCGTTCAGATCCCTATTCCATCGTCGATCTCGTGAAATACAAGACTATTTCCTCCGAAGTAGCGGCCTTCCTCTGGTTGTGCGTGGATGGGTTGAATACGCAGCCCGCCAACATCCTCATTTCGGGGGGAACGAGTTCGGGAAAGACCACCTTGTTGAATGTGTTGTGTTCTTTCATCCGTGCCAATGAGCGAGTCATTTCCATCGAGGACACATCCGAGTTGAATCTTCCCCTCCGCCACTGGATCCGTTTGGAGGGTCGTCCTCCCGGACTGGAAGGGAAGGGCGAGATTACCCTGGATATTTTGACCAAGAACAGTCTCCGGATGCGTCCGGATCGAATCATTGTGGGGGAAGTTCGTCACGATGAAGCGTTCTCCCTTTTCACGGCCATGAACACGGGACATGATGGCTGTTTGACCCCGGACACGAAGGTGGCGCTCACGAGTGGGGTGCATGAGATTGGTCCGCTCGTTGATTCCTGGATGGGGAAAGGGGATTCTTGGAAAGAAGGCGATTGGGATGTATGTCCGGTCCGCGAGCACGTGGTCAATTCCATTGATCGGAATGGGAAGGTGGTCCCTTCTCCCATCATTCAAGCGCGTCGCCGTCCCTATGAGGGGCTCGTCTATCATATCCGTCTAGCTTCAGGGAGCAGGATTACGTGCACGGGGAATCATCCTTTCTACGGATATGATTCGGTTCTCTCCAAGGTAGAAGCCCACGCATTGGTGGAAGGAAATCTCATCGCCACCCCTTCCCGTCTCGAGCGGGATTTTTCCACCGGGGATGCATTGGTGGAGTATTGGAGCGGCATGCTGCACGGGGATGGCAATATCACCCTGCGTCATCGTGTTCGAGAAAAGAATAGCCGATCCTATGAATGCAACGATGGGTCCATCAGTCTCTACACTGAAGAACCGGAGACAATTCCTCGTTTCGTTCGTTTCATGAAGGAGAAATTGGAGGATGCGCATGTTCGGACCGTGGATTTCCGTCCGGAGAAGCAGTGTTATGAGGCGCATATCAGCGGATTCGAGCGCGCGAGGCAGGCGGTGGCCTTTCTGGACATGCCCTCGGGGAGCCGGCAGTCTCCTTCCATGTCCAATTCCCATTATTTGAGCGATTTGCGTTCGTTCGTGGCGGGTTTCTTCGATGCGGAAGGGTATGTGGATGCGGCGAATAATGCCCTGGTCTTCACGAATGCCAACGAGCACTATATCGATTTCTTTCGTCATGCCTTGTTGATCGACGGGATCGTTTCCAGAAAATACGAATCATGGGACGGGGTGTCCAAATGGTATCGTCTGTACGTGTATGGTCTGGATCAGGCCCGGAAATTTGCAGCCATTTATCCTATCC
>JBBSWQ010000064.1:0-1474 GCA_038046225.1 archaeon
TTTGGGTCAAGAAAGAAAAGATAACGAAAGATAAGAAAGCCAAAGAGGCCCAAGAAGATATTTTTGCCAAATGGAAACCCGTTTTTTGGGGACGATTCGGGAAAAAGAATCTCCGCACCCGGAAAAACCCCAAATACGACAAATGGAGAAAACCCCGAGGGGAAGACATGCAGCAGCGCCGAGACGACGGAGCCGTTGTGGATGCGGGATACCGCTCCCCCAAATCCATCCGAGGGATCCACCCCTCCGGGTACCGCGAAGTCATGGTATTCACGCGCAAGGATCTCGAGGGAATACAACCCATGCACGCCGCCCGAATATCCGGAACCATCGGCCGGAAGAAAAAAATAGAACTCATCAAATACGCAAACGAGAAAAAAATCCACGTGCTGAACTGAGAAACAAAAGGAAAGATGAACCAATGAATCCACGCAAGATCAAACGGATGGCCGCCGACATTCTCGGAGTCGGAGAATCAAAGGTCTGGATAGACTCCGCCCAACTCGCCAAGGCCGCGGAAGCCATGACGAGGGATGACATCCGCGGACTCATCGCCCAACGCATCGTGCGGAAGAGACAAGACGCTCAACACTCCCGCGGAGCCGCCCGAATCCTCCATGCCAAGAAAAGGTTGGGACGAAAATCAGGAAAAGGAAAGCGCACGGGAACCAAAAAAGCACGATCCAAGCCCCGCGAACAATGGATCAGCCGCGTTCGCGCACTCCGCAAGACCCTCCGAGGACACCAGAAAGCCGGCACCCTCAAGGGAAATTACCGCACGCTCTACAAGCAGATCAAAGGGAACCACTTCCGCGGGACCAAACACCTGCAACAAACCATTGAGGGGGGCACCGCATGAGCAAGACCAACACATTCAGGACCCCATTCCGGCGACGTGCGGAAGGGAGAACCAATTACGTTAAACGCATGGCCTTCATGAAGAGCGGAAAGCCCCGCGCCGTGATACGAAAATCCACCAACAACCTGGGCGTGCAATTCGTCCACACGGAAAAAGGAAAAGACTCCATCATGGCAGCCGCCCACACGAAAGAATTGGCCCACTACCATTACGACGGACACGGAGGAAACCTCCCCGCCGCCTACCTCACGGGACTCCTTGCCGGGACCCGAATGAAAGGAAAAGCCGAATCCGTAATCGTGGATTTAGGGGTACAACCCGCCATCCTGGGAACCCGACTCTTCGCGGCCGTAAAAGGAATCCAGGACGCCGGAGTCAACGTCCACGTGGACGCGGGAGCGCTCCCGAAAGAGGAACGATTGCACGGAAAACATGTGGAGGCCTATGCCAAGGGGACGCACGCCCAGGCACACAAGGTCCAATTCTCCTCCTATTCAACCAAAAAGATCAACCCGGCCGAGTTCTCTAAAAACGTCGAGAATGCCAAGAAGGCCATCCTGGAGGGCGGTAACGAATGAGTGAAGCAAAACCCAAAGGATCCCGCGGCAGCGGACG
>JBBSWQ010000064.1:1484-3719 GCA_038046225.1 archaeon
GTATTATTGTGAAAGTTGCAGACGCGATTTCCGGCGGACGGCCGGGCGCACGGAAAATGCCTTCCCGAAAACCCCAGACGGGAGGACGCGGACGCGGAGGCGGGGGCGGACGCGGAGGATTCGGAGGAAGAGGCGGATCCGGGGGACGAGGCGATTCACGCGGCGGACGTGGAGGATTTAGCGCAAGAGGCGGACCCCGACGCGACCTGACAGCGATACGCAAAGAAACAATGACGGACGAACAGCTCAAGGAAATGCAGGCATCGGCCCCCATGAGCGCGGAACAGCGAGATAGACAAAACCTCCTCAACAACTGGAATCCCCGCACGGAAGCAGGAAAACAAGTCCAGAAAGGGGACATCACCTCCATGGAAGAACTATGGAACCGCAACCTCCCCGTGCTTGAATCCGAAATCATCGACACGCTGGTGCCGGATCTCAATGAAAAGATGATTGACACGCGAAAGACCGCCTATGTTCGGGCCGCCGGACGAAGCTTCAACTTCTCGGCCTACGTCCTGGTGGGCGATGGAAAGAACTACATCGGACTCGGATTAGGGTCCGACAAAGAACGATTCGGGGCCATCCGAAAAGCCTCCAGGGATGCACGATTGAAACTCATGCCCGTGCGCTCCGGCAGCGGAAGCTGGCAGGACTTCTCCGACACCACGCGGAGCGTCCCCTTCAAGATTACCGGAAAATGTGGATCGGTCCGCGTCACCCTGAGCCCGGCGCCCAACGGCACGGGACTCGTGGTGGGAAAACACATCCAGGACGTATTCCGGTTCGCCGGCATCACTGACGTATGGGGACGAACCACCGGAAGCTCGGACACGAAACTCAACTACGTGCGGGCGGCCTACAATGCATTGGAACGATTAAACCAGGTGCGAATGTCCCCCGACATGGCACGTAAACTTGGAAAGTTGCGCGGAGGACACACCGCATGATTATCCTCATCCGCATCCGCGGCCTCAAAAACGTCCGACCGGAAATCCGGAGAGCCCTGGAGACCCTCAACCTGGACCGAAAGAACCACTGCGTCCTTATCCCATTGGAAGCCAATGATATGGCCCTCAAGAAAGTGCAGGATTACACCGCCTACGGGAAAGTATCCCCCGAGATGCTGGGCAAGCTCCTCCAGAAACGAGGACGAATGGAAGGGGACCAACCCATCACGGAGAAAATACTCAAGGAGCACCACCTATCCTCCTTCACGGAGCTCGCGCACGCATTAGAGGGAAAGAAAACTACGCTCAAAAAGGTAGGAATCAAGCCCGTATTCCGATTGAACTCCCCACGAAAAGGATACGGAAAAATAGGCATCAAAAAACCAGTCGCATTAAAAGGACCGCTCGGCTACCATCCAAATGGAATGGACGAATTGCTGGGCGCAATGATGTAAAAAAGGTGGGAACATGGTCGTACGAAAAAGAAAAACCACACGCCTGAAACAACTCGGAGAACGCACGCACGGACACGGGGATACGAAAAACAGGAGAGGATCCGGAAACCGCGGTGGACGCGGAAGGGCCGGGAGCCACAAGCACAAGTTCTCCAAATATTACATGACATTTGGAATAAAGAACCGCCAGCACGCCGCGCCGCAGGGAAAAGCCCTCAACCTCGAACAAGTGTCCGAGCACCTCGCGGAGTGGATACGGAAAGGAAAAGTCATCCAAACCGACGGAATGTGGATTCTCGACGGGAAAAAAGTGGGCATCGGAAAGATACTGGGAAGCGGAACCGCCCCATCCGATTTGCGCATCAAACGAATCATGGTCACGGAAAAAGCTCGGCAGAAAATCGAAGAATCCGACGGTGAAATAGAAGAAGGACCCAACACGAAAGGTGGCGAGACGAAAGTCGCGGACCCATCGGCCGGGGACGGCGGTCCGTAATGGTGGACGTCTTCGCCAAACTGGACCCCATCCTCAAGCTATTGCCGGAAGTACGCCGGCCCGAAGTCAGCCCTCCCTTGATGACCCGAATCATCTATTCGGCCATCGCCCTCATCCTATTTTTCGTCATGGGACAAATTGAGCTCATCGGACTCACAGGGAGCTCAATCCAGCAAGTCGAGGCCCTCCAAACCATTCTCGCATCAGACATTGGTTCCCTCATCACCGTGGGAATAGGTCCCATCGTCCTGGCATCGATTATCCTCCAATTGCTCGTGGGGGGTGGATTCATCCAGATCGACTTATCCATTCCCGAAAACAAGGCCCGGTTCAC
>JBBSWQ010000065.1:0-16932 GCA_038046225.1 archaeon
CCAGCACATCCTTTCCTTCGTCAAGGGAAGCGGGGGCGGGAGTGAGAGCGTGGGGCAGGCGAAGCTCACCAGTCTCGATGGATTGGATGCGGCGCTGATGAAACTGTAGAACGGGAAATAGCATTTGAGAATGGAATCAGAGTGCCCTGAACTAGAATCCCCCTTTCGGGTATTCCTTGATGGAGTCGATGTGGATATCCACGACGGTTTCCACGTGATTCGTATGCGGGAACAGATCGAAAGCGCGGGCGGAGGAAATGGTGAAGGTGCAGTATTCCTCCAGCCACTCCAAGTCCCGTTGGAGCGCGGTGAGGTTGCACGAGACATAAATGATTTGCGCGGGGCCCAATCGCAGGATGCGTCGCCATATCTTTTTGCTTAATCCCGATCGGGGGGGATCAAGAAGGATGGTGGAGAATTTTTCATTCGCCTTCTCCAATTCCTGTATTTTTTTGGGGACGTCGCCCGTTTCGAAGGAGAATGAATCATCATTCATTCCAAGCCCGTGGGCGTTTTTTCGTGCATAGAGAATGGATTCTGCACTCAATTCGATTCCTTTGACCCAATGACCCTTCATGAGGAGGGGGATGGAAAACAATCCCACGCCGCAATAGAGGTCCAGGACCGTGGATTGAGGGGCCACGAGACCGGTTACATGGGTTTGGACCTTTTCGGCCATGCGTGGATTCGTCTGGAAGAAACAGCGGAAGTCATACGTGTAGGGGATCCCGTTCATTTTCTCCGTGAGGAGGGTCTCCCCCCATGCCTGGTGAATGATTCCGTCTGTGGTGTCGTTGAATTGGGGGGAATGGATCCACACCACCCCATCGGCGTAGGATCCATCTATCATGGATTGGGCGATGGTTTCCATTTGGGGAGAATGGTCGAGGGTGAAGGTGTAGAGCCCGATTACGAGGTGTCCGTCCGTCTTGCTCTCCCTGAATACTACATAGCGCAGGTATCCGGATCGGCCCATCAACGAATAGGGAGGAAACCCCGCGGCATGGAGGAGGGATGCAAGTTGGACATAGGCCTTTTGCCCCTTGTCAGAGAGGAGCTGGCAGGAGGGAGAAGCAAATGCCTGGTAGGAATCCTCCCGGCTCCGAAACCCTAATTGGGAGGAGGGATCGTACCAGTAATCGCACTTGTTTCGGTAGAATTGGAGGGAGTCTGCCGGCACCATCTCCACGTCCTCGAGGTAATACTGGAGAGTTTGTTCCACGGCCTTTTTTTTATTCGCATATTGTTGGACATAGGGGATTTCCATTCCTGGACACCCATTGCAGAGCGAGAGATGCGGGCATACGCGGGTGAGCGTGGGAAGCGAGGGTTCCATTCTCGTTACACCCCCAATTAGCCTTATAAGAAGGGTTTCCGTCCCTCGGGGATTATGGCCGAGTGGATCGCGAGCGTGCTTATTTTCGTGGTTTCCTCGCTCTTTCTCATCAAGGCCGCCTCCCTCGCGGTGAAATACATCCTTGAAGTGGCCCGTCTCGTGCGGGTGACCGAGTTTCTCGCTTCCTTCGTCTTAGCGGGATTCGTCTCCATCCTCCCCGAGTTTTTCGTGGGAGTGAATGCGGCCCTGGAAGGGGTTCCGGACGTGGGGATTGGCACCCTCATCGGAAATAACATTGTGGACTTGACCCTGGTGATTGGGATTATTGTCATTTTGGGAAAAGATATTCCCGCCGGGGGAAAGCATCGCCTGGCTACTTTTCCATTTCTCGCGGCGATTGGCCTTCCGCTCGCGCTCATGCTCGATGGGTCCCTCAACTTTTTGGATGGAGCCATTCTCGTGGGGGCGTGCATTGGGTATTTTGCCTGGATGATTAGTCAGAATCGTCTGCGTGAAGAGGGGAGTGGATTCCGTTTGGAGCAGATTGCCCTTCCCATGGGAAAGTTTGCCGCGATGATGGTCATCATCTATTTCGCCTCCCGTTTTGTGGTGGAATCCTCCGTGGACTTATCCCACATTCTGGGGATCCCGGAAATTTTTGCGGGATTGTTCATTATCTCCATCGGCGCGGCCCTTCCCGAATTGACGTTTTCCATCCAAGCGGTATTGTCTCGTCATAAATCCGTGGGATTGGCGGACATTCTGGGGAACGTCGCCATTGACGCAACATTGTCGATTGGGGTCATGGCGATGATTGCCCCTTTTCCTATCGACCTGGGCATCATTGGCATATCCACGCTCATCATGGGATTTGCCGCCCTTCTATTGACCACTTTTTTGGATGATGGGAAACGCCTCACGCGGCGGGATGGAATTGCATTAATTGGATTGTTCGTTGTGTTTGTCGTGGTGCAATTTGTGCTGAACGCCCCCACCATTATGCATCCCTAAAATATTCAAAATTGCGCAACCGGTTCCTGGATAGCATTTTAAATCGTTCCCGTCTGTCTAGTCAAATTAATTGGGTAAAAAGAGGCAAAATACGTTTACTACCAAGGGAGAGTGGGTGAAATGGATTTGTTGATGCTGGTGTTGGTTATTAGTTTGGGCGCCGTGGCCTATGCCGTTTTGCTCGCACGCGAAGTGCTGGCTCTCCCCAAGGGTTCTGAAAAGATGCAGGAGATTGCCAAAGCCATTGAAGAAGGGGCGAATGCTTTTCTCAAACGGCAATACCAAACCATTGCTATTATCACCGCGGCCGTGGCGGTCATTATTTTTGTGGGGTACACCGTATGGGGAAAACCCCATGAAGCGTTTACCACTTCGCTCTCTTTTATCTTTGGCGCATTCCTTTCCGCATTGTCCGGTTATATTGGAATGTGGATTTCGGTTCGGGCTAATTTGCGAACCGCCGCGAATGCAGAGCATGGAGTGAATGCCTCTCTTCAAAGTGCATTGCGCGGGGGCGCGGTAAGCGGATTCATGATTGTCGCGCTCTCCTTATTGGGCGTCACCCTTCTCTTTTTCGCGTTAGGAGGAGATGCGCGTGCGCAGGAAATTCCCTTGCAGATTGTTGGGTTTGGATTTGGAGCGAGCTTGGTGGCATTATTCGCCCAACTTGGGGGAGGAATCTACACCAAGGCCGCGGATGTGGGGGCTGATTTGGTGGGTAAGGTGGAAGCGGGTATTCCCGAAGACGATCCTCGAAACCCCGCCGTTATCGCGGATTTGGTGGGAGATAATGTGGGAGATTGTGCCGGGCGCGGGGCGGATTTATTTGAATCGACTGCCGCTGAAAATATTGGTGCGATGATTTTGGGCGTGGCACTATTCCCGGTCTTTGGACTCGCGGGAATACTATTCCCCCTTGTCGTGCGTGCGTTCGGGTTGATTGCCAGTATGATTGGTTTGTCTATGGTAAAAACCAATGATCACGAGGCCCCCATGAAAGCGCTGACGCGCGGGTATTGGGTCACCGCTTTTATTGCGACTATTTTGTTTTACGTGGCTGTGTATTTGTTCCTCCAGGGAAACATATACTTTTTTGCCGCGGGGGTGGTGGGAATTCTCACGAGCGTAGCCATGTTGTATATTACCACGTATTACACGGAGCATGAATACAAACCCGTGAAGGAAATTGCGCAAGCCAGTGAAACCGGTCCCGCGACGAATGTGATTGCCGGTCTGGCGGTGGGATTGGAAACCACCGCGTTACCCAGTATTGTATTGGGAGGCGCGTTGATTGGATCCTATTGGCTGGGGAACATTTCAGGAATTGCACACGGGGGGCTGTTTGCCACGGCCATGGCCACGATGGGAATGCTTTCAACCGCCGCCTATGTGCTGGCGATGGACACGTTTGGTCCCATTGCGGATAACGCGGGGGGAATTGTGGAGATGAGTAAAGCCCCTGAAAAAATACGTATGGTTACCGACAAATTAGATGCGGCGGGAAACACGACCAAAGCCTTGACGAAAGGGTATGCCATTGGAAGTGCGGGACTGGCCGCATTTTTGTTGTTTGGCGCCTACATGGTGGATGCCTCCCTCACGTCCATCGACATTTCCAAAGTCCACGTGTTTGTGGGAGGATTGTTGGGTGCCATGCTGGTGTTTCTCTTTGCCTCTTTCACCATGCAGGCCGTTGGAAAGACCGCGCAAGTTATTGTGGTGGAAGTGCGGAGACAATTCAAAGACATCAAGGGATTATTGAAGGGCACAGGAAAACCCGACTACGCCAAGTGCGTGGACATTGCCACGCAAGCCGCATTGAAGGAAATGGTCATGCCCTCCCTCCTGGTCGTGGCCCTCACAGTGGGCGTGGGCCTCGTGTTGGGTGCGGAGGCCGCCGGCGCATTCATTATGGTGACGACCATTACGGGTATCATGCTCGCGCTCACATTGAATAATGCGGGGGGTGCCTGGGACAATGCCAAAAAATTCATTGAGTCCGGTGCCCATGGAGGAAAAGGGGGATTTGCCCACAAGGCGGCGGTCGTGGGAGACACGGTGGGGGATCCCTGCAAGGACACGGCAGGACCCTCCCTGCACGTGGTGATAAAGCTCGTGGGGACCTTGAGCCTGGTCCTCGCGCCCCTCTTCCTCATCTGAATGGGAAATGGAATAGAGGAAGAATGGGAATGCACGGGGGATTTTTTCCCCCCGCGCCCCTACCCTTAAATAGGAGGAGCCCGTTGGGCTCTTTTTAATGGAATTAAATCACGTCCTCTCTACCACTCAGTTTTCCGATCCCTTGATTCTTCGCCGCCTCTTCGATTTGGCCCTGGATATGGAGCGGAATGTTCGAAACGAGCACCTGTATCATTCCCTCTCCAACAAGGTCATGGCCACTCTTTTCTATGAGCCCTCCACGCGCACCCGTTTCTCGTTTGAGACGGCCATGCTTCGGTTGGGGGGAAAGGTCATCAGCACCGAGGCCGCGAGCCAGTTTTCCTCCGTGACCAAAGGGGAGACATTGGAGGATACCATTCGGATTGTCTCCGGGTACGCCGATGTTATCGTGTTGCGTCATTCCGAGTCGGGTGCGGCCTCTCGCGCGGCCCACGTGTCCCGTGTTCCCGTCATCAATGCGGGGGATGGGATTGGGGAGCATCCCACGCAGGCATTGTTGGACATGTATACGATTTGGAGGGAGAAAAAGCGATTGAACGACCTCAACATTGTGCTTATGGGTGATTTGTTGAATGGGAGGACCATTCATTCCCTGGTTCACTTATTGTCCCAGCAGGAAAGGGTGTCCCTTCAGTTCGTTTCCCCTCCCTCCTTGCGGATACCGGAGTCTTACAAAAAAGAATTGGACCGGCGGGGCATTCCGTATGAGGAACGGACCGAACTGGAATCTGATTTATCCTCCGTCGATGTTATCTACATGACGCGCGTTCAGAAGGAGCGCTTTCCCACGTTGGAAGAGTATGAGTCCGTCAAAGCATGTTGTATTCTCGATCGCGCGGTGTTGGATCGCCTCTCCCCGGATGCAGTTATTATGCACCCGCTTCCCCGCATTCATGAAATCACCCCGGATGTGGATGCGGATCCCCGTGCGGCGTATTTCCGGCAGGCCACGAATGGATTGTTCGTGCGGATGGCATTGTTGGAGCTCCTCTTCGACCGCAAATCGTTGGAACAGGAATCCCTCTCCCCCTCCTCACTCCCATAATGCCCCCCTAATGGCACGCGGGATTGGATTTTTTTTTTTAGTCGATGCACATTTATTCCCATCCCTTCATGGTGGGGAATAGCCATGAAGTATATTCACTCCCCCGAATGGACACGGACCACGCACTCCCTCATCGAGGGATTAGGTTTTTCCCACATTCCCACGGAACGGATCACCGTGTTCAAGTCCCAGGGATCCAATTCCCGGAGGGTCATTGCGCGCATCCACACGATGCCCAAAATTATTCAATTGGGGACGAATTCTCCTCCCTTCTATGCCATTGAATTAGTTTCCGAGCGGTTTGACCGGCAGGATGAAGAGGAGCAGATCAAGACCCTCATCCATGAATTGCTTCATGTCCCCCACTCCTTCAATGGGGGTTTTCGAGGGCACAAGCATTACGTCAATCATGCGACCGTGGAAACCGTGTATCGGCAATGGAAAGAACGCTCCCGCATCACGACCCCATAGGCCATGTACCCCCTATAGGATGATTGGAATACCCGCGGGGTTTGGCCTGGAATATGGGCCGGGCCCATGCATCCATTAAAAGCCTTTTTCGGGATGTAGTGGGAATGCAATCCCCTCCCGCTTCAGCATCCCGTGAATCCAAGTGGATTGCGCGCTGGAAGGAAAACCATGTCTTCGAGCCCTCCGTCCGCGCGGATGTCCCCAAATTCTTTCTCACCGTGCCCTATGCGTATCCCACCGGTCCCCTGCACGTGGGTCATGGGCGTACGTATGTGAATGGGGATATCATGGCCCGCTTCCACCGGATACAGGGGAAGAATACGTGGTGGCCGATGGGTTTTCACGTGACGGGAACGCCCGTCCTTGCGATTAGTGATGCATTGAAACGTAAGGATGAGAAGACCCTCTCCCTGTATCGGGAGTATCTTTCTATCTATGAAAAGGATCCTGCACTCATCGAAAAATGGTTGGTATCGTTCGAGGATCCCCGCACCGTGGCCGCGTATTTTGCGGATCATATCTCGGAGGATTTGGATGCCGTTGGGGCCTCGATTGATTGGCGTTCTCGCTTCACGACAATGGATATCGAATACCAGAAATTTATCCAATGGCAGTTCCGCCAGTTATATGAAAAGAAGGCCCTCGTCAAGGGACCCTATCCCATCCTTTTCTCGGCCGCCGATTCCAATGCGGTGGGGGAGGATGACATCAAGGATGGGGACACGGACAAGGTGTCCATCCTCACCTTCGATCTCGTCAAGTTCCCATATGGAAAATCATTCCTCGTAGCATCCACCCTGCGACCGGAAACACTTTTCGGGGTCACCAATCTCTGGATCAATCCCCGCGCGGAATATGTGCATGCACGCGTGGATGGGGAAGAATGGATTATTACAAAGAATGCGGCCGAAAAGCTCTCCAAGCAATCCAGAAACGTTCAAGTGGGGGAACCCATTCCTGCTTCTGCATTGATCCACCAATCCGTGTCCCACCCCTTGAAAGAGGGGGAACGGATTCCTATCCTTTCCGCGGAATTCGTTTCCGCTGAAAAGGGAACTGGCATTGTATACTCGGTTCCCGGCCACGCCCCCTGGGATTATGCCGCCCTTCATGGATCCGTGGCCGCGGGGGATGCGATGGCCAAATCCATTCAGGTGAAATATGTCCTTTCCGCCCCCGGCCTCCTCAAGATGGAGGAATGGTTCGTCCAGCAGGGAAATCCATCTCTCGTCCAAACGGATGTATTGCAGCGCATGACGGAAGAGGTATACAAGAAGGAATTCTATGAGGGGACGATGAATTTCTCCAATGGATTGCTTTCAGGAATACCGGTTAAAGAGGCCAAGGAGAAGATTGTCCAGATTCTGGGTCAGCGTCAGCTCCATGGACGATTGTACGAGCCCTCGCGCAGAGCCGTGACGCGTTCCGGCAACCCGGTGAGCGTGGCCGTGTTGGAGGATCAGTGGTTCCTGGATTATTCCTCCCCCGAATGGAAGAAGCGGACCCATGCGTTGTTGGAGAGGATGCACATCCATCCTCCCCATTTCAAGAAGACCATTGCGGATGCCCTGGATTGGTTGGATAAGCGCCCCTGCACCCGAAAGAGGGGATTAGGAACCCCTTTTCCCTTTGCGGAAGAATGGATGATTGAGCCGCTCTCGGATTCTACTCTCTATCCATTGTTCTACATTATGATTCCTCACATCCGAAAAGAGGGGATGACTCCTCCTCAATTGGATGATGCGTTCTTCAATCATGTCATCCTGGGAAAGCGCCTCCCCTCGAATGATTCCCGTGCCGTTATTGCAGAGCGCATCCGGAAGGATATCGAGTATTGGTATCCCAATGATCTTCGTCACACGGCCCCGGCGCATATCTCCAATCATATTTCGTTCTTCCTCTTTGCCCACACCTTGTTGGTAGAGGAGCGGTTTTGGCCCAAATCCCTCTCCTTCAATGAGATGCTCATCCGGAATGGGGTGAAAATGTCCAAGTCCAAAGGAAATGTGATCCCCCTCCAGCATGCCGTCCGGGATTATGGTGCGGATCTCATGCGGTTATTCATCGCCTCTTCCGCCGGGATGGATCGCGTGGCGGATTGGAAAGACCACCAGGTTCCCCAAGTGAAAAAGAAATTAGATGAATTAGAGTCCCTCCTCCGGAATTCGTTCGCCCCATCCGTGTCCGAGATGGTGCCGGAAACCCAGTGGCTGGCCGATACCCTTCGTTCACGTCTGGGAGAGGCGTATTCTGCCTATGATGCATTCGATTTTATGGGGGCCGCCCAGAAGGCTTTTTTTGAGACGCTCAACGAGGTAAAGCGCTTCAAAAAAGTGTTTGGGTTGGATGAACGACCCGCCGTGCGTGCGGTAGTGGAAGAATGGATTATCCTCCTCTCCCCAATCACCCCCTTCCTCGCGGAGGAGATGGGGGGAGAGCTTGCCCATTCCTCGGATCAAAAAGGAAATGATTCCATTCCATCCCCTACCGGTATGGTGCAGGACGCAAATGGATCCCCCAATCCCCTTTCCTTCGTGAGCGCCCAACGTCTTTCTCCACCCGGGGACATACGGATTCCATCGAAAGAGATGGAGGAACGCGTCCTCTTCCTGGAGAGCGTTTTCGGAGACATGGAGCGGGTTCGGAGATTGGTGAAGGGCAAAACCCCCAAAACCGTGTATGTGTATAGCGTGGACCCCAAAGAGACCGAGTGGTTGGAGCGTTCACTCGCCCAATTTTCCAAGTTTTCCCAGGCGGAAGTGAAGATCAATGATGCCCATGATCCTTTAGGGAAACGAGCCAAGGCCCAGAAAGGAAGACCGGCGCTCTATTTTGAATGAATAAAATGAGTTGTAGAGATATTAATAAAAAAATAAATAGAAGAAGAGAAAAAAAAACTAATCCGTTTTTTCTTTTATCAATTCGAGCGCACAGCTATTGATGCAGTACCGTTTCCCCGAGCGGGTGGGACCGTCCTCGAACAAATGACCTAAATGCCCGCCGCAGTTTTTACACGTGACTTCCACGCGCATCATGCCAAAAGTCTTGTCTTCGTGCAATTCGATGTTTTTCGTGTTCGCGGAATTATCGAACGAAGGCCACCCTGTTCCGGAATCGAACTTGGCATCGGAAGAAAACAATTCACTCCCGCACGCGGCACAGACATACATGCCCTTTTCCTTCGTGTGGACAAACTTTCCCATGAAGGGAATCTCGGTGCCTTTCTCGCGCAACACGCGGTATTGCTCGGGCGTGAGCTTCTTTTTCCAATCTTTTTCATTGGCGGGCATCTCTTCACGTTTAGGAGGCATACAGGCAATGGGGCATTTATTTCATTTAATAGTCATCCCAAATTAAAAAAGCGGATTAATAAGGGAAAAGGTGCCAGAAAGAACGATGAAGCCGAAAAATCAATCTCCTGTGAAGCTTGTTCTGGTGGTTCTCTTGGTAGTAGTGGGGTTGTGGATCGTGGTAGTCAACATTCCCTCCAGCGGCTGCCCTGCTGGAGCCATTAGCGATCAAAAAGGAGGGTGCGATCAATGTCCCCTCATGGATGCTCCATCCACGGGAAATTGGTTTTGCAAAGACAGCCAATTTTATCCCCAATCCTATGAAGGGTGCATTGACGCAGGGTATCCAAATCTCAAAAAAATTCCCGCTTCATGCGAAGTTCCGGAAGTGGGGCATTTTTGGGAAGGAGGGGTTAATCCTACTGTCACCAACTTTCAACAGTGTGCGGACGCGGGTTATCCTGTTATGGAATCGTACCCTAGGCAATGTCGCACCGTGAGCGGGTTGAACTTTGTGGAGGAAGTAAAAATAACATGCAACAACAGTTATGACTGCCAAACCGACCAGTACTGTCAAAACGGAACATGTGTCGCGTTTAGCCCCGTACTATCATGTATAACCGCAGAGGATTGTGGTCTCATTAATCGCGAGAACCGATTTGGGTGCTGTTACAAAGGAGAATGTAGCGCCGATAAATACAATGGAGAAAACTGGATAGCCGTTAACATAGAATGGTACTTGAACGGAAAAGCACAGTATTGTCCTCCTGCTAACGAGTGTGGTCCAAGTATTGCGTGTGCCATTGTGCCCAATCCCTACACGGCAACCTGCCAAAACAATGTCTGCCAAAAAACAATTCCCCATTGCCAAACCACCCTCCCGCTGGAAGAAGGACTGCCAGACCAAGGGATTTCAGCGAGTGAGCTCTATAACATATCATGCGCGTTGTACGGCACCAAAGAATCCTGTGAAACCGCCCAGATTGAACACGGATGCCAATGGATAGAATGACTTCTTCCTCCGCTTAAAATCAAGGACATCCACTTATGCAAATGGATTGATTACATTCAACTCGGGAATCTTACTAAAGTCCCTTCACGTTCTCCGTGTAAATGATCGAGACATGATTCTCCAGCATGGTGGCAGCGAGCAACGCATCCCAAAAGTGTAAACCGTGTTTTTCCTGCAGGATTGATGCCCGTGCAATGGTGACAGGAGTTAAAAAAAAGAAAGGGCCATGAACCCAATTAAGGGTTCATGACGACGTAATTCAATATTCCTCCATTCGCGGGTGCGACATCGCAGCGGATGGTGAAAGTGGATCCCACCGCGAGATTGAGCACCGAGCACGCATTCACGGACTGTCCCACGTTATCCATGGTGATGCTGACCACGGATTGACCCGTGATTCCGGGTTCAATAATTCCGAAGAAGGATTGGGCACCGCTGGGGCTCCATCCCAATTCATTTCCGGCGTTATTGTCGATCAACTGGACCTGGATGAATTGGGGAACATCCGTTAGGCCATCCAACACGAGTTGGTGATCATTTAGGGTGACTTCCGCGCTCGCCACATCGGATTGGAGGAGGGATACATCCCCGCCCAATTGTGCGATCGATTGCGATAGAGCCACTTGCGTGATATTCAAATCGTCGAGCATGGATCCGTGTCCAATCAACAAAATCTCGTGATCAGACAAGAGTTGAGCATGCGTTCCCAACGTGGTTTCGTGCGCATTCACAAAATCCCAGATGGATACGATTTCATTCCAAATGTTGGTCGAATCGGACTGCAATACCCCCACATCGGATTGGAGGGAGGTGACGGCGGTGTCCAATCCCCCTAATTGGGTTTGCTGGGCCGCGTTTTCGGTCTCGAGGGCGGAAATGTCGCTCTCATGCGTTAAAATGGATGCTTCGGCGATGGTCATGCGGTCGCCCAGTGTGTGGACGGCCTCGATGACTCGCTGGACCGTCTCTTCCACCGTGGGAAGGGCAGTGACTCCCGGGGCTAATGCCCCGAGCGTGAGTAATAGCGTTGTAATGAGTATCAAATTTTTGTTCATGTATTCCCTCCTCGTGGAATTGAATAGTGGACAAGGAAAGGCGCGGGTGATATTTAATACATCCCAGGGCGGGGCGCCGAAATGGGTAGGGAGAGGAGGGAATTGGAGGGATTCTTATTAACTTGCGGAGCCTCTTTCTTTCATGGTAGATGAAAATCGCGGGGATGGGAATCCATCCAAGGAATCCGACCAGAAATCCGATGAGAAGAAGGACATGTCCCAGCCCGGCCAGTGGAGGGCCCCAGGTCCGGATGGTGCCCCCCCGGATGATTGCAATCCACTTCCTTCCGATACCTCTCCGGTTTCCCCTCCCTTATCGGGGCTGGAGGCCGCGATTCTTTACATTCAACAATGCAGAAAAATGGGATTCGATGATGATTCGATTCGTAAACGGCTCGTGGAGGCCTTGTATCCCAAAGATATGGTAGATGCCGCTTTTTCCCGCGCGTGAAATGGAATTCAATTCTTTTTTCTTTTTCTCTTTTCACATCTCATCCAGGGGTTCGATGCCGAGGAGGTAGAGTCCCTCTTCCAGTACCGCGTCGAGGGAGTGGAGGAGCGCGAGGCGGGCGGATTCCAGTTCCTTGTTTTCTTGAATTATTTTGGTCTCGTGGTAATACGTATTGAAGGTGTTGGCTACTTCCAACAAATAATGGGCCAAAACGTGCGGGGAAAAATGCCTCAGTGCGGAAGCGATGATTTCGTTCTTTTTGGAGAGGAGGGCAATCAATTCCTTTTCTTTTTCCGTAACCAGGAGACCGGCTTTCTGTTTTTGGGGTTGCTGTTCCGTTTTCCTCTGAATACTTCTCATGCGTGCGAGCGTGTAGAGGAGGTAGGGTCCGGTCGGCCCATCGAAAGAGAGGCTTTCATGCGGGATGAATACGAGTTCTTTTTGGGCATCCTGCTTGACCAGGAAGAATTTGAGCGCGGCCATGGCCACGACCCGGCTTCGGCGATCCACTTCCGCGGGGGCTAATTCCGGGCTCCGCTTGGCATATTCCGCTCGTGCGTCCGCTTCCAATTCAGCAATCAAATCATCCGCATTCACTACCGTGCCCTGTCGGGAGGACATTTTTCCGGTGGGCAGGGTCAGGAGGCCGTATCCTAAATGATAGCATTTTTTTCCTTGAGGATATCCCAATAGGTCGAGGATGGCGAACAATTGCTTGAAATGCATCTCCTGCTCGGACCCCACCACATAGATGATGCGCTCCGCCTCCGGATGGTCAGTGAATCGTTGGAGGGCGAGATAAATATCCTGGGTGAAATACAGGGTGGTCCCATCCCCCCGCAATAGGGGCTTGTCCGGCAGGCCGTATTTCTTTTCCAGGGGAGCGATGACGGCCCCATTCTCGGCGGTGGTGAAGAGTCCCTTTTCCATTCCCTGGCGCACGGCCTCTTTTCCTTTTTGATAGATATCGGACTCATAATAATTCTCATCGAAGGTCGCACCCACTTTGTCATACGTCTCAAACAATCCCTTTTCGGCCCAGGCATTCATCTTTTTCCACAGCGCACGAATCTCGGGGTTGCCTTGCTCCCATTTCACGAGCATGGCCTGCGCCTCTTCCTCGAGAAGGGGGTCTTGTTCCGCACGCGCAGAGAATTCGACATAGTATCGTCCCACAAAATGATCCGATTTCATTTTTTCACTTTCGGGTGTCTTTCCATTCCCCCATTTCTGGTACGCGAGCATGGATTTGCAGATATGAACCCCCCGGTCATTGATGATTTGCGTTCGGAAGACCCGTTTTCCTTCATGCTGGAGCAATCGGATCACACTCTCCGCGAGGGCGATGTTGCGCAAGTGACCGGCATGCAGGGGTTTGTTGGTGTTGGGCGAGGCATACTCCACAATCACGAGCGGGGCCTCCTTTCCGGGAAGGGGGGGAGCGGCCTCGGCTTCCATGAGGATGGAGGAGTGATACGCGGAGGGATCGATGAACGCATTGAGGTAGGGCCCCATGGCTTGAAATCGATGAAACACCCCATCCGGGTGAAGGGAGGATGCCAGGTGCAGGGCAAAAGGCACGGGCCCCTTTCCTGCAGGAAGGATCTTGAACACGGGAAGGGAAAGGTCCCCTTTCTCCACGGAAGGAGGAGATGCGATGAGTCCCTCGAGAATGTCAAGTCCAGGGGAAGGAAACCCATTTCGAATGAGCGCCCCCTCAACGGCTTCGGCGAATTTTTGCTTGTAAGAAGGAAGACCCATAGATTCCTTTCTGGGGGAGTGGAAGTTTTAAACCCAGATTCACGAGGTGCCGATTCCGAATGAATAGGATGCCCGATCCCACGACAATTAATCCCCCCAGGAGGAGATTCCAAGACACGGATTCATGGAACGCAAAGACACTCAATACGACCCCGATGAGGGTTCCCAAAACCAAATCAAAAATGGATACTTCATGAACACGCAATCCCTCTAATGCATAATTGAAGAACAGGTATCCCAGCCCCGTGGAAATGATTCCCGCAAGGGCCATCACTCCCACCCCTTCCCACGTGAGGATGAAGGGTTCCGCAAAGGCGAAGGGAAGGAGGAATAGGCAGGCGAATCCAAGGAACCAGATCACATTTCCCAATTCGTGGTGCGTGTCCTCTTTTCGCATGAATACGGTCATGGCCGCATACGATATTCCCGCGCCCAAAGCAAAAAGGTTCCCTTCAATGGAGTGCCCATCAAAGGGATTGATGATCGCCAATCCCACGAATCCCGTGAGGAGAATGACCCACGCATCCCTTCCCATGCGTTCCTTCAAGAGAAAAAAAGCGAGGATGGGAGAGAGGAAGACGTGCGTATAATTCAACAACACCACATCCGCCAAGGGGGCGACCGCGAAGGCGTGGTTGTAGAGGAGCATGGTGGTGGCAAGGCAGAATCCCACGATGACCACTCCCGGGAGTTCTTTCTTGGAAAGCAGGAATGCTTTTTTTTCCACGCGGGGAATGACCAATGCAACAAACAACAATCCAAAAAATGCCCGCGAAAAGGTGATGAGGGGAATGGGAAAATCCGGCGATAGAATCTTCACGAAGGGACCAATCGTGGAGAACGCGACCACGGAAAGGATGGCCGCGATGAGGTAGCGATTCATCCACTCACCCCTCAAATGGGACTTAATAACGGTTGGCATTAAAAGAAACAAAAAAGAGAAAAAAGAGTTTATGGGCACGCGCACTCGTAAACGGACCATGCGGAGAATCCAATCCACTCCCCATCCGGTGACCAGCGATACGTATTTTCGATTGTTGGGGGCACCTCACAGCAATAAAGTGTCCCGCCGGATGTTGGGAGGACTCATCAATCAGGAATTGAAATCGGGAGACGTAGAAGTTTGGCGGATTGAATCAAAGAGAAAAGGTCCTGAAAAAGGCCCCCCCATTATTCACACAGGAATCGTGGGAAGAGGGTCGGAGCGCATAAGGGAATACGATGCGGGAATTGATGCGAATGCCGCGCGGGCAGCAAAAAAAATATTCATGGACCCGTTCTCGGAGGGAGAAAAGAAGATTGCAAAAGAATTATTCAATCATAACATTTTTCGCCCATTCAGCAAACGCCCATTACTGAAACATAAAAGGTCAGGAGGAAGGGTTTCCCGGTTGGATTTGGATCCCAGAATCGGGGATAGTCCAAACCCATATGGTTTTTTCCAGGCGGCCCAAGAAATAGGAAGGATTTGCCTCGATTTGAAAAGGGAAGGCAGGTCTCCTCACTCATTCGACCAACTCAGGCGTTCGTTCCTATGCGTGTCAGCGACTCTCACCATATTGAGGGACGTACACCCCTACGGCCGGAGGGATTCCTCTCAATCCATCTATGAGGCCGTGTCACGGGAAATAGGGCCCGATGCTGATTCCGAATGGTTTATTAGTAATATTGATGGGATTCGAGTGAGAATTGAAAACCATCTCCAGAAAGCAAGGAAAGGCAATAGGAAACAATTGGAAAACCAGCGTCTCGAGAGAGCGAGGACACTGCGGGGAGAACTCGTCCAAAAAGGAGATAATCTTGTTCGAGCCGGTGGACCATTGACCCGGTTTCTTCGCCTCCTTTCCCCTTTTGAGATACCCCGTGCTAAACGGAAAGCGATGGTGAAGGAGTTTGAGGAGGACTTCCTTTCCAGAAGGGCGGAAACGAGAGGACCCGGTGCGGTCAGACGAAAAACAAACAAATTCCCCCAGTTCGTGAGACAGCGTATGGTCAAAGCGTTCAAATCCTCCCGCGTGATTATCCGGGAAAAATTGGCCCAAGCGGGAATGAATCCCGACCAGGTATTGAATGATCTCGACCTCCTGAATGGGGAGGGGCATCATGGGGATATAACGACCAATATGATGAGGAGACTCAATACCCTTTCGGCAGTGTTGCGGAACAAGAATACTTCCGCCGAGTTAGGGGAGGCAGTGAATGATATGCGTGCGCAGCATGCCCAACGCAGGGGAAACCGTTCCCCTGCGCACACAATCCCAGTGGTTCCCGCACTCCCATCCCCTGCGGTTCTTTCTCCCAATCTTCGCAAACAGGCCAAACGGGACAGACGAAAGGGAGAAAGAGAACGACGAATGGCAGCGGCCATGAACAATCCACGGCCGGAAGCGAATGCGAGACCGACTCCCCGCTCGGTAGGAGAGTGGGTTGATTTTATGGATACCGCCCACCAAATCAATAGTTCCCAACGGAGAATGCTATACGACCTGGTCGCACACATCCCTCGCACTCCTTCAAATCATGCGTTGATTATTCGTGCCGTGCGTCACTTGATCCTATTGGAGCGGGCAACATTCGGAATAAAAGGAAGGATGAGCGAAACCGCCCTCATGCACCGCTCCCTTCCAAGAGGGTTTGAAGGGGAGTTCAATGAAGCATTGCAGTTATTGATGAAAGAAAAAATCTTTTTCTATGATCATCACTTGGGCAGACATGACTTCATCCAATTCGTTCCATTTCATGCACTCTCGTTTGTTAAAAAATATGGATATAAGAAAAATCCGGAATGAATTCTCCCACCTATACCCTATACTTTTTATTCCACGGACGCATTTCAGGAGTATGCAATCGCTTAGCGGTCGTCCGCCCCCCCGTTCTTCGAAGAGATTGGTTAATAGGAATGGAAACCAGGGAGGGGTCGCTCCCAAGAATTATCGGGGAATCGGGCTAAACGCCCGGTATGGTGTGTCGAGGGGAAGGCTCCCCAATCCGCAGGAGCGCTTAACCATGATGAAGAGCCTCTTGTCCAAGGACCATGAAATGGGGGAGAGAAAAAGACTCCAATTGGCTGAACGAATTATTCTCGCGACGTTTCAGATTTCCCGATTCATGAATAATAGTAGAGTATCATCGGATGTCCTTTCAGGTCAGACGATTGGGAGAAGCCATCCGGATCTTTACAATAGGGCCTTGGCGAACCTCATCCGGAAAGAAAAAATACGACGAAGCAGTCCGAGCGAATTTACGCGGATATAGTCCCCACCCCTATCGACCCTATTTTCAGGAAACGGAACTTTTTCCATACGACCCGGATGGGATT
>JBBSWQ010000065.1:17032-19080 GCA_038046225.1 archaeon
ACGACCCGGATGGGATTTGAACCCACGACCCCCTGCTTAGAAGGCAGGTGCTCTATCCAGGCTGAGCTACCGGGCCAATGTCAGTACTGACCCATCGTGGGTTTGTAAAACCCACCGCATGGTTTTCGGTTGGTCCAATCGAAAATGGACCTGACCGCTACCGGGCCAATTGATACTACCTTGACCTATCATGGGGTTGTAAAACCCACCGCATGGTTTAGGGAAGAGTATTCTCAATAGCCCAGAGATCGAATCCTCGTTCATGGGATGAGGTGGGGTCGTCCACTATTCCTTTATCTCTTTTTGTGCGAGGCCGCGTGACCATTTCCCACGGTCACATTATAGATAGCCGTAAAGGGTTTTTTGGCCGCGATGCGCCGCCCTTCGAGATCCACCAGCCATACGAATAATCCCTTTTGGGCGAACTCAGGGGGGAGATACTTGGGCCTGACTTTCCATCCATGAATGGGAAGGGTTTTTTGGTAGGGCATGAGCGCGTCCTCCGGGAGGATGAAGACGAAATCGTCCACTTCTTTTCCATAGGCCATTTTTTTGAGTATCTTCCCCTTGGTGGGTCGGGTCAATACCTCAAAACCCACCGTCTTCTTTTGGGTCTCCACATAGAAATCGAATTTTCCCTCGCGGTCGGAATGCGTGTGGGTTCGATGGGACAAGTGCCCCCCATCCAACAAAACCGTCTGTTCCTGCGTCATCCTCCGGATGGGCCACACCCCATTCACGCGCATGCGTTGCAATTCCGTCCATACCAATAAGTGCATGAGCGCCGTGGTCGCGTTCCCGGTGACGATCATCCGTTTCGACTCCGGGCGTGGAAGAGGGTGTTGTGGAGCGGATTATCAATCCCAAAACGAATGGTCCGGATTCGTGGACGCGTGAAGGATAATCGTATAGAATCCGCAATCGTTTCCGCGCGCGGGGTGGGGGCATGGATAACGACTTCGTGTTTTCCTGCCCCGGAAAAATCGATGGACACGGATTCCCCTTCCATGCGGAGATGCGTTAAGGTTCCGTCGAAGAAGACGTTGTAGGCATTGAGGATATCATCCAGGTCTTTCGCACGCACCACCCATTCCATGGGTTTTTTTTCCCCTTTTCCACTCGTGAGAGAGAGATTGAATCGTTGATCATTCATTATTTTTTGGAGGAGGTGTTCCCTTTCCGTGAGTCGGAAACCCTTTTCCCATCCGGAATGAAAACGGATGCGGACTTTTTTTTCCCCGCCCTGGGAAAAGAGTCCCCCCACGTGGTCCCAGAGGAAATCGTATATTTCCGGTCGTCCATCCCTGGAATGAGCGAATCGCACATCCAGTCGGGTCACTCCACTCATTCCTTTGGGGGATTGGGGGTCTTTCACGGATTCCCATTTCGCCGTTGTCCTATAAAAAAGCCCCTATAGGTGGGAACGAATCCCCTCCGCGGTATGGGACAGTTCTTCGGGGAGTGAGCCTTTTCCCTCCCAATCCGATAATCCATCTCCCTTTTTTCGGGGGATGATGTGCACGTGCGTGTGGAATACCACTTGCCCGGATTCTCTTCCATTGTTGATTCCCACATTGAATGCGGGGGCCCCCACTCCTTTCAGGATGGCCGGGGCGATTTTGGCCACCACTTCAAGCAATCCCATCCGATCCTTGGGGAGAGCGTCCAACAGGTCCGAGGAATGGTTTTTGGGTATCACGAGCGTGTGCCCGGGGGAGAGGGGATGGATGTCCAGGAGGGCGAGGTAGTGGTCATCCGAATATAGAATGTGCGCGGGGATGCTTCCCTGGACGATTTGGCAGAAGATGCAAGAGGATTTCCCAGTCATGCACCCCATGCATGGATTTCAGGAATAAAAATGGAGAGGGGACCTGGTCCTATTGCTCGGACAGGGTATCTTATCAGACATAGACCATCGGAATGAGCACCCAACGGCGGTTTACCATCGGAGTATTTTTAGGTTAGCCAATCAATACTACTTGGGTATAGGTTGGTGAGAAGTTGGATCAAGATAACGCATTAGTAGTTTTTCAGGACAAGAAAATCCG
>JBBSWQ010000065.1:19180-27255 GCA_038046225.1 archaeon
GTGAGAAGTTGGATCAAGATAACGCATTAGTAGTTTTTCAGGACAAGAAAATCCGAAGAGTTCAACATAATGAAGAGTGGTTTTTTTCTGTTGTGGACGTAGTGGAAGCGCTTACGGATAGCCCTAATCCTCGAAACTATTGGAGTATGCTTAAAGTGAGAGAACAGGAAGCGGGGGTTGAACTGTACACAAATTGTGTACAGTTGAAATTGGTTGCGGAAGACGGGAAACTACGTGAAACCGACTGTGCCAACACCAAAAACATGTTCCGGATCATTCAATCCATTTCCTCCCCAAAAGCCGAACCCTTCAAACAATGGCTCGCTAAAGTAGGGTATGAACGCGTGCAAGAGATTGAGAATCCGGAATTAGCCCAGGAGCGAATGAAACAATTATACGAACAAAAGGGGTATTCCAAGGAATGGATTGATAAACGCCTTCGCGGGATTGCCATTCGGCAAGAATTGACGGATGAATGGAAAAATAGGGGTGCTGCCGAAAACAGGGATTTTGCTATTCTTACCAACGAAATCAGTTTTGCCACATTTGGAAAAACCGTGGAAGATTACAAGAAGTTCAAAGGATTGGAGAAAGAGAATCTACGCGATCATATGAACGATCTGGAACTCATTTTCAATATGTTGGGAGAAGGGGTAACCACTGAAATCACTCGCTCCAAAGAAGCAGAAGGATTCGAGCAACTCCAAGGGGCGGCACGCCAAGGCGGGGAAGTAGCGGGAAATGCACGAAAAGAAGCCGAGAAAAAAATAGGAAAAAGCATTATGAGAAGCGAAAACTATCTCCAAGAATCTGAAAAAGTAAAACGGAAAAGACTGTCCAAACCATCGGATTAATCCCATTCATTTTCTGAAATGGAGAATACTTTAACGAATCCGTTTTCAAGGAGAAAACGCAGCGAACGAGATTCGAACTCGTGCCCCCGTGAGGGGACCGGCTTTCCAGACCGGCGCGTTAGACCACTCCGCCATCGCTGCTGTCTTGCTTTGATGAGGAAACAGTTTTTGATCGACCTTTTGGTAAAAGGTCGGACTGCTCCGCCATCGCTGCTGTCTTTACGCAATACCGTTTCCCCCAGGGCTTTTGCCGGAAGGCAAAAGGGCTGGACTACTCCGCCATCGCTGCTGTCCAATTGCAACGTTCGTAGAACAGTGTTCCGGGGCTTTTTGCCTGAGCAAAAAAAGGCCGGCCTATTCCACTATCGCTGCGTCCAATGAGTCTACTAGTAATCGTCCAACCCACCTTTTTTAAACGCAAAACTATCCCCTTCCGCGAGGCAGGAACCTATTTAAAGAGCAAAAAGGGGTAGTTGGGAATGATTCAGCTCGCGAAGAAACACCCTGCGCTCATGGGAGCGGTTATTGGGGTGGCGTGTTTCGTGTTGATCGTGGGAGTATTGGCTCCTTCCGTGTTGTCGGCCCCTAGCGCATATGGGAACCCGGTTGTTTTTGGTCATAATCCCGCGGATATCGAGCCCGGGACGTTTTCGGGTGGTGGTTCTACCCAGTACACGTTTCCGGGAATCGTGAATGTGGGTTTGGGTACTACGCAAGGATTGTTGAATGTTGGGACAAGCAGTGGGACACAAGCGGCTCAAATTAATGTGCAGACATCACTGGGTGGGAGTCGTGACCCTCATATTAAGTTTGGCGGTGATTCGTTCACCCCATTTTTAGTGGGAATTGACAATGAAGGGGCTGGAGCCCAAAAATTCAAAATCAGCAATGCTTTCGGGAGCACGGACCGATTGGTAATTCTTCCCTCGAATGGTTTCACGGGAATCGGCACCAGCACCCCCACTACCCTTCTCGATGTTGCGGGCGCTGTACATGCGAGCGGGGATGTATGCACGGATGCTTCCGGCGGAAAATGCTTGAGCGATTTGATCGACATTGATACGCCTCCTCCTCTTACAAATGGATTGCAGCGGGTATGTTTTCCTGCTGGATGTGATCCTGCGGCCCAGATACAGGCATCGCAAGCTACTGACATGATTGCGACCTGCCCTGGTAATCCGGGTGATATGATTGTGTTGAGTTGTGGCGCCCAAGTCCGGGTTGTTGCACCTGTATCCAATGCGGCACAGTTTAGGGAGTACGCCCTTTATCCCCTCTATGCTGACATTGGAATGGGGCAAGATGGGTGTTTGTTGCGATGGGATATCTTGACCGGTGTGGATGCAACGGATGTACGAGGGTTTGTGGCTGCCTATTGTATTCCCAAAAGCAACCCAAACCCATAATTAGTATTGATCAAACGAGGAGCGCCTGAAGGGTATGAGTACGAAAAAAAGGATTAGTGCCCAGAAAATGGTTCATTCAGGCGGATTGGATTCAAGGGGGATGATGGAAATGGATGCTCGTTTTACTCGGTTTATCATTGTCGCGGTCATCGTGTTTGTAGCGGTGAATGTGCTCGCGGTAGGGTTATTGCTGGATAATTTCCGCTCCTCCGGGTTTGTGGTACGGGGAACGATTCCACCCGGACAACTGGGAGTTCTCCCCCCGAGCGATGATTCCCTCACCTCAGGTTCCGATCGCCAGATGAGTGCGGACGCATTAGCGGGGGCCATCAATAATTACAAGAAGGAATACAATTTCTATGTCCATTATTTGGGGGGACGCACGGGGTGTGCCGCGAAAGTGGTGAATAATCTGGAATCATCGGGTTTTACTATTGATGAGAGCGAATACGAGGATTTTTCCGTTATAGAAGACGGGGATGCAGGAGTAATGGCAGTGAAAGCTGCCTTTCTAGACATGCCCATTCCCCAGTTCGTCGCTAATATGAGTGCGTTCGAAACGGATACGAAGGATTGCCTTGAAGGAGGCATTTCCACTTCCCTCTGGGCCGAAGCGGATGAATCAAGCACGGAAGGCGGTTCTACCGTCACGACATCGAGTGGAGGCGCCCCTTCGAGTGGGAGTGGTACCGGCGGCGGTATCGGATCCACGACCCCTCCCTCCTCAGATGGGACGCAGGGGGGCAGTAGGGGCGGCGATGATGGTTTGGGCAACGGCTCCGGCGAAGAGGATGAAGAGTCCTTCGATGAGGGAGAGGATGACGATTGGTATGAAGAGGGAGATGATGAAGAGATTCTAGGTGCCTTCCAATTGGCCCAGAGCATTCCATTGGTGAATGGGGATGACGTGAAGGCGCAAGGGTTCACGGGAGAAGGAGTCACCATCTGCATCATTGATTCCGGTGCGGATGTGGGACACGCCTCCCTTCCGTATGTGGCGTTGGGGTATAATCCTAATCCCCCCAAGGGATTATCTGAGTATTACGTTCCAGGCAGCAGTAAGCTCAAGGAGATCGACCCCCTCATCATCGATGATGAATTAGGCCACGGCACTGCCATGGCGGGCGTCGTTGCCTCCACGCACACCTTGGATGGGGGCACGGGCCCCTACCTCAAGAGCGAGGGATTCGTTCCCAATGCCCAGCTCATGATTGCCAAGGTGAATTCTCCCTTGGATACCAAGAAGGCCTCCAAGAATGCGTTCAACAAAGCAGTCAAGTTTTGCGCGGGGAAGAACAAATTGAAGCTCGTCGCGGATGTAATTGTTACAGGTGTCCGTTTCGGTCCCGATGAAAAAGTATTCGACCAGGAATGCTTGGTCGTGGGAGAGAAATGCGGGAAGGGCAAGAATATGCCTAAAGGAGTCAAGGAGGACAATATCAAATCCGTCAAGAAATACATCGATAAGTATACGCGGGAGAATGCCAAGAAGTCAAAGAATCACACCATCCCCTTCGTCGTGCCGGCCGGGAATGTAATCGGTGGAAAATCGGGCATCGCGAAGGGAACGAGCAGTTTGGCGGTGTTAGACGTGGACAGCATCTTCGCTATCGGAGCCATCTATGATATGTCCCTCCCCAACGTGATTGAATCGGGTCCGGGATTCCAATCATGCCAGGATACCAACCCCAAGCCCTTTGAGCTCATTTGTTCGAGTGCGTGCGGGGAGGCCGTGGATTATGTGATGCCGGGTGGATTGATTTTTGCCCCGACCAAGCTGCCATTCATCGGGGACACGGATCCCTTTTCCCTGGTCAGCGGGAGCAACGTGAGTGCGATATTCGGCACTTCCATGGCGGCCGCCCATGCGGCTGGGGTCATGGCCCAGATGAAGGACAAGAATCCCTCCCTGAATGTGATTGATATCCGGGAGCGCCTTTTCGCGTCGGCATGGCATTCCGATCCTTCCACGGGTCAACCGTGGCCGGCCACGTTCAATGATAGTGAATACCCCGACATTCCTTCCTCGTGTTATGGGGATGGAGTCATCAATGCAATAGGTGCCATCGGCCTCTCGTGAAGAGAGGCCTGTGGACCGTATTCCCCACCCCTGCGTCTTTTTATTCACGAGAGGGGTTGGAACTCGCATGCCGGGAATGAATGACACCGTTAAAATCACCCTATTGCTGGCCTCTACCCTCATCCTCTTAGTCGTTTTCGTCTTTTCAGGAATGGAGGGCATTCTTTCCCAGTGGAATCGTCAGCTCCTCGATGCGTTGGTCTATTATCTCATCGCCGTGGCCTCTCTCACGGGAATATTGTGGGCGTATTCGCGTTCCAAGCAATTGATTCGGGCCATGCCTTTTGAAGAGTGAGAGGAATCAAAAAACTAGAAAGGGGTATCTGATGCCACTCAAACACATGAAAACATTGAAAATAATTACTGCCGGCGTGATTCTATCCGGAATAGTCGCTTGGATAGCCGGAGGAGACGTCCCGGGAACAATGGGAGTGTTCACCATCCTTGGCTGGATGGCCTACGGAATAGTTTCGATTGGGTCCCGCTTCCTCCCAAAGAAAACTCCATCAAAGTAAACGCTTTTAAGTCATAAAAAGAACTCGCCAACAGATGGCAAATATCCAGTACCCCCCATCAACTATGATGCCGTATGTGGATGGTCAGGTATTTTCCAATACGTACCCCTGGGAAGCCAACCGTTTCGTTTAAGGGGGAGGGGATTCTTTTTCTCCTTCGTGTATGCGTTCCCGTGCCCAGTCCAGTATTGAAGTGATTGTCATCCTGGCCGTGGGGCTGGTCATTCTCTCTTCCTTGGTGGGCTTTGCGTCCCAGCAGTTGTTTATTCTCCAAGAACAGCGGGCCGTGAAGACCGCCGAGGTCTCGCTGGAACGCATTGCTTTTTCCGCCGACGAGGTGTATGCGCAGGGTAGTGGTTCCGTGCGCACCATCCAGATCATCTGGCCCGAGGGTTTAGATACGAATGCGTCGGTGATTGCCGATCATTCCATCCGTATCCGGACGTTCAATCGCACCCTTATTCATTCCACTATTCCTATAGTGGTGGGTTCCCTTCCCACGCGGGGGGGATACCACACTCTTCGCATCGAGGCCTTTGATGGGTTTGTCACAATTGGGGATGTGTCTCTCTCGGCCGTGCCACCCAGCATTTTTTCCTCCATGGATCGGGATGCGAATACCAATCATTCCCTCCTCATCCGAAATACGGGTGGGGACGTGAATCTTTCCCTCACTTCCGAATGGGATCATTCCGAAATCGACATGAATTTTTCCCCCGCCGATGTCAATGTGCTTGCGGATGGGAATACGACCATCGATCTTAATTTTTGGGCCGGTTCCGATGCGGCAGGGGCCTATGCGGGAAAGGTGTGGGTGCGGGGAACGTATGCGGATGCGGTGGAGACCCTCCTTATTCCTTTAACCGCGAGTGTCACCCTGGGCGGGAGTGGGAGCCTCTCCACGTATCCCTCGAGCATTGTCACCGGGACGTATCGGAGTGATGCCAATACGACGATTTTCCAGGTATGCAACACGGGAGACACGGCCTTGAAAGAGATCACCTTCACCCCCTCCTCGGGAAATGCGGGGGATTGGGTGCAGGGAATGAATTCCATTCCCTCGTTGGGTGCTTTTTCCTGCACCCCGGTTTCCCTTACCATCCAGCCCTCCTCTTCCGTGGTGGTGGGCACCTACACGGGTTCCATTTTCCTCTCGGATTACTCGGGCCTCCATTCCCTTACCCTCCCGTTATCCGTTTCCGTGAAAGGGATGAATGGGATCTTTTCCTGGGATTGGTCTCCGGCGTCGCGTTCCATTAATGCTATCGAGGGGTTCTATTTGAGCAATGTGGGGGGCATTCCTATCGTCATCGATCAGGTGAAGATTCGTAATTGGTGGGACTGTGATACCGCTCCTGCGTATTTGACTCAAATGCGTTTAGACGGCGACACCCTCTATTCGGGTTCATCCCCCGATGGGAATTGGACGGATTTTCCGGATGTGAACCTGCCCACCCTCACGACGTGGACGGATAATTCGCTCACGTTTTCGGGCGACATTACGGATGAGAACGAGACGTTCATTGCGGATGTTCTTTTTGGGGATGGGACTATCTACTCGAGTGCTATTTTCGGTTCCGGGTGTGCGGATACGACCCCTCCCTCTGCCGTTTCGGATTTGACCGCGTCCCCGGGCCCTTCTGCGCAGTCCGTCCGGTTATCCTTCACGTATCCGGGGGATGATGGGGCGGTTGGAAGCGTGAACAGTGTGATCGTGAAATACACCACCAAAAATGATTTGTCCACGGAAAATCAATTTAATGCCGCTCCTGCGTTTACGTTTGATGGACCTTTTTATCCGGGCGGGGCGGCGGGAAACATTGTGGTGGAGGATTTGAATATTGGGTATGCGTATTATTTTGCCCTCAAGTTTTTGGATGAGAATGGGAATACGTCCGCGTTGTCCAATAATCCCTCGCAACACCCCTGGAATGCGTTCCAATGGTCGTTAGGGGATTTCAATTTTTCCAATATGCCGTATTCAAGCCCTTTTTTTGGGGCCGGGGACGTGAATCTCTTCATGCTGGAGGATATTCAATTGGACGCGAATGCTTCATCCTTCGCCCTGGGTTTGCGTATCGTGGAGGATGAGAATAGTGCGCATGCGTGGACCACCCTCCTTGATTTCAATGCGACCCGGTTGAGACGGGTGAGAATATGGTATCCTACGTCCGAGGAGGGCATTCCTTCTTCTACCCCCCAATACGATGCCAACAAGAACAGCTCATTCGCTTCCGGCGTCAATCTCTTGGGTGCTTCCCTCATCAATACTATTTATCGGTATAACGGGTCCGCCGTCTCCATGGACGTGCCCAATCAGTTCCAATTGGTGTATGCCCTGAACATGGTGGATTTCAACGTGGTTATTGACAAAGAAGATGAAGGCTTCATCGGAGGATGATTGGGGTGGGGATGCCCGACCATGCGCATCTTCCCCGCACCCGAGGCGGGGATTTATAGGAACCAATCGTTTTTCCCTCGTTCATGCATTCCCGTGCCCAGTCCAGCGTGGAATTGTTGGTCATCCTCGCCATCTCTATCATCCTCCTCTCCCTCCTCGTGGAATGGTCGAGCGATCAATTGTATCTTGTGAAGGCCGATTATTCCGTTCGGTTGGCGAGGCAATCCCTCTCCACCCTCATTGAGGGGATTGATTCGGCCTTTTCCCAGGGGAATGGAACCATCCGCTTTGTCACGGTGCGTTGGCCCGAGGGAATCGATCCTTCTTCGACTCGAATCGTGGGGAATTCTATTTTTCTCCGGGTGTATTCCACGGATATTGTGGGAACGGCCGTCCCTTCCATTGGGGGCGATTTGAATGTGTATGCGGGGGAGCAGCGCATCAAGATTGCGGTGAATGATTCCAATGTCACCCTGGGGTCGCTCTCCATCACCTCAGATGTGTCGAGCATTTACCTTCCCATGGTCCAGGATTCCAATGACCTGACGCATGTCACGTTCACCAATCTCTCGTCCGGCGATGCGAATATCACCCTCTCCGTGGACTGGTCCCATTCCCTCGTGGGGGTGGGGGTTTCCCCTACCATAACGGTGTTGTCTCCCTTCGAATCGATAGAGGCCGATATCAATGTCGCGGCTGGGACCAGTGCGTATGGGAATTACGTGGGATCCATTCGCATGGAGGCCGATTTTGGCTCGACGAGTGAGAGTCTCTCCATCCCATTGAACGTGGAGGTTTTTCCTTCCTCCTCGGGCTTCT
>JBBSWQ010000066.1:0-1500 GCA_038046225.1 archaeon
GTCATATTCAGGACTCCCTGAAAGGGTATTCCTCTCCTTCCAAAGATCAGGCCAAAGTCTATATCTGCGGGAAGCCCGCGATTGCCGAGGAACTCGTCAAATTTTGCATCGAAGGAATCCGTTTTCCCCCCGAGAATGTGACTATCGAGAAGTGGTGAGGAGTTTTTTTTTATGTCTAAACCTTCGTTCGTCAAACTGATTGTATACGCTCCCAAGACCCACATGGATGCGATGCTTGACCTCATGCATGGTCAGGGGTGCGGCACCTCCGGCGATGGGAAATATGAGGGATGCGCCTTCCTGACCTTTGGTCATGGGACCTGGATTGCATTGAAGGGGAGCAAGCCCTTCAAGGGGCGGTTGAACAAGCGCGAGATGGTCCAGGAAGTGAAGATTGAGACCACCTGCCTCGCTTCTAAATCTGGGCACATGGTCAAGCTCCTCCGTTCCATTCATCCGTATGAGGAGCCCGTGATCGAACTCTACCCCCTTGAGTCCCTCGAAGTGAAGGATTTGTCCAAGGGTCCGGTGGAAGTGTTGAAATACAAGTGATGCCTCTTTTCCTCGTATTCCTTTTTTTCTCTTTCTACCAGCGTCGTCTTTCCTATTTGTCGCATCGGCTCCGTTTTTGGCGGTTTGGCCCCGTCACCATTAAATAGGCGTATACTTATTCTACTTATATAAGGTGATTTGATGCCGAATATGACTATGAGTGTCCCGGAAGATATGCATGAACGGATGCGCAAACACTCGGATGTGAAGTGGACGGAGGTGGCTAGGCAAGCCTTCGAACGAAAGTTGAGCGAACTGGAAGAGGATGAAAAAGATCCGTTGCGGCTCTATGCCTATAAACGTTTGATTGATGAAGGGGAGGATGCCGATGAACTCTTCCACTATTAAGCAAGGAGATATTGTGATCTTGGATATTCCTTTTTCGGATTTTTCAGAAACAAAGAAGCGGCCCACGCTCGTTATCAGCAGCACAACGTATAATGCCAAATCTCAGGATGTTGTGGTAGCCAGCATTACCTCACAACTCAGTGGTTCACTCTTTCGCGTGGATCTTTTACAAAACGATTTATTAGAAGGAAAACTCAAACAGGATAGCTCAATAAAAGTGGATCATCCGGTGACGGCCCACAAGAAAATAATTGAAATGCGAATTGGATCCGTCACCAGTAAAAAGATGAACCAGGTTAAATCCAAAATTAGTGAACTGTATGAACTGCCCTGATAAAATAAGTCTGGGAGGCGGGACTCTTTCTTCATGCAGTCGGTGGCGATGGTGGAGTTTCCGCCAATCAACTATCCTTGCTGAGGGCGTTGAATATTGAGATGGCCCCCCTCCTACGGGTCCCAATCAATAGTGTTCCAGCGCCTTGATTCCATACGCGATGGTGGCTCCGGCCTTGACGACGGTGGCGACTTGGATGGTCTCCACGATTTCTTGTTCGGTTGCCCCGTATGCTTTTGCTTTTTGGGAGTGGGAATCGATGCAGT
>JBBSWQ010000067.1:0-1943 GCA_038046225.1 archaeon
ACAAAATTCATAAACTCTTCTTTTATTGAAAAGCAAATCATCATCCATGAAAAATATTGCTTCTGTTCCATATTTTTCTTTTAATTCTTTCATTTCTTCTATTATATGTTTGGCAGAATTTATTCTTACACGAAGTCCTCTCCAACTATTATGACAAAAAATACAATTGTAAGGACAACCCCTTGTCGAAAGCATTGAATTCAATTTTGTATTTGAAGGAACAAAATGCAAATGGGAACCAGGATTTCTATCTTTTCCTCCAATGTCTCCCTCACGTCCTTATCGGAATCGTTTTGGATGAGGATCCCATTGATGATGGCCAATGCAGAGGCCGCGTTCATGGCTGCGCTCAAGTGGCGTTCGTTGGATTGGTCAATCAGCGCGGCATCCAATCGTCTTTCCGCATCTTCCCCGGATCCATCCTGGATGAGTGATAAGCCGTTTTCCGCGTTCGCGATGAATTCGGAATAGTATTCCGCGAACGGGGATTGGGAATCAAATCCCTTCGTGGACTGTTGGAGAGCAACCTGGTAGAATTCTCCACTGGATTCATACCATGCCCGAGAATACTCATAGTCCAGCACCCTTCCCACGGCCTGGGCGTGGGCTGCGTCCTCGGTGGCGACCACTAGGATGGGGGTCCCTTGTAGTTGTTCTACTTGCCCCTCGGCCCATGTCAATCGCTGCTGGGCCGCGATGAACCATTCCACTCCCTCCACGGGAACCATTCCATCGAATTGGGATTGCCTTTGTTGAATCAATTCGGATAATTCTTCGATGCGCTGATCGAGTTCGTTGGATTCGAGATCGATGAGGCCGGGATTCTCCGACACATCATGCACGAAATAGGCATTCACACGCGCCAAGAAGGCAAAATTCCCAGCCGAATAGAGGTACCCATTCTGGGTCAATAATTCAGATTCGTTCGCCGTCTTCTCGGAGTCGCTGAGGCTGCGGGACAATACTTCAATGAGTCCCGAATCGTCCAAAAGGGTGGAGTTCAGGGCATTCTGGGCCTGCGTGATCGCCTCGCGCGTCTGCTGGATGAACAAGGTATTGAGCGCCGACATGGGCTGGGCGGAAATGGATGGGGTAATCTTTTCAGGAATGTAGGTCGGGATATCCTCTTGTAAGGTTTCATTCACGTCGATATCTTCGATGTCCGCGAACGCATATTCCAGCACGTCATCCAGGGTATAGGTCTCCACGACCTTCATCCCCCATTCCTCGGAAGCGTATTCAGGGAGGTAGATGTTCTTCACGCCTTCCGCGAGCTTGACAACCTGCCTCGATTCTCCCGCGGGGATGAGGAATAATTCAATTCCGTCCTTGGCGGCCTCTTTGGCTTTCTCGAATACTCCCCCCACGGGTCCCACTTCCCCGGTGGGAGTAATGGTTCCCGTCAATCCTACATTGGTGGGAATTTTCCTATCCTGGAGGGATCCCACCACCAATAATGCCATCGCACTCCCCGCGCTGGGTCCATCCACCACGCTCGCTTCGCTGTCGATGGAGAAAAAATAATCGAATTCCATCACATCATTGGAATAATTCTTCGCTACCTTCACGGCGATCTTCTCCGTGGATTGGGTGGCCGTCCCCACTAATGGACCCGATACGCTTGACCACACCGTCCCATTCCCGGGGGCGATGTGCAAGGAGAGTGTGGCCGGCAGGGCAGTCCCATCCGGTGAAACCGCGAACACTTGGAGGGAATTATCGGCCAGCACCCCTTGAACGGGCCCAGCGACCCCTATCACGAGGAACAGGATGAGGAGTAGGAATGGGTACCGAGATGGCTCCATTTCCAAATGAAGCGTTTTCCCGTATATATAGATTCTTCCCAAATCCACGCCAATCCCATTTCACCCAAAAAAAACATTCCAGGGAGTAGGCTACCCATACGCCGCATCATAGATGACCGTCCCCCCAAAGGGAGAGGA
>JBBSWQ010000068.1:0-1483 GCA_038046225.1 archaeon
CCCGACAATTCGTCCCGACGCGATTGGAGCTTTTCGATGCGACGCGTGAAGGAATCAATGTCCGTATCAATCTTCTTGAGAAGCGCCTGGAGGACCTGTTCACGTTCTTTCAGCTCGCGGGACGGCATCGAAATGGAAAGTTTGCTCGGGTTTAAATAGATGGGGTCTTTCCTCGCAGTATGACCGACGACCGCGGCAGTATGGATTTTGCCTCCAAGAATACGGTCGTGGGACGCACGCCGGGGGATGTCCAGAAGTATGGAGAAGAAGGCACGGCCTACATTGGAAAAGTCGTCATGTCCTCGGGAGAAAATCCCGTGCTGGGACGAAAAGTATTGATGGACGTGGCCAAGCCTCATGTCGTATTAATCTGCGGCAAGAGGGGCGGAGGAAAGAGCTTCAGCATGGGAGTCATGATTGAAGAATTCGCCAAGCTCAAACCCGAAATCAAGCGACGCATCTCCGTCATCGTCATCGACATGGTGGGCATTTTCTGGACCCTCAAGGTGCCCTCGCGGGGGAACGAAAAAGAATTATTGGAGTGGGGATTGTCCCCGGAAGCCACCCCCGTGCGCATCCTCGTCCCCAAGGGAAAAATAGACTTTTACACCGAAAAACAAATCCCCGTGGACGGGGCACTCACCCTCCGCTGCAGCGAACTGGACATCACGGAATGGATGGCACTATTCCGATACACGTGGCATGACGCAGAAGCGATTCTCCTGGGAAGGGTATTGGAACAGGTGAAAGAACAATTGGGCACCCGCTATGGGATCGACGACCTCATCCAATCCATCTCCCGCGACGGAGAATCGGACAAACTGACCCAGCAAGCACTCCGGAATAGATTGGAGATGGCCAAGGGATGGGGATTGCTGGAGAGGGAAGGCACGAAGATGATGGACATCGCCGAAGCGGGAAAAATAACCGTCATCGACGTATCGGCCTATCGTCAAGCCATCGGGATGGAAGGAACCAAAGATATCATTGTGGGATTGCTGGGGAAGAAATTGTTCGAAGAACGCATGTTATATCGAAAGGAGGAAGAAATCCGATTGATGAAGGGATTGGGAAGGGATTCCTCCATGCCCATTGTTTGGCTCATGATTGATGAAGCCCACATGTTCATGCCGAAAGACGAACCCAACATCGCGCTAAATGTATTATTGGAATGGGTCCGCGTCGGACGACAACCCGGATTGAGTCTCATTTTGGCCACGCAACGACCCAACAAGCTCCACCCCGATGCAATATCCCAATGTGATCTGTTCATCTCGCATCGAATGACGGCCCAGGATGATATCATGGCCGTATCCCAACTCCGACCGAGTTACATGCACGGAGACTTCGACAAGCTGTATTCCGAAATGCCCAAGGGAAAGGGATACGCGCTCCTGCTGGATGACAACGCCGAAACCATTTACACCATCAAGATGAGACCCCGCACCACATGGGACGGGGGAACCACGGCGAATGCGTTCAC
>JBBSWQ010000069.1:0-16459 GCA_038046225.1 archaeon
ATTTTTATACGACCCTCCCAACAACTCCGAGAGGATAGGCGGGGTGAAATCAAGCACCTCAGTAAATGATCAATTGGGTTGGCGGTTTGGTGAACCAAGAATTATTAACACGGTTTACCTTTATGAGAAGACGAATTATGGATACACTCATCATCACCAGACTCCAAAAAACATTCGAGGAATACGCACAGAATATGGAAGGAGTAGAGTTTTGGTTCGCGAGAGACCTTCAGAACCTATTAGGGTATGAAAAATGGGAAAATTTCATCAATGCGGTAGATAAAGCGAAAATAGCATGTAAAAATTCAAACCATGCTATCAATGACCATTTTCCCGACGTCAGGAAAATGGTCGACATTGGATCAGGAGCAAAAAGAGAAATTGAGGATATTATGCTCACACGCTATGCGTGCTATCTCATTGCCCAGAACGGGGATCCACGAAAGGAAGAGATTGCATTCGCACAAAGCTATTTCGCCATCCAAACAAGGAAACAAGAATTAATTGAGCAACGCATAAAAATGCAGGAAAGGATGCAAGTCAGACAAAAACTAATTATTTCCGAAACAGAACTTTCCAAATTAATCTATGAAAGAGGTGTCAATGAAGATGGTTTTGCTCGAATCAGGAGCAAAGGAGACCAAATCCTTTTTGGCGGTCATTCAACAATGGAAATGAAACGAAAATTTAGAATCCCGCAATACAAACCATTGGCTGATTTCCTTCCGACGATTACCATAACAGCAAAGAATCTCGCAGCAGAGATAACGAATTTTAATGTTAAAAAAGAAGAATTGAGAGGAGAAATAGGCATTACGAAAGAACATCTGAAAAATAATTCAGATGTACGAGGACTGCTAGTCAAACGAGGGATAAGACCCGAAGAACTCCCTCCAGAAGATGATCTCAAGAAAATAGAAAAGAAAGCCAAAAATGACGAAAAAAAGATAGCCGAAAGCTCAAAACACATACAAAAAAAATAGAGAGGTGGAAACATCCGATTCAAAGGGAATAGTGCCCGGGGCCGACCATGCACCATTCCACAAACCAACCTTTATAATTGCCAATTTAGTGCATCATATGATGAAATCCAACCTCCACTACGCCTTCACGGCCAAATCCGTGGCCGTGATTGGGGCCTCCCGGAACCCGGGAAAGATAGGATATGTGGTGCTCGAGAATTTTGTCAAAGGAAACTTCCGCGGAAAAGTATTCCCCGTAAACCCGAACGCAGATACCATCCTCAACATGAAAAGCTACCCCTCCTTATCCGCGATTAAAGAAAACGTGGAATTGGCCGTGATTACGATCCCTGGGGAAATGGTCCCAAAGGCCATTGAAGAATGTGGGAAGAAAAAAGTCAAATCCGTTATTATCATCTCCGCCGGATTCTCAGAAGTGGGCAACCAGGTATTAGCGAAAAAATTACAAAAGGCCATGGAGAAATACCCCCAAATGCCCGTCATCGGACCCAATTGCCTGGGGGTGTTGGACACGCGATCGGGAATCGACACACTCTTCCTCCCCCGCTACCGACTTATGCGACCCAAGAAGGGAGGAATCTCTTTCATCTCTCAATCCGGGGCATTGGGAAGCGCCATCCTGGACTGGGCCGGGAGCAAGGACTACGGAATCAACAAATTCATCTCGTATGGGAACGCCATGTCGGTGGATGAAGCGGACTTGTTGGAATTTCTAATCAACGATCGCGAGACCAAAGTCATCTGCATCTATCTGGAAGGCGTACGGAACGGGAAAAAATTCTTCCAGGCCGCCCGAAAATACGCCCACGTGAAGCCCGTCATCATCATCAAAGGAGGACAGTCGGATGCGGGGGGCAAAGCAACCGCCTCCCACACGGGAAGCCTCGCGGGAAGCGCAAAGGTATTCGATGCGGTCGTGACCCAGACGGGGCTCATTCCCGCCGAGAGCATGCGCGAAGTATTTGATTACGCCCGCGTCCTCGAGACCGAACCCCACCCCAAATCCAACCGGGTCCAAATCATCACGAATGGAGGAGGGTATGGGGTCCTCACCACGGACGCGCTGGAAGGATCTGCCCTCACCCTCGCACGGATGGGAGAGGCATTCACGAAACCCATCATCGCGGCATCCCCCTCCTATGCAGTCATACGGAATCCCATGGACCTGACGGGAGACGCGGATAACGATCGATTTTTGGTCGCCATACGCAACGCCCTCGCGGATCCAAATGTGGACTCCATCATCACCATTCTATTATTCCAAGTCCCTACCCTCGACTCGGATATTGTGGAGGGGCTCTCGGAACTGCTCACCAAGCGAAAGAAACCCGTGCTAATCGTGAGCGCGGGAGGGGAATATGCCAAGATGCATATGAAACTCCTCGAGAAAGAAGGGATTCACACCTTTGAAGAGCCCGTGGATGCCACGCAAGCCATGCACGCACTAACATATTTCCACCAGCGGAAGCGGAAATAAAAAAAACAAAAAAAAGGAAAAAGAAAAGCTCACTTGGCCAACAATGAAGGGGTTTCTTTCGTGCCATCCGTCTCCTGCGGACGGACCAATTCCCCCGCGTCCAGCAATTGGATGGTCCGCTCGAGATTATCCTTATCCTCCAAGAGCTCAAACAATCGCTTGACATCCAATCGTTGCGCAAAAGGGGTCTGGGCGATATTCTTCTCCAACAAATCAATCCCCATCCGCGAGAGGCTCACGTTGGACCGATGCAGGGCCCTCAATTCATCCAAGCGGACGGAGAATTCCCCCGTATCGAACTTCTTCATGGTGGAGAAAAGGGCCTTGTCCGTGAAACCATCCAAAATAGCATTCATGTCCACATCCGCCTGCGTATACCCCTTGGCCAGGGTCCCTTTGAGCTTGAGTCGATACAGGGGAAGCAGATCATGCGTGATCTTCAAGTCCTCCGCGAGAATCTCCCGGCATTTTTTTAGTATTTGCCGGGGGGAGGCAAGCTTGAACTTCACGCAATGATAATACAACTTCCGCTGCTTGGGAATGAAATGCATCTCCAAGTGGTTGGATTGCGTATCATAGAGATACCACCCCTTCGTCTTCTCCCCCTCCAAACGCTTCATTTGGGTAAAGACGGTGGAACCGGGAATGAGGAGTTTCTTTCCCTCCCATTCCGTGATGGAGGTCCAATGAAGGTGGCCATTAACCAATAGATTAAACCCCCCCGGAAGATCCGGGAGACCGATGGTGGCGACCATATCATCCTTGGAGGGGAGGAATTCCTTGATAGATTGATGCAGGACCAAGAGATTATGAGCACCCGCCAGGGGACGGGGATTGTACATGCGCAACGCCTCCAGGGCCCGCTTCTCGGGGATGCCGCTCATCCCATGGATGGCCACCTTCTCCCCATCCTTCTCGATTAGGGCATAGGAAGCATGCAGGCACACCAAAAAATTACCCATCTCCAACACTTGAAGGGCATTCTTCAAATCCTTGGAACGATACTCATGGGTTCCCGCAATCGCAATAATAGGGATTCCCTTGTACGAAAAAGGACGCACATCCCCACCGCGTGCATGATGCACGACCTTCACATCCGCCTGTTTCCCGTTTTGAACCAACCCAAATAGTTCGAAACACTCGTGCCAGACTTCCTGATCGGGAATCTTATGGTCAAAGAGATCCCCGGGAAAGAGAATGGCATCCGGCCCCTGCGCGACAATCCCCTCCAATGCCTGCTGGAGATTGAAAAAAGCATCCCCCTCCCGAGGGGAGCCCCGAGCAAAACCAAGGTGGGTATCCGAGACGATGGCGAGGCGCATGACTGGAGTAACGCCTATTCACGATTTAAGGGTTGGGGAGGAAAACAACCCCTCTCCCGAGAGAAATCCAATAGTCAATACCCATCCCCATGCGCCCGACGGATATACCCGTGCTCCCCCAGCCATTCCGGAAGGTATTTCACGGAAGGAAGGATACGCGACGCATCCAGACCGGCATCCATGAACCGGCGTTTGGAATGAAAACCGCTCAATACTGCGCAAAAATCCACCCCTGCCCCACGGGCGGCGAAATAATCCACGGTCAAATCCCCCACGAATAGCATTTCTTTCTTGCGGATGTATCCCTTCCGCAGTTCAAACAATACTTCATCGAATACTCGGGAATCCGGCTTCTTGTACTTGGTGGACTGTTCCCCGAAAATGAACGAGAAGGTGCGGGAATCCATGGCCGTATGGCGGATGCGCTCCACCAATTGATCGGATGGTTTATTGGACAAGATGCCAATCTCGATATGATGCTCATGCAAAAAATTGAGCGTATCCAAGGCGCCCGGAATCATGGGATACTTGGAAGCGAGACGAATAGATGAATACGCCCGGATGAACTCATTCACGTCCCGATGGGGAAACAACGCACTAATCATCCCATGCCAGGGCTTCCCCCAATGCCTCAAAAAGACACTAAACGAAGGCTTGGGCCAACCCAAGGAGAAAGCCGCCTTGCAATGGAGACGGTACGAGGTTTCCCCACTCTCTACTAGGGTATCATCGAAATCAAAAATAACGGCTTTGAGCAACGTCATCCAGGGGAAAGGCCTGCGGGCATTAAAACCCTTATCCGCGTGAATATCCTAGAACGCGACCACGTTATCCCGTTGCGGGGGTGGCAGAACGGTCATGCGCTAGCCTGCAGAGCTGGATAATCGAGTTCGACTCTCGGCCCCCGCTTAGAATTTACAGTTGAAACGCGGTAAAATGAGGTGAAGAAAATGATTAACCGAAAGACTGAATCAAAGAATACAATATCTTATCTAAAAGTTCTTGGTGGAACTCTATTTATCGCATATATGGGAGTCCTATTACTCGGACTTTTCTATGGATTAGATATAGCGGATGCGGCAAAAGAAGTAGGCAAGGGGCTCATTATTGGACTTCCACCCGGTGCGGCCGTTTTATTCATTGATCGCGAATTCAAAAAACGATAATCGTGCTTAGCCGCGAAATTCAAGAAGCGGCCTACCTTTTATTCCATTTTGAACGGATTGAAATTTGTCTTGGTGTCGTAGTAATCTTCATTTTCGACTTTCTTTAGTTTTGCAACGACCGCATAGGTTACAGGCGTCATTATTACTTCGATTGCGACTTTCAAAAACCATGCTGAAAATATTGTGGCAATGAGTATGCTGTTGTCGAAAACACCATAAAATGCAATCGTGAAGAATAGTAACGTATCGATCCCTTCTCCGAAAATGGTTGATCCGATTGTTCGAGTCCAAAGGTGCTTTCCTTTTGTCCATATTTTCATTTTTGCTAAAATATAATCGTTTACAATTGAGCCTACAAAAAAGGCAATCCAGCTGGCGATCAATATTCGCGGAACTTGTGAAAACACTGTAACGTATGCATCATTTGCAATGAAACCAGCGGCTGGCGGTAGCCAAGCCACAATCATATAAACTACACCTGCAATAACCGAACAAATCAAAAGCACCCAAACTCGACTTCGAGCTTTTGAATAACCATATACTTCAGTAAAAATATCAGCCAGAATGTAAGTAACCGGGAAAAAAATGGTTGCAGCAGATACCGTAAAAATTCCAAGCTGAACCAGTTTTCCAGCCGTCACATCATTCAATAGTTTGAAGGTGATGTAAATAGCAGTAATAAAACCCAAATACTTGTACTGCTTTTCCATATTAACAGCTAAAAAGAGACCAAATAAAAGGTTATGTACTCACCATAGTTATTATCCAGAGAGTGCCGCGCTTCAACGCGCAATTATAGGAACGGCCCCCGCTTATTCAACAATGTGCCAGCAGCCATTTCACGTATTCATTAAAGGATGGCGTTAATTGTTTTTCATCGCAGTATTTTTCCCATGAGCCAACTATCCCCAGAAAATCCCTTACCACAGACTCATCGTCTTTTTTACGATCCTCTTTCAATTCTCTTATAATTTCTTCCATTGAAACAGGATTTTCAGGATCCCCCAGAAATCCGTGAAGTGATTTTCTTTTTCTCATAAGGTCACCACTTGTGCTTTGGGAAGGCCGTTGAAATCGGCATCTCCCGTGAGTAAAATGGCTTCCGATGAGAGGGTCGATTGATAGATAATACTGTCGGCAATAGCGAGTTTATTCTTAATCGCCCATTCAACCGATTGATTCGCAATTTTGTCGTCCACCGTAATGATAATGCTGTTTTCTCGCATGAAACGAATCGCTTCCGTGATGAATGCCTCGTTTCGTTTTAGCATATGTAATTTTCGCGGAACCTCATAAAACGAAAGCGCGGAGGTGAAAAATTTCCCTTCATGCGAATCAACCATTTGACCCACCAATTCGCCGACTCGCATAAAGTAACCCACCCAAATGCTGGAGTCCAGGAACAACTTATAGTCGGTCATGTTTATCCCTCAACCCTTTGAGTATTTCCTTCATTGAAATGGGGGGCCCTGCATCGGCTAGCGCCCCATACATGGATTTGCTCTTTTTCTGAATCAACTTGTTGATGACTTGATCGTAGGTCTTCACGCCATATGCCTCCTTGAGCGAGTCCAAAAACTTCTTGGTTTCCTGTTGAATCTGAATGGTCGTCGTATCACCCATCATTTCACCCATTACTATAGCACTATAGTATTTAATAAATTGGGTGGTGAACCGCCGTTGGCCTAACGGTAAAAAAGTTACTTTCCAACGTATTTCCGAATGTCCACTCCCACATCTTTAGGACCGAAGGAAAGGGGAAGAAGTTCATGAATGCTCGTTAAGACCATTTTATCTTTTTTCGTGTTCGAAAGAATAACAAGCAAATCTTCTTCCGCCAACTGGGCGGCCTCTACCAACATTTGCCGACAGCTTCCACACGGAGCTGAAGGCCCCTCCACATCGCTTTTATCCGCACGGACAATGATAGCAATCGCATCAAATTGACGATATCCCATCGCATTCGCCCGTAATATAGCCGATCGCTCAGCACAAATGGAACTTCCATACGCGGCATTCTCCACGTTTGTGCCAGAAATAATTGATCGATCTTTCGCTAATAGAGCAGCTCCTACAAAAAAATGAGAATATGGATTATAGGAGTGTTTCATCACATCCTCGGCTGCGTCCACCACTTTTTTTTGGATAGAGGACAATTTGGAATAGGAAGTGGCCCTCATGCGTGCATCATCCCATGAGAGTTTAATAACGAAAGCCTCTAGAATTGCCCCATGAAGACTCCATACTTCGAAACTATCACTGCCCTGACCGGACTCAAGGAGCAGAAGAGAATGGGATGGTTGAAACGCGGGGTGAAGAATGTTGAGAGCGTGGCTGATCACTCGTGGAGGGCGGGACTCATGGCATACATATTGGCCCCGAAAGGATACGATAGAGAAAAGATGCTCAAAATGGGATTGATCCACGACACCACGGAAATATTCGACAATGATTACACCCCCACGGACGGGATCACAAAGGAAGAGAAAGAAAAAAGAGAACGCATCGCCGTGGAAAAATTCTTCAAAACGATCCCTAAAAAAGAACAGAAAGAATTCCGTGCGTTATGGGAAGAATTTGAACATCGAAAGACGAAAGAAGCGGAATTCGTGAAGCAGGTGGAGAACCTCGAGATGCTCTTCCAAGCATTGGAATACGAAAACGAGGGAAACTTTAAAACGAGCCTCTACGAATTTATCACCTATGAGATGAAGAATCGGAAAACAAAATGGCACCCAACATTGAAGCCCTATTTTGAGGAGATAACTAGACAGTGGCCAAAAAAAGCGAAAAAAAATCACCGGGACGACAAGAAATATTATTACTAAGATGAGGAAAAAAGAATCCCTCACGCCCACGCGGCCACCCGCAAGAATTGAATCGGGTTCGCAAGATCTTTCCGCGTTTCTTTGCAGTGCCACAGGCCCGGAAAAGAGTGCCCATTGGTCCCATGATCAACCCGCTGAATCCCCCGTTGGAGGAGGGAAGGATAGCCCATCCAGCGAAGGATGTTCTTCGAATCCTGGAGACGCGCACCTAATTCGAGAGAGCACCGGTCCGAATACTCAGCGAGAATCGCGGGATCAAACCCATTTTCGGACGCATGAAAAATTACATCGCTCGCTATCTGCGCCGAACGCAATTCATTCGAGAAGGATTCCCCAAGGAAGGGCCCCCCCAACCCGGCCGCATGGCCGAGCAATAAGACATTCGCCCGGGAACGCGCAACGGGAGAAGGATGAATACGCATAGACGAATGGACGAATTCGGATGACGAGATATTGCGTTGGACAAAGTAGGGATGCGCGAGAAAAGAAGATAGCTCGTGCGCGATATCCATATGCAAGGAGCGCACCCGAGAAAGAGGGAAGGAGAGGCCCACGCTCATGGAGTCAGCGGATTGAGGAATCATCCACGCATACGCAGGAGCGTGCGCGAGAAGAGGATGAACCCGCACGATGGAATCAATGGGATCCGAAAAGGCTGCAAGGGTCTGAACCGACACCCACGCGTGATGGGGATTATGCGTCTCCAATCCGGACCATTCTGCGACCATGGAAAAGGGACCATCCGCCCCAATAATCACATCGGAGGTGACCTCCTTCACTTCCTTCGTGGAGAGATTGGCGAGACGAACACCCGCCACCAATCCCTCCTTTCTCACCAATCCAACGGCTTGCGTCTTTTCCCTGAAATCCACCCCTTTAGAGGCCTGCTCGAAAAGAAGAGTATCCACCCCCGAACGGGAAACCCCTATCCCCTTGAACGCGGGGGAGGGAGAACCTCCTTCAAGGGAGTCCCCAACCAGAGACAATCCACCCAAGGAAAGCGGATTCTTCCTCTCCACTCGTTCGCGGAAGGAATCCCCTAAAACGCTCAAATCCCCCTCTAGAATGAGGTCATGTCCCCCCCGGGGGTGGGGAAACGTGGCCTGGTCCACCAATAATACCCGGAGACCCTTTTCACCCAATAATCGAGCGCACGTACTGCCCCCCGCCGAGGCTCCCACCACCATCACGTCATACTCATTCATCCCCCTACAAGGGCGTCCCAGGCTATAAATCATGGGAAGGGAGGAGAGGCACGGAGGCAAGGATGCGCTTTAAAAGCATTCGCCAGGGGTTTTTGGTTAGTTGAACGTGAAAAAAGGGACCAAAAATGGGAATCCGACCGGCACACTGTTATCGAGGGACCGATAAGCCCGCCTATACGCGGATTGCCGTCACGAAGCACGACCGGAACTACATCGGGACCAACCCCCACCTCCGGACACGACAATTCAATATGGGAAACCCCCTCAAGAAATATGACACGATCGTCGATTTGGCGTGCGAAGAATCCCACATCCAGATACGCGACAATGCCATCGAATCCGCCCGGCTGAACGTGAACCGGCACCTGATCAATTCCATCGGAAAAGAGAATTTCTTTATGCGATTGAGAGTGGTCCCCTACCACATCCTGCGCGAGAATAAGCTCGCCCAAGGAGCGGGAGCGGACCGCGTATCCTCCGGAATGAAACACGCGTTCGGGAAGCCCATCGGAAAGGCCGCCCGCATCCGATCCGGACAGAAACTGTTCTCCGTATTATGCGACAAGTCCCAAGTCGAAGCCGTGAAAAGAGGATTGTTGCGCGCCATCCCCAAACTCGGACTCAAGATGAGCGTGAATGCGCACGATGACATCACGAGCATCGGAACGCTCCCCAAGACGGTGCGCGAAGAGAAAGTGGAAGTCAAGGCCGAAGCCGCCACCACGGAAGGAGCCGCGACCCCCACCGAAGGGACTGCCGCACCGGCCGCTGGAAAGGACGCCAAGGGAGCCACGGCCGGAAAAGGAGCCGCCCCTGCCAAAGACGCGAAAGGGGCTGCACCCGCCAAGGATGCCAAAGCGCCCGCCAAAGACGCGAAGAAGAAATAACTCGGCCCTTTTTGCTTATGCAAAAAGCCCCGGGGGAATGAAAAGGGACCAAGTGGAATTTTCAACCCCACAAAGGGCCTTTACCGTTTCTGCGTGAAACCCCATGGACTCGAAAACACACCTAGAGGAATTGCTGACTGAAGTCATCCCCCGCAAACCCAAGATGGTGTTGCTGCAAATCCCAGAAGGATTGAAGAGCAACGTCACGGAGATCGAGGACACATTCACCCACGCGGGAGTACCCACCATTACCATGCTCGATCCTTCGTTTGGCGCCTGCGACATCGCAGATCACCAAGCCCAATTATTGGGATGCGACCTCGTCATCCACTTTGGACATTCAAAAATGATCCACACGGGAATACCCGTCATCTATTGGCCGGTCGAATACCCGCTTGAGGAAAAAATGATCCCGGGCTGCGTGAATGCCCTGCGTCACGAATCATTCTTCAATGATCATAAAAGAATAGGGATCTATGTCACCATCCAATTCCACCGACACCTCAAAACAATCAAAGAAGAATTGGAAAAACAGGGGTATGAAATACACGTCGGGATGGGCGACCTAAAAGACGGACAAATACTGGGATGCGACGTCTCCGCACGGAGGGAAATCGAAGCGGACGTGGACGCGAACCTCTATTTCGGCGACGGATACTTCCACGCCCTCGCCATATCATTCGCCTCCCAAAAACCCACCTACCAATACAACCCATTCACCTTGGAATTAGAGGATTTGAAAAAATACAAGGAGAAGTATCTCCGCCAGCGATTCGGACTCATCGCCAAAGCTAGGGACGCGAAATCATTCGCCATTATCCTGTGCACCAAAAAGGGACAGCTGCGCAAAGCGCTCGGAATGCGATTGAAAGAACAACTGGAAGCCGACGGAAAGAAAGTATACCTGGTGGGAATGGAATTCGTGAACCCCACGAGTTTAATCGGAGTGAAGGTAGACGCCTACATCAACACCGCGTGCTCACGCATCGCCACGGACGATTTCGAACGATATGACAAGCCTATGCTCACCCCCATCGAAGCCGAAATACTCCTGGGAAAACGAACCATCGAAAACTATGTATTCGACGAGATCAAACACCTAGGGAATAAGGGCGTTCAGTGATTCTCTAACCGTTTCAAGAATTCATCCGGACCCAATAGAAATACTCCACAGTATTCTTTCACCCTCAACACCGCCTTATCTTGACTTACCAGATAGAGTGCGTTTCCTTCTATCGCTGCCTCCAAAAACTTGTTGTCGTCCGGATCTGAAATAACCGACAATTTTTGGGATGGATAAACGACTATTGATTTTGTCTCCAACGCCGTTCTCCATGACACAATCGTTTCAACCGATAAAGGGATGCGGAATTCCTCAAGCGTGCGAACGATTTCACTCGTGATGGAAGGAGACGTGATCAGCGTGAACCCCCCCTCCAACCATTTTTCAATAATGCGGCCACTTTTTCCTGTCCAATGAATACCGGAAACAAAAATGTTTGTATCGAGAACGACCCTCATCCTTTTTCCCGCGCCTTTCGAATGGCCTCCTTCAAATCACTTTCAGTAAGACCATTCTCGGTGGCATGTTGTCGGGTAGATTTAAGTAGTTTGTCCAGCTCCCCCGCCGTAGGTTCCTTCAGACGTTTCAGCACAACCAAATCCCCCTTTTCAAGCACCATGAAAGTATCCCCCTTCCGGATTCCTTGATGCATCCGCACGGATTGCGGAATCACAATCTGTCCCCTTTCCCCGATTGTCGTCGTATCAACACCCATCCCAAACACCCCTAATCATATTAGTATGACTATCCTATTTAATCCTATTGGCGGATATGGTGTCGGCTTTCATGATATCCCCCACTCCACCCCGCCGCGGGCCCGTATTTGCAACCACAGGCTGGAGAAAGACTATAGAGCCAGAAATCAGTTCCCGTCCGACGATGGGGGACGACTGGTAATCCACGTCCCTTCCTTGGCCTGACCAGTTAACACAGAGGCAAGCTTGGAGACGTGCTTTTCTGAAAGCAAGAGGGTTTCCACCTTGCTCCGGGCCAACACCAATGCAGTCAATGGATCCACGATGAACTGCTTATTTCCATTGAACGCAGAATCCGAGGCCATCTTAGAAAAACGTCCATGGTGGAGCGAATTCTGCGGAATAGCCATGTCCGAAAACAACACGAGACGCGCCCCCGTGCTCTCGGCCAACATCGCGGCACGCGCCTCCATCGACAACGCGTCCTTGGAACCCAGCATGACCGGAAGGGAATCGCTCTGAAGAAGAGAAACCGCCTCGGGAATCTCCTCGCACACGCGAGAATGTGCCTGGGAAAGCGTGCGCAACACGAGGGAGGCATTCAATCCCGAAGACGCGCGCATGGCCTGACCAATCTCGTCTGGGTGCAAACTCAATTGGTGCGCGGCACGGGATGCCGCACGCACATCCGGGGACTCCCCCACGACGACCGTGACCTTATTCCCCGCCCCCCGGAGGGACTCGATGGACTGGGCGAGACGGGAAAGCCACCCCAACTGGAACCCATTGGAACGAAGAATGACCGAACCGGGCAGAGCGATAACGAGCGCATTGGAGATGGAACTCCGAGAGGAAGGGGCTAATGTGGAAGGAAATGAGGATTCATTCAATTCAGGGGACGAAGAAAATAGCCCGGTGGAGGAATCGGAATCAGCGGAGGAAATTGGCGGACTGTCCGGAGGAAGGGTCTCTTCGGGCTTCGAATCGGCATCGGTTTCCCGGAATAAGTCAAACATGTCCATAACTGGACCCGGCCCCTTTGAACAGCTGCTACACCGCCAATCTTTCTCACTACACCCCGCTATAAAAACTTGCCTAAACCCCATTATGTTAGAAGGAAAAAGTATGGCTAAAGAGACCCTCCTAGAAGCCGATTCGGCCGAGCAGGCCCTATTCAAGAAGAAACTGAAGGAGCTCTCCGGCTACAAGGGAAGGGGAACCGAGCTCATCTCCGTGTACATCCCCCATGGAACCGACCGGAGCAGCGTGATGAACCAATTGGCCACGGAAATGAGCCAATCCTCCAACATCAAGTCCCCCCAGACACGGAAGAATGTCCAATCCGCGCTCAAGAAGATATCCAATTACCTCAAACAGGTCGACTTCGACATCCCCCCCACGGGAATGGCCGTGTTCGCGGGAAACATCTCCCCCATCGAAGGAAGGACGGACCTCCGGTTATTCGTGGTCAAGGCCCTCAAGCCCCTGCGCACCAAACTATACTGGTGCGACAGCTCCTTCCATATGGATCCATTGCAGGAAATGATGGTCCCGAACGAAGTATACTGTTTCGTAGTCATGGACAAACGCGAAGCCACCATCGCCTTGTTGGTTGGGAAACGATACGAAGTCATCGGACACTTCACCAGCAACGTGGCCGGAAAGTTTCGTGCAGGTGGACAAAGCGCCCAACGATTCGAACATTTGCGGGAAGAGGCCGCCAACGATTTTTACAAGAGCATCTCGGGAAAAATAAACTCCGCATTGGAAGGAAAATTCGACAAGCTCAAAGGAGTCATTGTGGGGGGACCTGGACAGACGAAGAACGACTTCCTGGGATTGGAAGCATTGGATTATCGTATCCGGGACAAGATTTTGGGAACCATTGACCTATCGTACACCGACGAATCAGGAATACGCGAAATCATCCAGCGAAGCGAAGACCTGCTGCGGAACACCGAAATCATGCGCGAGAGGGCCGTCCTCCAGAAATTCATGACCGAAGTGGCCAAGGACGGATTAGCGACGTATGGGCAGGGCGACGTGGAAGAAGCATTGGAGAAAGGAAAAGTGAGCCTCCTCATCCTATCCGAAGGGATTGCGTGGCGAATCATCAAGGTGAAATGCACCCAGTGCGAACACGAGAAGATGTTCACGATTAAGGACCCCAAACAGGAATTCGATGACTCACAACTAAAATGCGAGAAATGCCAGGGGGCCGTGGAAGAAGTGGAAGAGGCGGATTACCTCGACCATTTACTAGACAAGACCCATGCCATGGGAACCGAGACCGCGGTCATCTCCATGGACTCCGAGGAAGGCACCCAATTCTACCACTCATTCGGCGGAATCGGCGCGATGCTCCGGTATAAGTGAGGAAGATAATATGACGATACGACGTGCAACCCTTGCGGATTTGGAAACTGTCCTCCCCATCATGCAAAAACTGGATGACGAGAACAATCAATATACGGAAGAGAAAGCGAAGAAAGATATCACGGATCAACATATGTATGTTTCTGTGCATGACGAAAAAATCGTTGGAGCGATGGTCGTGGACACCTATATCGGCACGTGCGAGATTGTGCGCATCGTCTCCAACCAGAAAGGTAACGGGCGAGAAATGGTCGAGTATGTGATTGAAAAATGCAAAAAGGAAAAAATTCCAAAAGTATGGTGCTGGAGTTCGGCCAGGCACAACGCCGAAGGATTCTATGAAAAAATGGGATTCGAAGAGAGATATTTGCTCCACAAGCAATGGCACGGGAAGGACTGCTGGATATTCGGAAAAGTAATCAAATAGAAAAAAGGTTTTGCTCCAAAAATTCAACATAGCTTTTTATTTGCGAGCACGGATAGGTGAGAACGATGAACCGGCTTCAGGAAATTATAGCGACGGGAGTGACTGTTTTTGGTATTTCTATTAGTCAATCCCCCCTCTTGATTTTCTCAAACATTACGGTTGGAACGGTTGGAATCGTACTGTTTGTCTTCGGAGTCATCGGGATGATTTTTGATGACATTAGGCAATTCTTTGACCTTACGGCACAATAAGTACGTTGCATATGTCCAGATTTGGGCGGCCTTCTGCTTCACCATTTTAGCGAGCGACTTTTTCAACTTTTTCGAAATTCGAACAAATATTGCTCAATTTTTCATATTAAACAATTTTCTCGTGGCATTAATGTTAGGCGTCATAGGGTATATGTATTTTCGCTCCCAATTACGTTTCATCGAACGAACTGCGCGCTCGCCCCATATTCGAAATTGAAAATAGTATGGAACTAAAAACAAAATCCATCTCATTCATGTATGGACCTCCCCTATTCCACGAAAACAAGCCCCCTCGGAGGGCAGCTCAAGCGACGGATTGAGGATTTCCAAGTGGAAGAGATACTCGAAGACGGCACCATCTGCGCCATCGAACAATTGAACCTCAACCCCCCTCCCCGGATCAACCTATCCATCCCGGAGAATCCAAACCCGCGAAAGTTTGACCAGTTGCACGTGCGGATGGAAAAATTCAACATTGAAACCACCTTTGCCATCCGAAACCTATCCAGGGGAACTGGAAATAGCGTCAAGCGCATTGGATATGCTGGATTGAAAGACAAGCGCGCCCTCACGTGCCAACGCATCTCCATGTGGCGACCCGAAATAGAGAAACTCAAACGATTCGGGATGAGGGGCATCGCCCTCCATCACGCGGAATGGTCCGACCAACGCATCGATTTGGGGGATGCGAGGGGAAACAAGTTCCGCATCACGATACGGGACATTCCGCACATGATGGGGGATACCGAAAAACGCATCCAGGAATTCTCAAACACCCTCGTGAATGGAATACCCAACTATTACGGGGAACAGCGATTTGGGGGAATCCGAAACATCACCCACGTGGTGGGAAAATTATTGCTGGAAGGAAAAATGGAGGAGGCCGTGATGGAATACCTCACCAAACCCAGCGAGGGGGAGGAAGACATCGTCGCCGAAGCGAGGAAAAACCTAAAAGACACCCACGATTTCCCCCGCGCATTGAAGGAATTCCCCGACAAGATGCACTTCGAAGTGATTATGCTCAACCAGTTGGTGCAGGTGCCAACGGATTTTGCAGGGGCCTTCCAGCGATTGCCACAGAAGACGCGCTATCTCTTCACGCACGCCTACCAGAGCCACCTATTCAATCTCATCGTTGCGGAGCGCGTGAAAAAAGGACTCCTATATCCGATGGATGGAGATGTATTGGAGAATGGAATTCCCACCGCCCTATTGCCTGGAAGCCAAACCGCGATTGCCAAAGGAATCCCGGGAGACATTGAGCAAGGCGTATTGACCAAGGAAGGAGTCCATCCCAAGCTATTCAATAATCCAAAATTGGGAGAACTCTCTAGCTGGGGGGCACGAAAACCCATCCTCCTGCGCGTGCACGATTTCCAATTGGAAAAAGTAGAGAAGGACGCATTTTATGAAGGAAAAACGGCCGCGACCGTATCTTTCTGGCTGGACAAAGGAGCGTATGCAACGACCGCCCTGCGAGAATTGATGAAGAACGACCAGCTTCCAATAGTCTCAACGAATGAAACCGAAGAAAACTAACTCGCATTCGCATCCGGCTGCTGAACCTCATCCACGATCTGATTGGCGACCCCAATCAATTCTTCCGTATTGGAAAACACTCCCCGGAGGAACAAATAGGTAACCCCCGGAATGTCTTTTTCAATTGGCACAAAGAGGGTCGCGGATTTGGAAGAAAGAAGCACCAATGGACGATCCCTCGACGCATCGGGAAACTCCGTGAAGAAAACGAAGGAATTGGACGGAGACAAGAGAACC
>JBBSWQ010000070.1:0-10648 GCA_038046225.1 archaeon
CATCCGTTGGTAGGCCGCAATGATGGCTTCCGCCATCTCATTCGTTCCCACGGCTTTCTCTTCCTGTCCCTTGGGTTTTAGGTCGTACGTGACGTGCGTGTTTTCCTTGATGACCTGCGCCACCGCTCTTTCGAGCTTGTCCGCGGCCCCGGTCTCGTTCAGGTGGCGAAGCATCATGACTCCCGAGAGAATCATGGCGGTGGGGTTGACTTTATTCATCCCCTTGTATTTGGGCGCGCTTCCATGCACGGCTTCGAATATGGCAATCTCTTTTCCTATGTTGGCCCCAGGGGCCACGCCCAATCCTCCCACTAGTCCGGCGCACAGGTCCGATATGATGTCGCCATAGAGGTTGGGCAATACGAGCACGTCATACCCTTCGGGTTTCTGCACCAACTGCATGCACATATTGTCCACAATCACGTCTTCGAATGCGATTTGGGGGTATTCTACCGCCACTCGACGCGCCACGTTGAGGAACAATCCGTCCGTGTGCTTCATGATGTTGGCTTTGTGCACGCACGTCACTTTTTTCCGGTGATGCTTTACGGCATATTCGAATGCCGCCCGCACAATTCGTTCGGATTTGTATTCGGAGATGGGTTTGATGGATATTCCGATGTCTTCGGGTATCTTTTCTTTCGGGTGGGTCTGATTGAGCATCCGAATGAGTTCCGTAGTCTCTGGTTTTCCTTGTTCGAATTCAATGCCCACGTACACATCATCGGTATTTTCCCTAAAGATGACTAAGTCTAAGTTCTCATAACGGGAGCGCACTCCTTCATAGGATTTGGCGGGTCGGAGGTTGATGTAGAGGTCTAGATCCTTTCGCAGTTTCACGTTTACGGATCGGAATCCGGTGGCGATGGGGGTGGTGATGGGCGCTTTGAGCGCGGTCTTCGTGCGTTTGATTGTTTCGATGAGGGTGTCCGGGAACGGGTCGCCCGTCTTTTCATATACGTCGATTCCTGCCTCCTGCTCCACCCAGTTTAGTTGAACTCCCGTTGCATCGAGAACCTTCCGCGCGGCTCGAGCGAGTTCGGGTCCTGTTCCGTCTCCCAGGATTAATGTGACGTCATGTGCCATCTGGATACCAACCCCTCTCATCGGATGATGGAGGGATTACCTTTCCGGGGATATTTATGGCTTGGGGTTCCTTTTCCCTTTCTCCGTTGCATGGAGGTAGTTTCCCAGCATTCGGTTGGCCTCTGTGCGGGAGAGATAACTCTCCTTTTCTCCATTCCATAGGGAATCGAATCCTTTTTTCCATGAATGGAAAAGGGTTTTCCATCGACTCGTCATGCGTGACCTCTCCCTGCGTCCACTTTTTAGGGGGGCGTTGAAAAATGGATTGAGAACCTCCCCCATGTAAACTACATCAAGTGAATTATCGGGCGGTCTCTCCTTTCGTGTAGTTGAGGAGTCCCCCCGCCAGGACTATTTTTCGTTGTCTCGGGGTGTAGTCCTCTTTCACCCGTATTTCGCTCCCCTTCGTACTGTTTTTCATCGTGAGGGGCCCGGCTCCTCCTTTCATTTGGGCGTGGAGTCCCTCCAGTGCGAGCATGTCTCCCGCATTGATCTTCTCGTAGTCTGCAGGTTCGGCGAATTCCAGGGGGAGTATTCCGAAGTTGATGAGATTGGCTTTGTGGATGCGTGCAAAGGATTTGGCGATGACCGCTTTGATTCCCAAATACATGGGCGCGAGCGCCGCATGTTCACGGGAGCTCCCTTGCCCATAATTTTCCCCTCCGATGATGATGCCTCCATGATTTTCTTTAGCGTTTCGGGCGAAGTTGGGGTCGATGGGGGAGAAGACATACTCACTAATTTTGGGAATGTTGCTCCGCAGGGGGAGTATTTTGGCTCCGGCGGGCATGATGGCATCCGTCGAGATATGGTCTCCCACTTTGAGCAATACCTTTTTCTCGATGGCATCGGGTAGGGCTTCCGCCAATGGCAGGGGGGCAATGTTGGGTCCTCGGGCGATGGTGACCTCTTCCGGGTGGAGGCTGGGGAGGATGATCATCCGGTCGTCGATGGCCATCTTTTCGGGCAATGGCAAGGGGGGGTATTCTCCCAATTTTCGTGGATCCGTTAGTTGACCATAGAGTGCGGTCGCGGCCGCGGTTTCGGGGGAGCACAGATACACCTGGTCCTCGGGCGTCCCACTCCTTCCGGGGAAATTTCGGTTGAACGTGCGCACGGACACGGTTCCGGACGCGGGGGCCTGTCCCATTCCGATGCATCCGCCGCACCCGGATTCGTTGATGCGTATTCCGGCAGAAATGAAGCTCACGAGTTTTCCCGAGGACGTGATGTTTTCCAATACTTGGCGGGATCCTGGATTCACGCTCATGCTCACGTTCTCGTGCACCATTTTCCCTTCCATGAGGGCGGATATGATGCTCAAGTCGCGGTACGAGGAGTTGGTGCAGCTTCCCACCAATACTTGGGCGACGGGTATTCCTTCCACTTCGCTCACTTTTTTCACATTGTCGGGGGAGGATGGGCATGCAATCATGGGTTCTAGTTCCGATAGATTAATTTCCATTGTCTCATCGTAGGGCGCTCCCTCCTCTGCCTTGAGTTCGATCCAATCGTTTTCTCTTCCCTGCATCCGCAGATACTCTTTCGTCCTTTCATCGCTTGGAAATACGCTCGTAGTAGCTCCTAGTTCTGCCCCCATGTTGGTGATGGTGGCCCGTTCCGGCACGCTGAGGGTTTTCACTCCTTCTCCGTGGTACTCGATGATTTTTCCCACGCCTCCTTTTACGGTGAGTCGTCGGAGCATTTCCAGGATGATGTCTTTGGCGGATACCCACTCATTGAGTTTTCCCGTGAGTTTTACTCCCATTGTTTTGGGCATGTTCAGGTAGAATGCCCCTCCTCCCATCGCCACCGCCACGTCCAATCCGCCCGCTCCCATGGCGAGCATTCCCAATCCTCCTCCCGTGGGGGTGTGGGAGTCGCTTCCCAGCAATATCTTTCCGGGTTTCCCAAATCGTTCCAGGTGCACTTGGTGGCATATCCCATTTCCAGGTTTGGAGAATAGGATTCCATATTTGGCCGCTACGCTCTGCAAGTAGCGGTGGTCGTCCGGGTTCTCGTATCCGGTCTGGAGCATGTTGTGGTCGACATAGGATGCGGATAACTCGGTCTTCACGTGATTAAGTCCCATAGCCTCGAATTGGAGGTAGGCCATCGTTCCCGTGGCATCCTGTGTGAGCGTCTGATCGATTTTGATGCCTATTTCGTTTCCTGCAATCATTTCTCCCTCTAGTAAGTGTTCCTGTATGATTTTTTGGGTCAGATTCGATGCCATGAAAAATCGCTCCGCTGGAATCACGACGATTGGGCATTTAAGGGTTTATTTCCCAGGGCGCGCGGATGCCGGAATCAATACCATTAAATATCCCATTTTTCTGATACGAACGTGCCTCTTTCAAAATCCCCTAAGAATCCGGTGCGTCTTGTCCGGCACCGTGTACGAACTCCTTATGGCGACTCAAAGGGAATAAAAGGTCGGGTCCCTGCTGCCATAAAACTGCTGCTGGGTGAGAAAGCCGCTCGAAACAGGGATTCGCGCATGGCGGAGGCTATTGGGCAGTCCGTTAATGATTATCAGCATGCGGCTTCCAAAACATTTTTGCGTTTGCAGCGTGTTCGGTCGGATTCCCGGCGTGCGAGCCCTGCATCCATTCATGATGCGGAAGCTTCCTATAATGCTTCCCTGATACGGCTGAATGACCGTAAAAATGAATTGGGTAAACGCGCTCTTTCCTCAAAGCGTCGCGACAATTATGTCAAACTAGCGGCTTCTGATTTTGTCCCTCACCAGCGTGTAAGCAGTATGCGCACGCAAGCACGCGCGATTGCGAAAGAACTTCTTGACGGGTATCTCACTAATGAACGCTCTGATCTTTTGATTACTCGTATTCTTCGTAAACACGCATATTTTTTCACGCGCGGGGGCAAAACGTTTCTGGAAGAGCGGTTGCGTGCGGAGCAGCAGCGATACGAAAATGGGAACGATTTTCGGTATGCGGATAATATGGGAAAGTTATTAGAAAAAATACGTCGATTGAAATCTCCTTCTCATCCGGTGCCGCCTGCCGCAAAAAGTTGATTTTTTCATTGGTTGGATGCAAACCGGGAGAAGCGGTGGGGCATAATCCTATCTCTTCCAATTTTTTGTTGGTTTGTATTTAGGGGTGGTTGAACGGAATAGTTTGCACTCCTTGGAGGATAAGTTCGATGCTCGAGGCATCCATCCCCCTCTTTCCCCTCCCGCGGACGCGTATTCTCTTTCCTCTCATTTCCTGCCATAGGGCGGTCTTTTGTTTTTCGTCGTCCATCTGGGCGAGTATCTCTTCCTTTCCTTTTCCCATGAGGGCGGCCGCCTCATTCTCGAATGCCACTCCGCGCAGGGTGGTGGTTCCATCATCCAGGAGGAGGGATATCAGGAGTCGGGCTTCCACGCTCCCTTCTTTTCCGCATTGGGGGCACACCGTGTCGCGGTAGGGGAGTTTGGCCTGGCAGGCCGTGCAGCGGACGTAATATCCTTTTCCCGGGAGCACGTCCACGATGCTCGCTTCTCCTTCGAATGAACCATTTTCCGTGAGGGCGGAGAATGCGATCTTCTCTTGTTTTTCTGTGGGAATCGGGGTTCCTTTTCCGGCTTCGATGGAATAGGTCCCGTTGTATCCTAGCGAGAGTTGGATTCTCCCATTATAGCTTCCCGTGCGGGCATTCTTCAGCATCAATGTGTTTCCTTCCGTTAATCCCTTTTTCACGGCCTCTTCGGCTTGTTCGTTCCAGAACGTGAAGAGTGCTTCTCCCGTTTCATCCTGCAATCGTACGGCGGCGTATTTTCCTTCCTTTCCATTTTTGGTGTAGGTCTTCACGGGGTCGGCGCGCTGGATAATGGCATTCACATCCACATTGTTCATTCCGGGTTTCAACTCCCCAAGCTTCATCCGCATCCCTTCTTTCTCGATGAGGGGGGTGCGGGTGTTCATTTCTTTGCTCAATAGGACTAATGCCCCCTGTTCCGTGAGGAGTCCGGCGAATTTGGCGACTTTTTCGTCCATCTTCTCTCGAATCGTGGGGATGGGGATTCCCGATTCCTCGGACATTCGCTGCAGGGCCTTTTCCACGTCGAATGGGTTGATGGGGGGCTCCATCGCATGATTACGCTTCATGTCCTCTTATAGGTTTGGGGCATTGCATTCATCGCGTCAAACTCAATCCTTTTTATTTGTACAAGCTGTGCTACTCTCGAATGTGGGAACAGATCGGGGATAACGTGTATGCCTCTTTTGGCACGGAGAGTGCGAGCCATTCCTATGTCTTCGTCGGGAAGCAAGTTGCGCTCATCGATTCCGGGCTGGGCGGGAGCGCTCGTCAACTCAAAGAGGGATTGTCTTCCATTGGTCTCACTCCGCGGGATGTAAACATTATCCTCCACACGCACGGTCATGCGGATAATTTTGCGTTGGATTATCTCTTTCCCAAATCCGAAGTCTGGATGCATCCCGCGGATGCATTGTATGTGAATGCCAAGGATCCCGCGTTCTCCTTGCTCACGGGCTTGAATCTCCCGGTCGTGAAATGGCCGAATGTCGCCCATACGTTCGTGGACAAGCAGGTGTTTGATTTGGGTAATTTTTCCATCCAGGTGATCTATACCCCGGGCCACACGAAGGGGAGTGTTTCCTTCATGGAGCAGAATAAGCGCTGGCTCTTCTGTGGGGATGCGTTGTTTTCCACGGGATTGGGTCGGTGGGACCTTGCGAGCGGAAACAAGCCCCAAGTTATCTCTTCGGCACGGAAAATTCTTTTCTCTTCCCCTAAGATGATCCTTCCCGGCCATGGTCTTCCCATCAAGGCGAGGGGCAGCGCGTCCATCTCGCGTCAATTGGAACGATTGATGGTCGAAGAAGTGCCGGAAGCGTTTTACTGACGATTTGCGGCCGCATTTCTTGATGCGGGGTCAGGGTGCACGCTTATTGAGCGAGAGGTTTTTTCCATCTTTCTTCTATACTTCGTCAATCTCCCGTTTTCGTTCCGTGTGTTCGTCGAAATGCCGTGTTTTTAAGGAGATTTTGATGGCTTTCGTTGAGTGAGGGATTCTCCATGATGCATACCCATCCACCGTCCAAGAGTGAGAAGAAAGGGACCGCGCATTCTTTTCCCACCAGTCCGGCGCAGGGTCCTATTTACACGCGTTTGCTCGCGGATGCGAAGAAGAATCCCGGCATGGTGTTTGTTGTTATCGATCCTCCCGATCATTCAATCGAGCAAGTAATCGCAATCGCGCGTGCGGCCGATCGCGCCGGGGTTTCCGCCTTTGCCGTGGGGGGGAGTCTTGGGGCGCAGGGGAAGATTCTGGATGATTGCATCGATGCCATAAAATCCGTCTCTTCCAAGCCCGTCATTTTGTTTCCGGGGAATATTGCTACGCTCTCTCCTAAAGCGGATGCGGTGTATTTCATGTCCTTGTTCAATTCCTCGGACCCCTATTATTTATCCGGGGTACAAATTGCGGGATCCTATCCCATTTATCGTATGCAGTTGGAGACCATTGGCACGGCCTATTTGGTGTACGAGCCCGGCCAAGCGGTGGGTTGGGTGGGGAGCGCCAAGCTATTGCCGCGCACCATTCCCTATTTGGGTGCTGTCTCTGCGCTCGGGGCCCAAATGATGGGGATGCAGTTGGTGATACTGGAATCCGGGAGCGGTGCCCCCAGTTGTGTGCCTCCCGAATGTATTGCGGCGGTCCGTAAAATGGTCCATCTTCCTATCGTCGTAGCGGGAGGGGTCCGCACCCCTGAGGATGTGTCTCGCTGCATCTCAGCCGGGGCAGATATCGTTCACGTGGGCACCAGCATTGCGAAAGCCGCGGCGGGCGATATTGCGGTGGCCGAGCGGCTGATGAAAGAATTGGTGGATGCGGCCGCCAAGGCGGGGAAGGCGCGGATTGGGTAGTGTCAGGGGCAGTGGACAATTATATAGTGCCTCCGTGCCTGGTTGGTTATTCATGCATCCCACTGTCCGCAGGGCGGGTCGTGCCCTTCATCGTGTGTTTCCTTCTCTCGTGAAACGACAGGTCCGCCGTGAATATGCTAACGGTCTTCGGGTGGAGTCGTCTTCGATTAGTCTCAAAAATCTTTCTCCGAGTCCGCGCCTCCTGCGGATGTTCGATCGTTCGTTTGACCCGATAGTCGAGCGTTTGCGAATCGATCGTCAGAAAATGGAAATGGAAGCCGATGCATTGATGGATGCAGGAAAGAAGGGTGCGGCGGTCCAGAAAGAAATCGCCTTTGCCGATCATGAGAGGGTGGTCCTTTCCTCTCATGCGTCCTTTATCGCTGCCCAGCTCGCGGCGCGGGAATCGGATCTGCCCATTTTAATCTATCGTGCGATCGTCCTCCAGGCGCGGGAAGGGCGTCAAGGCTATTCCCTCATCACTCATATCGCGCCCCTTTTTGCGAAACGGAGAATGACGGAAAAACGTCGATTGTTCGAGGACGCGTATTTCAAATATTCTCCGGTCGTGCGCCGCTATGTGCGGGACCATTTAGACCTCAATCTGGAATAATCAATTATTTTTTTTCATCTGATTGAATCGTAGTATTTTTTCAATAGCAGGGCATCCGTTTCCTGTCCCGGGCATTCGGTGATGCATATTCCCCCGACCTTGTATTCCTTGAGGCTCTCGGCCATTGCGTGCCAATTCACCGTGCTCTCTGGGGAGTCGAAGGAGGTGTGGTATTTCTCTCCTTTTTCCGTGTAGGTGATGCCGCAGCACTGGATGTGCATGTCTTTCAAGTATTCCGCGTCGTATTTCTCTATTTTTTCCAGCAATTCATCGAATGCCTTCCGCGTGGTCAAGCTCCCTCCTGATGTGGCGTGGGCGTGTCCGAAGTCCATGCACCAGGATATTCTTTTTTCATGCGCGATGTCCATGACTTCTTCCAAGCTTCCCCATTGGGATAATTTTCCTGCGAATTCGGGGGCGATCTTTATTTTGATTCCATCTCGGTCGAGCTTTTCATATATTTGGTTGCATGCTTCGATGATCCTGGATTGAATAGTGCGGCTGTCATCCTGGTGCCGGAACGCGGCGTGCACCGCCACGCTTTCCGCGCCGCATAATCCGCCCATCTTGCAGGCGAGGTATAACCGTCCAATGCTCGCTTCCATAGTCTCTTTTTTCTGTGCGTTGAGGTTGATGTAATAGGGGGCGTGCACGCTCAACCGGATGCCTACTTTCTCTTTGGCCTTTCTAACTTCCGTTGCTTTTTCCTCGTTCGTGATGTATACGCTCTGCACGAAGGCGAGTTCCATGGCCTCAAGTCCCAGTTCTTTTATTTTTTCAATTCCTCGAATGAGTCCTTTTCCTTCCGCTGCGCGGGGGATTCCTGATGGTCCAATGGATAGGTGCCGCGTCATGCCTGGAGTGAGGGGGGAAAAGATACTTAATGTCTTGGTCGTTCTGCTTGAATGTATGCCTACTCCCCCAACCCTTCGTACCTTTGCCCGGCGGTTGAAGGATCCCCATTCCACCATCCATTCCACGTTCAAGGGGGCCACCCCGTTCGCGATTACCTTGGATGCCTCCGTGAAGGGGGACAAGGTCTCCAGTCTCGGGTATTCCTCCGATGCCCCTCCGGATTGCGTTCGTATCCTGGATGATTCCTGCGTCCTGTTTGTGGGTAAGTCTCGGGAAGAATGCGAGGCATTCGATCTTTCTCTTTTCCTCGAATCTCTTTCCCTTTCTCCGGATGCGCGTCCCGTGGGCGTTTTCGCGTGGAATGTGATTCAGGATGCGATTGCCCGTCTTCCTTTCGGTGATCCATTGTCCAAGGCCATTCATCGGATTTCGGCGTGGCATGATGAGTTTCCTCTCGGCGATCCCAAGGCCGATGAGGAAGATTGATTCTCAGAGGAGTCCTTTTTCGGTCAGCTGGGCGAACGTTTTTTCTAGGGCTTTTCGCGTGGTGTGCGTGGGTTTCCAGTGGGTTTTGAGCGCTTTCGTGATGTCGTATTCCCGGTGCTTGAGCATCCGTTTCACGTGCGGGGGCGTCAGTAATGGTTTTTTTCCCAGTAGTTTTCCCTGAATTCCGAATAGGTGGCTGAGGACGATTCCCACAGAGGTGGGGATGGTTCCCGGCCGTGGAGTATGTTGGATGTCCGCGATCATATTCACTACTTCCCGGAGGGAATGGGTTTCTTTCTCTGCCACGAGGTAGGCTTCATTGTAGGTTTCCTCATTCCCCACGCACAAGGTGATGAATTCCACGAGGTCGTCTATCTGGATCATTTGCCACGCATGGGTTCCCTTCCCAATGAGTGGGAATCCTTTTCGGATGGTCTTGAATATGGATGCCCAATACGTGTTGGGTCCCACCACGATGGCCGGTCGGATGATGGTGACGGGGAATACTTCCTGCATATTCCACACCATTGCCTCGGCCTCTTTTTTGGTTCGTTCATAAGCCGTGCGGGGGTTCATTTCGCTTGTTTCGGTTATTTTTCCCTGCGTCTCTCCGTATACCCCCACCGTGCTCACGTGAATGAATTGGTCGATCCCTTCCTCTTCAGCCGCCGTCACGAGGTTCCGGGTCCCTTCCACATTCGTCCGGCGCATGGCCTCCTCTCCTTTCCTTTCGTCCAGCTCCGCGGCGGCGTGGATGACGATGTCCACTCCATGGATGGCCTTTTCGACATCCTCCAATCGAGTGATATCCATTCCCTTGCTCCGGGCGAATTCCACGATGGTGTGCGTGTTCCCGAGTCGTTTCACGAGGCTTTGGCCAATCATGCCCGTGCTTCCCGTGAGGAGGATCTTCATTCACATCCCTTGTTTTGGTGGTTATAAAAAGCTTGGCACGATTTGGGACACCCATTCCGGGAAGAGATAGGTGATGATAATCCCCACGAGGAGGAAGGGCGCGAACTTGGGGAGGTTTCGATATACGGGAAGGGTGTGGAATCCTTTTTGTTTTAAGTGGGGGATGTCTTCCCGTGATACCAGTCCCGGTATTTTTTCTCCCCATTTTTTTATTTCCTCTTGAGTGAAATGTTCCCTGGCCAGCACTTCATCGTCCTCCAATTCGTCGAGCGCGATTCGCCGCAAGAAGGAGTGCGTCTTTATTTCTTCCTCGAAGGAATAGAATGCGAGTCCGAGCCCCAATGCCAGTTCGAGGAGGATGAACATGATTCCCGCTTCCGGGAGGGTGGCATGCGTATAGCCGGTCACGAGCACGAGTCCGATGGCGAGGATTGCGGCTATTTTTTTTCGTGGAGTATTCCATTCCATCTTTTTTCGGGACAGGAGGAACGCCCCCGTGTAATAAATCCCGAAACCGATGCAGGCCGATAGGGCTCCTATGAGCAATACCGCGAGGGGGAATACCATTCCTTCATACGTGGGTTGGACCAGTGCCATTCCTGCGAGGAGTTTGATGTCGCCTCCTCCTATTTTTCCGCTCCGGTAGGCCAGCCACCCCATTCCATAAATGATCCCCCCCAGGAGGAATCCCAACCATTGTTGGGTGAGCAGGGAATGGACAATTCCCACTCCAATGAGGGGATAGGTGATCCAGTCATAGATGTACCCGGTCTTGATATCCGTGTACGCGGC
>JBBSWQ010000071.1:0-3055 GCA_038046225.1 archaeon
AAACTGGGAGACAAGATCAAATTCTCCCTCGACGTCGGGGGACCGGGAACCGTCTATTCGAAAGACATCACGCTCGCCGACACCGGAATCAAAGTCATCGATGAACGGATTCCCCTCGCCAAGCTCAAAGCCGGACAACGCATACGAATGGAAGGGGAAGCCGTCATGGGACAAGGAAAAGACCACGTCAAATACCAACCCGCCGTAGCCGGGTACCGCGCCATGCCCGTATTCACTATTTCTGAAAACATCCCCGCGGAAGCCATGCAGCGGATTGCGGACTCCTGCCCCGTCAAGATTATCGAAATCAAAGGAAAAAAACTCAACATCACCGAACCCGGGGACTGCACCCTCTGCGGGAACTGCGAAGAAGTGGGGGGAAGCGCGCACATCCAAGTGGACGCGGACGACTCCAGTTTCATCCTCATGCTTGAAACGCACGGGGGATTATCCAACAAGGACATCCTCCACCAGGCCTGCGACATCCTCATTGAGAAGACCAAAGGGTTCGCGAGCCAACTCGAGGAGGGACTATAGGAGGGAGACCCCACGCGCGCGAGGAACGCCCTTCTTAAACGCTAACGCGGGAAAACTCCTTACGCAGGGGTTCCCGAGCGGTCAAAGGGGCGGGACTTAAGATCCCGTGGCTCAGTGCCTTCGCAGGTTCGAATCCTGCCCCCTGCACTCGCAAAAAAAACCCAAAACACCTATACCCCACTGATCATTATGAAACGAACCGGACCCACCAACATTCGGACCAGAGCCCTGGTTGTGCACCTCGAAAAGCACGCCCCGAAGACGAACACGGGAAAAAAGAAGGAAGGAGCCTACGCCGTCCTATCCCAGCTCATCAACGTACCCACCCGACAACGGGCCGAGGTCAACCTATCGCACTTGAATGCGATGGCCGGGACGTACAAGGACAAAGTATTCGTGGTCCCCGGGGCCGTCCTGGCCAAAGGGGCTATTACCCACCCCATTCACGTGGCCGCCCTCCGATTCTCGGGAAACGCGGCACGGAAAATCATCGAAGCCAAGGGAAAAGCAATGCTCCTCGAAGAACTCGTCGCTGAAAAAATAGAACCATCCAAACTGGTGCTGGTGAAATGAATATGCACGAAAAAAAAGCCCCCACCAAGAACAAAGTCCAGTCGGAACTCATGACTCCCGTTCCCGCCCTGCACGTGGACGCGACCAACCTCATCGTAGGACGGATGGCCAGTCTCGTGGCGGAAAAATTATTGAAGGGACACAAAATCATTGTTGTCAACACCGAAAAAGCCGTGTTCACCGGAAACCCCGTCCTGCTCCGCCAATTATGGCAGACCCGACTCGATCTCCGACCGAGAGGAAACCCTGAATTCGGCCCCCGATTCCACAAGATGCCCGACCGGATCGTACGAGAAATCATCGAAGGAATGGTCCCATCCAAAAGAGATAGAGGAATACTGGCCATGAAGCGAGTGCAGACCTAAATTGGGATCCCCCTCAAGTTCAAAGAGACCAAATTCCAGGGAATGGAAAAGGCCCAAAACCACAAGACCAAAGGGATTACGACCGTATTGGAACTGGCCGAGGGATTAGGATACAACAAACTGGTGAAGGGATAAACGCATGGCAAAACGACGAGAAACCATATTCAAGGCCACCAAAAAAGAGGCCATCGCGCAGGCGACCGTGAGGGAAGGAAAAGGAGTCATCCGCATCAACTCCCGGAGACTCGAGCTCGTGGACCCGGCGATATTGCAAGCATACATCCGCGAACCCCTCGCATTGGCCGGGGAAAGCGCAGCCAACCTCGATATTACTATCCGCGTAAAAGGAAGCGGACAGACTTCTCAAGCCGTCGCGGCCCGGGCCTGCATTGCCAAGGCCATTGTGGGATACACGAAGGACGAGAAACTCAAGAAAAAATACCTGGCCTATGACCGGATGCTGCTGGTCGACGACGCCCGAAGGACGGAGCCCAAGAAACCCTTAGGTCCCAAGGCGCGCAAGAAGAAACAGCACTCGAAGCGGTAAAAAAAAAGGAGAAATGAACCACCATGATCACCCCTATCCGATGCTTCTCCTGCGGGAAGGTCCTCGCCGGACATTACGAGGAATTCAAGGCCCGCACCAAAAAAGGAGAGTCCACGGATGAGGCGTTCAAGGGACTCGGAATCGACCGCTACTGCTGCCGGCGAATGCTCATGACGCACGTCGAACTCATCGACGACGTGATGCGTTACAACACATGAAAAAAGGGGAAAAAAACATGACTGAAAACAAGGAAGACATCCAGCAGGTCCCGACGACCAACCCCTCCATTGAGAAATACCTCACGACCGGGGCGCACATCGGAACACGATTCAAGAGCGGGGACATGAACCGCTATATCTACAAACAGCGCAAGGATGGACTGAAAGTCCTGGACGTCCAATTGATTGATGAACGTGTGAAGCAGGTTGGACAATTCCTCGCCAAATACGACCCCCGCCTGATCGCAGTGGTATCACGCAAGATGTACGGAAAGACCCCTGCGGAAGAATTCGCCAAATCCATCGGAGCCTACGCCATCACCGGACGATTCGTCCCCGGGACATTCACGAATCCCCGCGGAAAAGAATTCCTCCAACCCCAAGTGGTCATCGTGACGGAACCCGAATCCGATGCCCAAGCCATATCGGAAGCCTCCAAGGTGCGCGCCGTCGTGGTGGCACTAGCTTCCACGAACAACCTATTGGCGAACGTCGACGTGGTCATTCCCGTGAACAACAAAGGACGAAAATCCCTCGCATTGATCTATTGGCTGCTCGCCAAGGAATTCCTCAAAGCACGCGGAGACATCCCCAACGATGAAGCATTCCCCAAGAAAGTGGAAGACTTCGAATACGCCCTCAAGGATGGAGAGAGCGAAGAACAGAACATGCGCCGCGGACGGAGAGACCGAAGAGGACCCCGCGTCAATCGCTTAGAGGAAGCTGCCGGTCTTGCCGGTGGCGATCGGAACTAGCGTTTTTTCAGTAAATAGTTGAGAAATGTGTAGTGGTTTCCACTCTGTCCAATTACCTCT
>JBBSWQ010000072.1:0-4941 GCA_038046225.1 archaeon
CCGCCCCCCCGCGGAAAACATTCCCGTTCGGGGAACCGATGAAGGAACCCCTCCGGGACGAAAAGGGGAAGGAACCATCATCACAGACTATGATCGGATTTTCGAACTCGTGAAGCGAAGACAATCCATGAAACTCGATGAAATCGCGCGCGTGCTCGCGCTGAAAGAAGAACAAGCCGCCCAAGAAGTCCAGACGCTGGAAGACAACGGACTCGTCGAAGTAAAATACCCCGCATTCGGGGAACCGCTCATCGTATACAAGAGGCCGGACGCGTGATGGGATGACGCTGAAAAAAGAAGAATCCTACATCGTCCAAGCCGACATCCCCGTGACCGTGGACATTGGGAAGGATGACCAGGAATTCGTCAAGCAATACATCATCCACCTCCCTGAATTCGGACCGGGGACGCGGGCCATGCTCAACGACCTGAAGACCAAGATCGTGACGGAAGTCAACATCTCCTCCGAAAAGATGCTCGACACCAAATTCGTGAACGAACTCAAACGCGCATTCCGCGAAAAAGCGGACGCGCTACTCCAACAATCACTGCCCACGCTCTCCCCCGAGAACAGAGAAAAACTATCCACCGTCATGCTCAATGAGATGGCCGGACTCGGACCCATTGAATTCCTCCTCGCAGATGGGAACCTAGAAGAAATTGTCGTGAATTCGGCCGCCGAACCCGTGTGGGTCTATCACAAAAAACACGGATGGTTGAAGACCAACATATTCATCTCCCCCGAAGCGGATATCCAGAACTACGCCAGCATTATCGCACGGAGGGTGGGAAAACAGGTCACGGTACTCAATCCCTTGCTGGATGCCCACCTCGTTACGGGGGACCGGGCGAACGCCTCATTGTTCCCTATTTCATCGCGCGGAAACACGATCACCATCCGCCGATTCCGACGGGATCCATGGACGATCACGGACTTCATCAACGCGGGCACATCCTCCGCGCCTCTCGGGGCCATGCTCTGGCTCGCCATGGAATACGAACTCAACGTCATGGTGTCCGGTGGAACGGGATCGGGAAAGACGACTTTATTGAATGTCATGCTGCCCTTCATCCAGCCCAATCAACGGGTTCTAACTATCGAGGATAGCGTTTCCGCTGATATGGAACTCATCTATCAACGCGACGGCAGGTCAACCAGAACGACCGTCGGAGAATTGATTGATGGAATCATCGAGGACGATTCCATCCTTGACGCGTCGGTCGAGAATGAGGAAGGGATTCAAATCCCGTCCATGACCACGGATGGAAAAATTGAATGGCGTGAACCTAGCCGATTTATCCGTCATTGGGTAAAGAAGGACCTGATGAAAATCACTTTCAAGAGCGGACGAACCATCGAAGTGACCCCCGACCATTCACTATTCGGATTGAACGAATCTGGAAAAATTTCTGAAATTCCAGGAAAATCCATATCTGTTGGAACATGGCTATCCACCCCCAGAGCGCTTGATTGGGCGGGAGAGAAAATCTCATTCGACTTACGTCATCATCTATCTGCGTTTGAAGGCTGTTTCATTCGCAGCGTGGAAATTCGACCCATCATCACCGAAACAATGCCAATCTTGCGTGAGAGTTTTTCGAAAAATACCGTGAATGGGGCTCGCCGCAGGGGCATCGCGTCAATCGAAATGCTGCAGTTTGCACAGAAAACACCAGCGTCTGGTTTTATCACCTCGCGCTTGGGCACAAAAATCCCTCTCGTAATTGAAATGGACGAGGACCTGGCATTGTATTCAGGCCTGTGGTTGGCCGATGGCTGCTATGACAAGAATAGCGTATTGATATCGATCGTAGAACCAGAGGCGCGGGCAGTGGTCGATAGGATAGCCGAACGTTTTGGTACGACTGCAAAAATGCATTCAGACAATGTCACCCTGATGATTCATTCAAAACCATTCAAGCAATTTTGTGAAAATGTTCTGCTATTGAAAGGAGATGCATACACCAAAAAAATGCCCGGATGGATGTTCAAGCTCGAAAAGAACCTCACTTCCGCCGTTTTACGCGGGTATTTTTCCGGCGACGGCTGGGTGAGAAAGAACGACATCGCGATTTCTTCCTGCTCAAAACAATTGCTCAAAGATACCCAAACACTCCTACTCCGTTTCGGCATCCCATTACGGATAAAATGGAAAATGCGAAAGGACAAGACGTATGAGTCCAGAATATCCGGACAGAAATTTTTGTCTGCATTCGTTTCCCAAATTGGCTTTTCAATCAACCACAAGAACGAAAAATCAATCAAATGGGTCAATTCTAAGAACCATGATATTAGTGATGTAATACCGCTGCCGAAACATTTTTACAAGCAATTGAAAAGTGTTCTCAAAGCCGAAGTGGGCGTCTCGCGCACATACAAGGGGTGGAAAAGCTACAAGTATAAGGGAAATATCGGAAGAGAATTATTGCAGCGACATGTGCTGAAATATCCATCTTTATCGGCTCCCCTGCACGAACTCGCATTTAGCGATCTCCAATGGGATCAAGTCGAATTCATGGAACGTCGACCATTTGAGGGATTCGTCTACGACTTCAGCGTCCCCCAGAACGAGAGCTTTGTGTGCAACAATGTTGTCTGCCATAACACGCGCGAGCTCACGCTTCCCGACTTCCTGCACTGGGTCCCCATGACGACGAGGGAACCGAATGCGGAAGGAAAGGGCGCCGTGGGAATGCTCGACCTCCTCGTGAATGCGCTCCGGATGCGACCCGACCGAATCATCGTGGGAGAAGTGCGCCGACAGAAAGAAGCCGAGGTCATGTTCGAAGCCATGCACACCGGACACTCCGTCTACGCCACCGTGCACGCGAACACAGCCGAAGAAACCATCCAACGATTGACGAGCCCGCCGATTGACATCGCGCCCTCCCTCCTCGAGGCCGTGCACTTGAACGTGGTCATGTTCCGAAACCGACGGCTCGGCGTGCGAAGAATCCTCCAGCTTGCAGAATTCATCCCCCAAAAAGCGGGAAACGATGGAAGGGTGCAGCTCAAACCCAACATATTATTCCGCTGGCGGGCCGCCACGGACTCCGTTGAAAAATACGCCGAATCCATCCGCCTCTTCGACGAACTCGCCCTGCACACGGGATATACGGCCGGGGAACTCACGCAAAACCTTGCGGAAAAGGAGAAAGTGCTCCAATGGATGGTCAAAGAAAAGATCCGGGACATCAACCAAGTGGGATCGGTCATGGCCGAATACTATTCCGATCCCGCGGCCATCCTCAAACGGGCCGGGGTCCGTTGAAAGGAGGAAAAATACGATGATCTCCCGATTCAGCATGCCCCTGAACGTACTGCCCATGCCCCTCCTCCGATGGGCGAGCAAACACTTCCTAGGATTAGGGACCCAATTCGGGAAACTCATGCCCCTGCGCGACCTGAACATGAAGCAGGCCGAACTGCCCATCAGTGTCAAGGAATACGCGACCATGAGTCTGGTTGTCGTGCTCTTCTATTTCCTCTTTTTCACACTCATATTCTATTCCCTCGCATTCCGATTATTCAACCAATTGACTATTCTCCCTCTAATGGTGAGCCTCGTATTTTCATTCCTCGTCTTCATCCAATTGGTGGCCTACCCCATCATCCGGATTAAGAAAAAAGTCAGGGATCTGGATCGGAATCTCGTATTCGCCCTGCGTACCATCCTCGTCCAGCTCCGATCGGGCGTGAGCCTATTCGAATCATTGAAAGTGGTCGCCGAGGGAAACTACGGAGCGGTCTCCCGGGAATTCAAGAAGGCCGTGGATCAGATAGCCACGGGAACCATCCAGGAAGACGCTCTTGAACGGATCGCGGAATACAACCCCAGCACCTATTTCCGACGCGCCCTCTGGCAGATTGTGAACGGGATGCGGGCGGGGGCGGACATCGCTCAAGTATTAGGGGAAAGCGTGGACTCCCTCACGGAAGCCCAATCCATCCAGATACGAAATTATGAATCCCAAATGAAAATCCTCTCGCTCGTGTACATGATGCTCGGGGTCATCATCCCTGCTCTTGGAATCACGTTCCTCATCGTATTATCCTCATTCCCCCAAATCAAGATCACGGACCTCTACTTCTGGGTCCTCCTCGCATTTGTGGGAGTGGCCCAATTCATGTACTTGGGAATCATCAAGAGCAAGCGTCCCTCGCTCCTGGGGGACTGACCCATGACTCACTCTCCTCTGCGTTTACTCCAAGGAATACTGGACGCATTCGAAAAGCAATTCGCCTACTTGGGAATACGGGTGTCCTCGCGAAAATTCTTCATCAACATCCTCATCCTATCCCTCCTATTAGGGGTGGGATCGACGGTCTTCACGAGCCTCGTGCTCCAATGGCCGTATTTTCTCGTGGTCGCAGGGTTCCTCCTCACGTTCATCGGGACCATTGGGGGAACCTATCTTGTTCTCGATCTCCAAGCCGAAGGAAGAGGAAAACAGGTCGAACATGTCCTCCCGGACGCATTGCAACTGATTGCTAGCAACATCAAAGCAGGACTCACCACGGAACGGGCGATGCTCGTGAGCGCACGGCCCGAATTCGGTCCCCTCGAAACGGAAATGAAACGCGTATCCACGCGCATTCTTGCGGGGGTGCCGGTGGAAAAGGCCATCATGGAAATATCCCGCCACATCAAATCCAATCTCGTGGAACGCACGACCTGGCTACTGGCTCGAGGGATATCCTCCGGAGGAGAAATCGCGGACTTGTTGATGCAATTGTCGCGCAACCTCCGCACGCAAATCGCGCTTCAGAGCGAGGCGCACGCATCCATATCCATCTACGTAATCCTCATCTTCTTCTCCGCCGCATTTGGGGGACCCGCCCTTTATGCCGTATCCAGCTTAATCGTCGCCGTGATGTCAGCACAATCATCCGCCCAACCCGACATCGACCCCAGCGTGTTCACCGGAGCAGGATCCCGA
>JBBSWQ010000073.1:0-1442 GCA_038046225.1 archaeon
GCTTCATCGAAGTCGCATTTGATGAGAGCGGAGAATTGAATCCGCTGCTCCAACACAAAATCACGCAAGCAAATATGCATATTCAATCCCTCCCAGGACCCATCAAGGCCCTCTTTGGGTCGCAGCGGATGAGTGTGGAGCTCCGTCTCACGGATGGGGGAATAGAGACCCTGGGTGTAGTGACGAAGAAGAACCGAATCGAGTCCTTCACCCGCTATGCGCCGAGAAATCCCTCCATGAGGATATGGACGGACGAATCGACGGTAACGACTATCACTCAATCCAGGGACCCCGCCGGGGCTTTCGTGGATGCGGTCAATCAAGGAAAAATGAAATACCGGGGACTCACACCCGAATCCGCTTTCCCCACCTTTGTCGCGGACGTCGTGGTATGGACTATCACCCTCTTCAAGGCATTCGCCTCCCTCATTGGGCGCTAAACCGTGCGCGTGACGAACGAAACATATCCCTTTGCACGGAAAGGAGCGATGACCATCTCCGCGGTCCGGGAGGAATCGCACACCACTGCAACCGTGGGACCGGCCCCTGCGAGGATAACGTTCCATACCCCGGGGATGGTTTTCAGCGCTTCAATCAGGAACCACACCGCCCCGTATTCGGGGACGGCCACCTCATTCTCGAACACATTCCCGGCCGCCTGGGCAACGGTTTGGGGATTCCCACTCTTCAACACCTCCTTGAATCGCTCCACCGAAGGATGGTTTTTCACATTGGTCACGTCAAAATTCCCATAGATCCACCGCGTCTTATCCGTGGGTACCTTTACGGGGGGGACAATGAAAGCCAGGTCGAGGACGGGGCACTTTTCAAGCGGAGTGATAATTTCCCCCTTCCCTTGGGCACGGCACGTTCCTCCATACACAAAAAAAGGTACATCACTTCCAATCCGCGACGCAATCTCGCTGAGCACATTCTTGGACAGGTCGAGGTTCCACCCTTCATTCAATCCCTTTACTACCGCCGCGGCATTGGAGCTCCCTCCTCCCATTCCTCCGGCGGAGGGAATGCGTTTTTCGATGTGGATTCTTACCCCTTGAACCACGGATCCCTGCTTCCGGCATTCTTCCTGCAGTAATTGGGCGGCCGTATAGCAGAGATTTTTTTCATCCGTGGGAACGGAGGCATCGTCGCAGGAGATGAGGATCTCCGCGTTCTCTAAAACGGATTCAAGAGTGATGGTGTCGTGCAATTCCAATTCCTGCATGATAAAATCCACTTCATGAAACCCATCCTCGCGCTTACGAATGAGGTCTAGAATGAGATTCAACTTAGCAGGGGACTGGAACATCTTACTCCACTTAGTTACCGAAGGAATATAAAGTTGAACCAATGTCACTATTTGATGTACGACGTTTTCAGTCAGTCTCCTAAAGGGTCTAGAAAAAAGAAAGTTGCTATTTCCATGTTTGGTGTTCCAATTG
>JBBSWQ010000074.1:0-13668 GCA_038046225.1 archaeon
AATGACTCCCAAGTCGGGTGTGAGGCTCAATACCCCGCTTACTACCCCGTAGTCGACGGCGACACCATTCAGAATAGTTCCGTCTGCCACGTTGAAGTCGTTGCTGGCATTATTCATGTCGTAATACAACTGCTTGTTCCCATTATCAAATTTGAACGAGACTCCGTTCGAATTGCTTTGGGCAGTCGAATTGACGTTCGCTCCCGCGGATGTGCCCGTCCCTGTTTCGGAACCAGCCTCAAGCCACATGGGAATAACGTGCGTTGCATCGGTAGCATCGCGGAACTCAATTTCATTGTTTCCAATCTGAATATACGACATCTCTTCTCCGGCTTTGAACCCATTGAAGGTGACGGTGAACAGTCCTTCTCCGAGCGCGCCTGTTCCATCCAACCATTCAAGGGAGGAGGGACCGTCGGCCCCGTTAGAGGTCAATGAACTGTTTTTGGAAAACATGGGGTTGCCCGTATCAAATACCGATGCGGGCCACGCGTCCACGGTCTCTTCCGCCGTCGTGTCGGGCGTTCCAATGTTGGACTTCGATCGCGTCTTGATAACAATCGAGGTTAATCGATTGCTCGAAGCGGTCTCCAACAAATTAACGACGTATGGGCCGTTAATGTTCTCCGCGTCTGCATCTTCAAGATAGGGATAATTCTCCCCGTCTTTCAATCGTACGGATGAGGTTCCAACCAGGACATCAATGGTTCCTTCGTTGGTTCCGGTGTTGACCGAGGCCGAGTCGAGGTAAATGTCCCCATTCAAGACTTCGTCTCCGGCGGAATCCTCAAAGTCAATGAAGTTTCCAGCGGCAGCCTGCTGGGTGTCGATGACATTCCCGGCTTCGTCCGTCAGGTTGAATTTAGCCTGGTAGGAAGTAGTGGCCGGCCCTGTGGCAATGACCGAAACAACCGTTACAGTCAGTGTTTGTCCAACATAGTCTCCCACACCCGTCATGGTGAAGGATTCTCCTGCGACAAACGTTTGCTTAGCCTTATCTTCAATCAAACGAACTTCCAACACGGCGTTGGAGTCATCTTGATCTACTTTCTGGACCAAAAATGTCTTTCCAAAGAATGGAATGCGAATATTATCGTCCGACGTGTCCGTGAAGTCGACAATGGTACCCGTTGCGGAGTTCGTGGGAATTCCAGAACCTAAATTCAATGTATAGTTCAAGTCCCCTGCATCCGTTACAGATATCAGGTCTTTCACGTCTGAATCAGTACTAAACTTGGCGTCCAATTGGACTCCAACTGTTTCTTTGACGTCGATGTTGGTCGAACTGTCATTGAATTTGTAGGAAACGGTCTTTTCAGTCAGAAAAGCCAAGGGATCCTTTCCAATGGACTGTTCGTATTCATTGGCTGACCCATTTGAGGTCAACTTGACGTTGTTGAATGACTTTCCACCGGTAACCGTTACCGTTCCCCCAAGGGACAAAACGGCGGCTAAATCCGTTACAACAGCTGTACCGCTTCCGGAACCCCCGCCCGTGTATATCTTGGTCATGACGGCTTTCTCGACAATCTTTCGAGCAATATTTCCGGCCCATACTCCGTCCGATACCGCGGCGGTCTTTCCCACTACCACGTTGACGACAGGGCTCATATCGGCATTGTAAACGACCGATTTGGCTTCAGGGCTGCTGACGGCCGACACCATAGGGGCGACGGCGGCTCCAAGCAACGCTCCACCGGCCAAAATGGCTGCGAGTTTGCGTACTTTCAATCCATTCATTTGTGCTTCACCTCACGAATCACAACGAGCGTTTACGCACCAATACAATAGCCGAATCGACAATCGGTATCGGTGACTGGCTCATTGAGTCCTACCATGGTTCAAGCCGTTTAAATACGTTTCGAGTTTTGTCCGGCAATTGACGAAGGGGTGGGGGGCCTTTATAACGAAGGGAGCGAAAATGGCCGTACAATCATCGTAATGAGGTCAGACGATACGCGATGGGAAACCGTTCATCGGGAAAGGACGAGCCAAAAGGATTCCGCAAGAGAGGCCAGAGCGCCGAGAAATTTCCCTTTCAGATATGCGGAATATCTTCGGGCAGGGCGGGGGTGCCCTCCTCGGCTTTGGGCTTCAATTCCTGGCCGGAACGGACACCCTGAAAGAATTTGGCGTTGAATTCCTCCACCTTCTTCCTAGAGAGGATGCCCATGATATAGTCTGCGTAGGCGTGAACCATCTCCGTCATATCCACGAGGCCGTCTTGGAAGTCGTGGAGTGAAAAATCAATCTTTTGGGGTTTGATGACCTCGATGGAGGCCGGCCCATAGAAGAAGGCCAGCCGGACCATGGCCCGGAAATCACGCACCGAGAGATTGATCTCCGTGAACGTGGAGTATTTCTCCTCGATCTTGACCATTTTTTCGGTCTTAACCGCATAAATTTTGAAAATGGGTTCGCCGCGCAAATGGTCGAGGATCTTCTCGACTTGAAGCAGGACCAACTCTTCTTCCAGCCCCTGCACCTCGATTAGGATGCGGACCCGAAACTTGTTGTCGTCCTCGGCCTCGATGGACTTCCGCCGCTTCATTTCCTGGAGAACCTCGTCCTTGAGCAAGTAGATGGGCGGGACCCCCTGCAAGGAGATCAATTTGAGCTGCATGAGGTGCTTCAACTCCTCCTGCGCCGACGCATGGGGCATCCCTACGCGCTCGGATAAAGCTTCCAATGATTTGGGCCCATCCAGGAGGGCGTTGCAGAGCTTCTTCTGGGATTCCGTAAAATTCAATGCCATAGAGCAAAAGAGGAAAGATTGCTTTTTATAGGCCCCCCCATTAAACGCGGGTTTATAACGAATAAATGAACCATGGGAAGAATGCGCCTCCTCCTTCAAGTCACGGATGGAGTTCCCCTGGTCATGAACTCCGTCTCGGGGGATTGGTCCTGGCTGATTGTGGGAATCATTCTCGTGGTCGGGGCCCTGCTCGTATTCCACTTCCTCAAAAACATGGTCGTGAATACCATTCTCGGACTTGTAGGGTGGGGGATTGCGACGTACTTGCTCCATATTCAACTTCCTTTTTGGGCCTCCTTATTCGTGAGCGCCATTTTCGGCCTCGCGGGATTGGGGGCGATGATTGTGCTCGCGTTCCTGGGGATTGTGAACTAATCCCACATCTCTCGCCCCCAACACCATGGCCTGCTTGAAAAAATAGAGAGGGGGGAGAACGATTACCGCACGTAGGGAAGGTTCAGTTTCTTGTCTCCCCCCTCTTCCGCGTGCATGGTTTCGGAGAGCTTCTGGAACGCTTTCTCAATCTCCGTAGCCTCGGCATCCATCCGGTCCATCTTCACTTTCAATCCGAATTTCTTGATGATGAGGTCCAACACGACCTTGCTGGCGCCGGGATCCCCATACACCAACCGGGCGGAGGTCTCCCCCATGAGGCAGACGCCAGGAATCCCCTGCATCTTGCCGATGCCCAGGAGCAATCCCGCATGACCCCAAATAGTCCCTTCCGTCTCAGAGGGTTTAACCCCCATCTTCTTCCACGTGTCGAGGGTCCCTTTATCGCTGGCGGAGGCGATTACATGCGGACTGCTCTTCATGCGTTCTTCCCCAATGTTCAATCCTGCAATCGTGCATATCTGGCCGATTTTCAATTCTTTGAACGCCGCCACCAGGGTTCGAGAGAAATCGTATTGATCCGCAATCGTTCCCCCCTGATCCCAATTGGGGATTACAGGACCGGAAACGAAATAATACGCCTTGCCCTTGTGGCTCAAGTAATAGATATGGTCCTTGAATAATTCTGCAATCCCCCCCTTGGTGATTACGGCAGGTGGAAAGGAATCGCTGAGTATTTCCCCAATCTTCTTGGGCTTTAACTCCTTGACCAAGTAATCCACCACGATCTTCCCCACGAGACCGATGCCGGGGAGACCTACAAATACGAGACCGTCTTTTTCGGCGGGTTTCTCGAGCAAAAAGACCTGGGTCGCCATAACTGGCATCACGCTTCCTGGCGCGTGAACGTCATGGTGCCATAAGAACCTATGTTTTTCTTCACCCTCTCCTGCACGGTCGAAAGGGCCTTCTCGGCCAATTTGAAATCAAACGAAACCACTTTCACCCAATACTTTCCCGCACCCAAGTAGGAGTATTGGACCGAGGCATTCTGGACCCCTTTCGCGGATTCTAACAAGGCGGATTTCACCCGATCCAATCCATCCGGGGCCGTACATGCAATCGCAAGAGTGCCCTTGACTTCCTTTTCTGCGGGGCGCACATTCTTCTGCACCACATCCACGAGGAAAGGAATCCATTCTTTCGCGATGGAATCGGGAACCGCATTTGCCCCATCCATAGCAATGGCCTCGAACGCAGGGGGGAGGGTGCCAAACACTTTGATAAGCGGCTCGGCCACGGCCTTCCACCCATCTTCAAGGGTCTTGTCCAATGATTTCGCCATGACCTCGATGAGTTTCTTGTTGCGCGCGAGCTGTTTGTATTCCTCAATCCGCAATCGCTGCTGGCGCTCTGAAACCTTGGTGAGGGAGAGATCGATCTGGAGTTTTTCGAGATCCACTTTTTGGACGAGCGCTGCGCGCATCTGTCCCTCGCGCACGTAATTCCGGATATTCTTGATCCAGCTCGACTCGACCTGAGATATGTGCACGAAGCCGGTAGCCCCTTCGTATTCTAGGAGAGAACAGAACACTCCGTAATCGAGAACTTTGTCAATCTTGATGACGACAATTTCCCCATATTGGGGCCACTTCTTCACGTGCTGATTGCGCGGATTGGGCGCGGGAGCCACGGAAGGGCTGCGGGAAAAAGAGGAACGATTCGATGAGAAGGAGGGACGGCCCCCGGGAGAGGGACGTGAGTGAAAGGGACGATTTCCTTGATAGGGTGCCGGCATGAAGAGTACCGTTGCCCCGAAGGATTAAAAATGACCGCCTATGCGGAGGCGCTTTCGCCCAACTTACGCGAGATGAACAATTGGGCAATCTTGGATGGGAGATCCACCACTTGCCCCGCTTTGTAGGGGCCGTATTCCCGCAGGTCCGTTCCCACAAAGGAAGGGATTTCGGAAAGGATACGGACGGGAAGAGACTCGACAGTAGCCGAGTGTGCGACAGAAACGGGGGAATGAGTGGGAAGTTCGGCAACAGTGGACGGGGTCGCGGAATCCGCCAGCGGTATTCGAGAGGGTTTCTCGGGAGAAGGATTTCCCATTGGAACGAAATCCCCATTCGCTTCCAACACGCTTTTCGCCTTGTTGCGGTGGGAGCGGAGGACTTCATAGAGGGAATGAAAAACGATCTTCTCTTCCGCGGCCAGGTGAGAAGTATCCTTCTCCTCCAATTGGGCGGAGACGAGGACGGTGTTCAAGAGCTTCTTCTCCCGGACCACGAACCACTCATCGATGAGTTTTTTCAGGTTGCCAAAATCCCTCGCGCGGGTCGCGTTCAAGTCCTTCAACGAGTCGAAATATTTCGCCCTCTCATCGTCGACCAATCCATGCATCTGCGTGAAGAAATCGTCCGGGACCTCGACGAGACGGGCGGTGCTCTTTTCCAAACGATAAATCCGGCGCATCTCCTCAAAGTCGAGCGTCATAGGCATCCCAATCCCCCCATCTCCTTTTACTACCGAAGGGTGGCAGCCCCCCAGGCGACCAAGTAAACGGCCATGGGCCCCGAGACCGTGACCTCCCGCTCCGAAATGGGATCCAGGACCTCTCCCCCGATGGAGAGGAGGGGACACGAACGGACGAAAAGGGTGCGAGGAGGAAGAGTGGAGAAGGCCGTGGCGGAGAGGAAGGGATCATGCTCCGATACCCGCGCGAGAGGAATCGATTCGGAACGAAAACCCGTGCTCCCATGCAAGGTGTCAGGTACCCGAATGAGGCGGTAGATGTCTCCGGACGTCTGACGATCAATGGTCAATTTCAATGAATCCACCAGCGACGAAAGGGTGGCATTCCAAAAGGACTCCGTCTTTTTTCCGGGAAGGGGAGGAAGGATTCCCGACTGAACTTCGGAATACAATCGAGGGCGATCCGCGAGGAATGATTGGAGGGTGCGCGGGGACGAACCGCTGAGAATCGCCCACTCATCGGAAGAACCGGTCTCAATGAGGCGAAGGATTCCCTGCAGGAGCCGCGACGCATGACCGGTGGATTCCGTGAAACGGGGGCAGCGGTATTGTTTACCATCGAAGGAAAAACCCAGGGAGGGAAGATCGATCTCGAAGAGGGAAAGATAATCCATGAGTTCCACCCGCGCGGATTTGGGTAGAGTAAAAATGGATGTGGAACGGACGTGAGTGTGGTATCCCTTGCTCCCGGAGAAATTGACCGAGAGATCTTTTTCAGAAAAACCGAAGTCATCTTGAAGGATGCCCAGGAGGCGGAGGGTCTGCTCTTTCGTCGCGCGCAGGCATTCGGGACAAACCCATTCATCCAATTCCGTACCGTGCGCACACGAGGTGCATTTCATTACATGCCCTTTTCCCGACGCCCCGCAATGGGGACACCGCCAAGAATCATGAACAAGCTTGCAGGGCGTGGGAATGTCATCCGCATCGAACTCATAGATTAAATCACTCCCCACCAATCCCTTAGCAGTCATGGGCTGGACGGATGGGTTCAGGAATTGGGAGACGGAAGCTGAGACATACAATGGAGCGGCATTCGCGAGGAACGCATTGAGCTCGGATGCATCATCGAACGAAACGTGGCGGGCATCAATCTTCTTGAACGTGCCATGGCCGAATTCTCTGCGCGAAACATCATACGGAGGAGACACGGGGTGCTGGGCATAATACCGGGAAAACAATCCCTTGAGCCACACCCGCTCGCTCCCCAAGCCATCCATGAAAGAAACCCCCCATCTCCTTAACGCAGGGCAGGAATTAAGAGCTTTGCAAGCCCGAGTTCCGAGCATTTATATAGGGAAATTCCTCGATGAGAGAATGAACGCCCCCCCGCGGGAAGAGGACGCGAGTCCGCACGAGAGCCTATCGCCCCTCTACTATACGCTATCCCCCGACGAGACGATGCGGCTCCTGGGAACGAACGAGAACGGACTCCCTTCCCTCGAGGCCGAAAAACGCCTTGCTGCGAATGGGTTGAACACGATTACCCTGGAAAAGAAAATAGATGCCTGGGGACTGCTCATCGGACAATTCACCGAACTCCTGGTATTGGTCCTCGTGGGGGCGGGAGTCCTCTCCTACATTGTGGGGGACCCAATCGACACTATCGCGATATTCGCCATCGTGGTATTGAATGGACTCTTAGGGTTCTTCCAAGAATACAAAGCCGAAAAAGCCATTGATGAACTCAAAAAACTGGGGGCCCAGCGCGCTACCGTAAAGAGAGATGGGAAATGGATCGAGATTGATGCAAAAAATATCGTGAAAGGAGACATCGTGCAATTGGAAGAAGGAACCAAGATTCCCGCGGATATCCGATTTTTGGAAATAGTGGAAGTGGCCGTGGATGAGGCCCTCCTCACCGGGGAAAGCAATCCCGTGAGCAAAAAGAATGACGCATTGAGCGGAAACAAGGGTGTGGCGGATCGATTGAACTACGGGTATGCCAACACGTCCGTGGTGAGGGGAAGAGGAACCGGGATTGTCATCGCGACCGGACTCCAAACGGAATTCGGAAAGATCGCCGAAAAATTGGAGGAAGTGAAACCGGAACCCTCCCCGCTCAAAGACAATTTGGAAGTATTGGCCCGGCAGTTGACGATCGGAGTGGTCATCGTCATGGTGGTCCTATTCATCTATGGATATTTCGGACAGGGACGAGGACTCGTGGACATGCTCCTCGTGGCCATCTCATTGGGGGTTGCCGCAATACCGGAGGGACTGCCTGCCATCACTACCATCACGCTCGCATTGGGCATCCAGCGCATGGCCCAAAAGAACGCGCTCATCAAACACCTCCCAAGCGCGGAAACATTGGGATCCACCACCGTCATTTGTTCGGACAAGACGGGAACCCTGACCAAGAATGAGATGACCTGTGAATACGTTTTCGCGGATGGAAAACTTTACGCCGTGACGGGAGTGGGATACAGCGCGAAAGGAGATATCCGATGGAATGAAGAACCCGTTTCCATGGAAAAAGAAAGCGGGCTCCGGCACACGATCGAAGGGGGGGACGCGTGCAACAACGCCCACTACGATGCGGGAAAGGAAACCATCCTCGGGGACCCCACGGAAGGGGCGATGCGTGTGATAGGGGTCAAGGCCAAGGCACTCAACCTATTTCCCCGCGTGAAAGAAATTCCCTTCACGAGCGAACGAAAAATGATGACCACCATCCACGCCCTTCCGGGAGGAAATTACCGGACCTACATGAAGGGAGCCGTGGAGCGGGTAGTGAACCGATGCACCACCATCACGGAAAATGGAAAAACGATTCCCCTCACGGAGGGAAAAAGGAATCAACTACTGGAACAAGCGGAAACATTATCCGCCAGCGCGTATCGCGTGCTGGGATTCGCATATCGGGACACTACAACTATCCCCATTGAAGCCGAGCAGGGAATGGTATTCACCGGACTCCAAGCCCTGCGCGATCCCCCCCGGGAAGAGGCCCGGGAGGCCATCCGCCAGTGCCATGAGGCCGGGATCGATGTCAAGATGATTACGGGGGACCACCCCACTACCGCAAAGGCCATCGCCCAAAAACTAGGAATGAAAGGAGACGTGCTCACGGGAGAGGAACTCAATAGTATGGATGCCCCGCACTTGCGGGAAGCGGTGCGCACGCACACCATTTTCGCGCGCGTGGATCCGGAACACAAGTATCGAATCGTGGAACAACTTCAAGCGATGGGAGAAGTGGTCGCGGTGACGGGAGATGGAGTGAACGATGCCCCGGCCATCAAGCGGGCGGACATCGGAATCGCCATGGGAATCAAAGGGACGGATGTCGCCAAGGAAGCGAGCGCTATGGTATTGCGCGACGACAATTTCGCCACCATCGTGAAGGCCGTCGAGTTGGGGAGGACCATCTACCAAAATCTCCAGGGATTCGTACGCTACCTCCTCGCGGCCAACCTGTCCGAAGTATTGGTGGTCTCCCTCGGATTCTTCTTCGCGCTCGGGGAAGTGGTGACCCCGATTCAATTATTATGGATCAATCTCGCCACCGACGCGCTCCCGGCCCTCGCGCTGGGGGAGGATCCTCCCTCCAAGGACGTCATGCAGAAGAGACCCCGACCCAAACATGAACGCATCCTCGACCGGATGGGAGGATTCGTTTTTCTCGCCGGAATCATCGGAGCCGCCATCACGCTGGGGGCATTCGTATACGCCCTCCCGCGCGGGGAAACGTATGCACAGACGATGGCCTTCACCACCATCGTGGTATTCGAACTCATGCTGGTGTTCAACTCACGACAGGAAGGAAAGAGCTGGCTCGAGACGAACCCATTTTCTAATCCCTGGCTGGTCGTGGCGGTGCTCGTATCTTTCGGACTTCAATTGGCCGCCATCTACGTCCCATTCCTCGATCCCGTGTTCGGAACCCATGAACTGGTCCTCGCGGACTGGGGGTACATCCTCATCACATGCCTCGTGGGAAGCACCATCGTTCCCTACGCCAGCCGGGCATGGAACCAGTTCATACGAAAGAGAAAAGAAGAGTATGCGCTCCACGACGCGTGGCCGGGAAAAGGAACTCCCTATTGAGTCGAAGAGGCATCGGGGGAAGGCACATTCGATTCTGTCGCCGGACGATCGGATTCCCTCCGGTAGAATTGCAAGGGGTGCGCCACATCACATGTGCGCGAGACACAGAGACCGTGTTCGCGGACTTTAGAACAGGCCGGCATGGAATACTGCTTGCCCCCTGATTTTCCCGAGAGATTATCCAAATGATACCGCGTGATACGCTCATCATAATTGGATGCCTTCGCGAAGACCCCCACGATATCCTCGGGGGGCATCCGGATGTTGATGAGAAAAGTCCCCAAATCGAACCGTGCCATGTGCGGGATATTGACGCCCGTGGTTATTTCTCCATATAATTTCTCCATGCACGGTGGGAACGCCGAAAGGATGACGCCTCCGGAAAGGGAAGTCGATTCCTCCGACTGGATGGACTGAAGAAGAGACTGGGCACGCACAGACAAATCGGCGAAGGCGGAAGGAAGACCCCCCACGTCCATGGGAAGCGAGCGCAGGATGAGGGAATGAACCCCCTCCGCAATCCAACGAGCGCACGCATTGGCAGAGAGAGTGACCACGCCATGATCAACCACCTGATTGACCAAATGGAGCTGGGCATCCTTGAGGGGGAAGGAAAGATAGGAGGGGAGCGTGACGTGAAAGGATGGATCATTATCCACGACCTCAGACTCTACGACTAATCCGAGCTCGCGAGACATTTCTGGGAAAGAAGAAACCTTGTCCTTCTCCCCCGACAAGTATTCGAACGAAAGATCGCCCATTAGGGAGGCGAAACGCTCATAGAGCAAGGGCCTCCGCAGCTGGGAAAGGATGATCTTGACGAGTGGAAAAACGATTACGTCGCGGGAAAGGAACTCGGAATACGACAAATCCTTCTGACGAACATGATTCTCGACGAAACGCCGCCTCGCTTGAGGAGACGAGGACCCGAGGACGTGAATCCAATCCAATGCGGCCTGGAAATGAGAAGAATCAATTCGTCCCAAGTCGGGAGCCAATTGGCGCACGGCCTGTTTGGCGGGGGAGGTAAACGGATATTTCCGCGCGAACTGGAGCTGGGAAACAGGGACCATACCTCCTACTCGGCGCGCGAGCGATTAAAGGGTATGGGTGGCGCTCCGCCACGCATGGAGAGAGAAAAAGGGATTCCCAAAAAAAAAGTGAAAATCTCCTGAAAATCCTGGAGGAATGAAGGGAGTTGAATGGAAAGGAGATTCAAAGAATCATGTGGGCGAGATAATACTGCATCTTGGACTTCCCGATGGAATAGGTAATGCGCATCGGGGCATCGGACTTGAACTCGAGGAGGACCATCGAATCGGGATCGGCCTCCTTGACGATAGTAGAGAGAAAATTGAGAGAATACTTAGACGTCACGACCCCGCTTCCCTTGACCGCGATAAGAGTGCCCTGCCGGGAAACCGTCTTCAGGTTCCCCTGGCTCCCCTTGGCCTCGATCCAAAACTTCCCATCCTTCACGGATACCAATACCGTGCTCCCAAAGAGGAGGGCGTCCTTCAGCGATTCCTTGAGCAAACGGGCATTAATCTCCACCTTGGCATCAAAATTCTGGGAAGGGAGCTTGAGATCCTTCTCCCCCTCCGTGACATCGATCAGTGGAAGATGGAACTTTCGGGAAAAATCCCCCTCCAATTCAAGGGAAAGCTCGTTCTCATCCACATCCAACACTAGACGATCGTTCACGAGGGAACGGGCGAGCATGCGGGAAAGCTCCACGACATCGACCCCCACGTAGGTGGGTTCGAGATCGTAGGAGGAGAAGGCATTCTTTTCGATGAAGCAATCCACCAATACGATTTGAGAAGGATCCACGGCACGCAGACTAATCCCCTTTTCGCCGAAACGGAAATTCCCTTCAGAAATGAACGAAGAGATGGCATCGATGGTGCGCTTGAAGCTCGCGATATCCTGCGTCTCGATCATGGGAACAACCTACCCGGATTATATGTCCTTCCCGTTAAAAGAAATACGGTGAGACCCATGGAAAAAGGAACCGGACACACGATTGCTTGGGGACTACGCGCCCTCCTGGGGGGAGGGGCTATCTACTTCCTCCTCAACGGAAATTGGAGCCTATTTGGGATACTCCTCCTCGCATTGGGAGGGAGTGGGATCGTTCATTACATCACGAAACACTATTTCGGGAATACCGGGGAATGGATGGACCTCCTGTTCGGCGTCCTCGTGGTATTCAACAATCTCCTGGGACTGGGGTTCGACTTCTATCACACCGTTCCCGGGTGGGACGTGGCCACGCATTACACCACGAGCCTATTCCTCGCGGTCTCCGCCCTTATCCTAATCCAAAAAGGATATCCTCAATTCCTGGCGAATGCCCCTCACGCATTGGTGGGAGGGGCCCTCATCCTATTCTCTCTCGGACTGGGGGGACTATGGGAGATTGGAGAATTCCTATCCGACTATTTCAGGGGGACTGACTTCCAACAGGGACTCGTCAATACGATGCAGGACTTGATCGTGGACATGATGGCCGGACTCATTGTAGGGTATGCATGGGTAACCCGGCCGAAATGAAGCACTTTCCCAACGAGCGAGGGAATGGATTATATTCCACCCCACTGGATTGGATTCATGGCCGAAAAAAGACGGGTCCCCATCCGATTTAGGAGCATTCGCCTCATCGGAAAAAAGGGATTCAAACACCCTCTTACAACCAATGTGCTCGGATTCAACCCGAAAAGAGAAAAAGAAGTGAGAGAGAACATACGGCGAATACGAAAAACCGCCTCCGCCATGATGAGAGGGGGAGGATCGGAACGATTGATTCTCAATGCGGGAAGAGAAAATCTGATGCGTGACATCATTGTTGCCCGGCACGATATACTAGACACGGCCAATCGACAACGATTCACTCGGGAGTGCGCGAGGTTCCTCATCGGATACGAATCCGGGAGAATGAATTACAAACGTGCGTTGGAAATGATTATCGATGCACGAAAGAAAATTATCTGATCCACTCCCCCAATTCCCATTCACGCGCTCTCGATTCGGGGAGCAAGGAAGTACCGCATGCGGGCCTCGCCAATTTTGTAATTGATCTCGACAGGAGCATTCTCCTTGAGCTTGACCGTGACATCGGCATCCGTGGCGGCGGACTTGAGCATGTCACTCAAATAATCCAACGGGAACATGGAGGAGCAATCCTTCTTCACGCTCAAATCGGGCAATGATTCACTTCCCTTAGGGGTTTCATTCATCAATTCCCCTTTTGATGAAACTGCTTTTACGAAAAAGGAGTCCGACTTGGCCCCGAGCGTGAGGTGAGTGGACAAGAGACCGGCATCCTTCAACGCATCCTGGATGACCCCCGCCTTGACCCGCACCGTGGCATCGAATTCAATCTTGGGATTGGGCAGCTCGCCGGCAGAAATGTCGATGAGAGGAATGGAAAACGTCCGCGTGCTCGTCCCGCGGAAAGTGACCGAGAGCTTGGAGGAATCATCATCCAAATGAAGCACCACTTCATCGGCAGGCTTGGAGCGGGACATAATCTGGTTGAGATAATCCATATCCAGACCCAGGCGGATGGATCCATCCACATGGAATTTCTTGAAGGCTTTTTTCTCGAACTCAAAATCAACCATGGATATCTGAGACGGGTCCGTGGCCTTGAGCGTGAGACCCTTCTCGGAGACCTCAAACTCGGCCTCATCAATCAATACGGCGATTGCAGCCACACTGCGCTTAAGCACATCCGCCCGATCCATGACCAATTCCATCATGACTTCCACCCATCCTATCTGTGAATCGTATTGGGAACGATATAGAGAGAGACGCCGGACCCTGATTTAAAGCCTATCCTCCAAACGACGCAAAACCATCCACGAGGAGGAGTTTCACGTAGCCCAACCAGGGGACCCAGACCAGGGCCTTTCCTTTGACGAGGGAAAGAGGAATAGGATACGGAGAAGGGCAGGACTTGGACGTGATGATTTGCTCGCCCGGGG
>JBBSWQ010000075.1:0-13034 GCA_038046225.1 archaeon
ATTATGCCCTTTTCACTTATCTTATCGAAACACCCATATCTCCCCTCGAAGCCGGAGCGCACCTCTGTCAGGAACAGAGCACCGCTCAATGGGCCCGCATCGGCGTCGAGGAGGATTTTAGGGAAAAATACGGTGCAAAAGTTGTTCGATGCGACATATTGGGAAAGAGTTCCACACCTCTCCTGTATACCTTTGTCGAGGGAAAAACGTATACAACGGCTAAAATAGTAATTGCTCACCCAATTGTAAATTTTGGGGCGAGAGTCCCTAATCTCATGACGGCTGCCGCAGGAGAGGGTGCATTTCATTGTCCGGCCGTGAATTCGATCAAGCTCATGGATGTTCAGTTACCCAAATCATTCGTACGTCAATTCACGGGTCCACGGTTTGGATTGAGGGGATTGCGTGCCAAACTTAATGTACCTGATCGACCTCTCTTCACGGGAGTGGTGAAGCCCAATATCGGGCTAAAACCAGAATTGTTCGCCCAATTAGCCTATGAGGCATGGAAGGGTGGATTAGATATCTGCAAAGATGATGAGATGCTTTCGGATGTGGCGTATTCTCCGCTGAAGAAAAGACTGGAACTCGTAATCGACAAAATGGGTAAAGCAGAGGATGCGACCGGCGAGAAAAAAATGTTCATCGCAAACATCACGGATGAAGTTGATCGCATTCTTGAACTCCACGACCTTGTCGTTTCGATGGGCGGGAATGCAATTATGCTCAATACCATGGCGGTTGGCCTGAGCGCGGTCCGCATGTTATCCAAACAGACTAAAATCCCTATCTTCTCCCATTTTGATTTTATCGCCCCTTTTTCACGCATGCCCAATTTTGGGGTAAAATCCGATCTAATTGTGCGAATGCAACGGTTAGTGGGCTGTGACGGGATCATTGTTCCCGGATTGGGAAAACGGATGATGGTGCCTGAGAACGAGGTCATCGATACAGTCAAATCATGCCTCTATGATATGCACGGTCTCGAAAAATCGTTGCCTATTCCCGGAGGGAGCGATTGGGCGGGTCCCCTGCCTCGAATGTATGAGACGTTCAAGACGAAGGACTTCAGTATGGTGCCAGGGAGGGGTGTTTTTGGTCACCCCAATGGCCCCGAAGGAGGTGCCCGCAGTTTGAGAGAAGCCTGGGAGGCCATCGAACAAGGGAAATCGCTCGAAGAATATTCTAAAAATCACCCGGATCTGAAAGCGGCTCTGTCCTACTTTGGGACAGCGAAGGGATAACATGAATGCCCCCTTTCGTATTGGGATGGGAGTTGACTCGCATCGTTTCCAGGAACAGATGTCCGAAAAGAAACTTGTCTTGGGAGGGATAGTGGCTCCGGGACACCTTCCACTCGATTCCCACTCGGATGGGGACGTCATTTTACACGCACTATTCAATGCCCTTTCTTCCGCCATTGGAGAGAAGAGCATTGGGCAGTTCTTCCCCGACACGGATCCAAAATGGAAGGGCGTGGATTCCACGGTTTTTATCCATGAAATCGTGAAGCGGGTAAAAAAAGAGGGTTTCGAGGTGGGAAATGTGGTCATCAGTTTAGAATGCAAAACACCCAAAATTGCCCCCCACGAATCCAGCATTAAACATAACTTATCGCGCGTATTGGGCATCCCTAGTGAAATGATTGCCATCCATGCCACCTCGGGAGAAGGACTTACGGCCGTGGGGAAGGGGAAGGGGATTAGTGGCCAGGCAGTGGTTCTTTTATACAAGGTTTGATTCAAGGCCCCAAATCCTCATTTTTACGTCAAGTGCCAATTTTTGGTTGTACAAACAACGTATCGTTTTATAACGGCCGTGAGACTCGAATAGCCCATCTATGTCCGAAAAGGGAGCATAGGGGGAATCCTAGCCATGAACGAAACGATCTCATCCACCACGACCGCGACCAATGGGAACGGTAAAATAGGCCGGATCGCATTGAAGGATATTCATTCCCCCGCAGACCTAAAACCTTGCACCCTCGATGATTTGACCGGCATCGCAAGCGAGGTGCGAGAATTACTCATTGACACCTGCGCCAAGAACGGCGGACACATCGGAGCCAACCTTGGAGTGGTGGAGCTCACGCTCGCCATCCATCACGTGTTCAATGCCCCCAAGGACAAGATTATCTTTGACACATCCCACCAATCCTACACGCATAAGATCCTCACGGGGGGGAGGGAGAATTTTCCCACCATCTGCAAGTACCCCGGGGGAATGACCCGATTCATCGTGCGGGGAGAAAACCCCTACGACATCTGGAGCGCAGGACACGCCTCCACAGGATTGAGCGGGGCCATGGGAATGGCCGAGGCGGCCAAGCACAAGAATGAACCCCACCAAACCGTGTGTGTAGTAGGGGACTCGGCCCGTTCCGGGGGATTGGCGTATGAGGCCCTCAACAATATTGGGTACAACCAGACCGACATGGTGGTCATCCTGAACGATAACAAGATGGGAATATCCCCCAACGTGGGGGCGTTCCACGAATACCTGAAACGATTGTCCAGCGTCTCGACGGATGATAGGGGACGGCGAAACATCGGTACGATATTCGAAAAACTGGGATTCAAATATTACGGCCCCATCGACGGGCACAATTTCGATGAACTCGTGCATCACCTGAACGAGATCAAGCAGATCAAAGGACCCAAGATCCTGCACGTCCTCACCCAGAAAGGGAAGGGAGTGGATTACATGGAACGCGACAAGGCCCGCTGGCACGAACACGCGGCCTTCGACATCGAGACGGGGGACCCCATCAAGCCCAACAAGGTGACGGTAGAGGGATTGGCGATTAATACGCTCATGCAGCTCGCCGAAAAAGACCCCACCGTCGTCGGACTGACCGCCGCCATGGCCGCAGGAACGGGAATGAACAAATTCGGTGAAAAATTCCCCAACCGATTCTATGATGTGGGTATCGCCGAGGAGCACGGGGTCACGTTCTCAGCGGGACTGGCCGCGGAAGGAATGAAGCCCTTCGCCGCGATCTACTCCCCATTTCTCCAGCGCGCATTCGATGAGATGATGCACGACGTGTCCATGATGAGTCTCCCCGTGAAATTTCTCATTCCCAAGGCCGCCATCACGGGAGATGGACCCACGCAGGGAGGGATATTGGACCTGAGCTACACGCGCATCCTCCCTCATTTCGTGGTCATGGCACCCAAAAACGAATTGGAACTCCAGCAGATGGTGAAAACAGCCCACGCGTATGATAAGGGACCCATCGCCATCCGCTACCCCAAAGGATCCTCCACCATTGAGGCCACGCCGGTCGACCAACTCGAGACCATCCCCATCGGAAAGGCCGAATTAGTGAAGGATGGGAAGGACATCACCCTCCTCGCCATTGGTTGGATGACGCAAGATGCGATGAAGGTCGCAGACGAATTGCAGAAGAAAGGCATTTCGGCCGCCGTCATCAACGCACGCTTTGCCAAGCCCCTGGATGAAGAGATGATTACCCAATTCGCACGCAAGACGGGGAAAATCATCACCCTGGAAGAGAACACCCTCGTCGGAGGATTCGGTTCAGCCGTATTGGAATGCTTGGAGAAGAACAATTTGTCCAACATTCAGGTACGCCGCCTCGGAGCCGCGGATGGATACATCCCCTACGACAAGCCTGAAAACATCAAGAAACAATTCGGGATGTCGGTGGATGACATCGTTCAGACCGCAACCAAAATGGTCGGGAAATAACGTAAAAGTTTGAGGAAGGGGAGAAAATTCTCCCTATCCTTAAAGGATCATTCCACGAAGGATGAAGTGATATGCAGAAACTCAAGATCGCCAACGGCTTTTCCAAACGAAAAAGCGTGGAAGTGAGGGTGGGAAAGGTAGGGGTCGGGGGATCCAACCCTGTACGCATCCAATCCATGACCAACACGGACACGGCCAACGTGGACGCGACGGTGAAACAAATAAAGGAACTGGCCGACGCGGGAAGCGAATTGGTTCGTTTCACGGTTGAAAAGGACGCCATGGCCCAAGCGGTGCCCGAGATACGAAAACAACTGCACGATGAAGGGTATGAGGATGTCGCCCTGATAGGGGACTTCCATTACAATGGGCATTTGATGCTCACCAAGTATCCATCCCTTGCCGCATCCTTAGACAAATACCGAATCAACCCTGGAAATGTGGGATTTGGGGAAAAACACGATACGAACTTCGATGCATTCGTGAAAATCGCCGTGGATCATGACAAACCCGTGCGCATCGGCGTCAACGGCGGGAGCCTGGACCAGCAATTATTGAAAAAGATGATCGATGCCGACAATGCATTAGGAGAAAATGAACAGAAGGGAGCCGAAATGGTCTTTTTGGACGCCATGATCCAGAGCGCCATCGAATCCACCCAAAAGGCGCTCGAATTGGGGATGCGGAAAGACCAGATTATCATCTCCACCAAGATGAGCGGGGTGCAGGAAATGGTGTACTGCTATTCCCAGCTCGCCCGAAAGACCGAACAACCCCTCCACTTGGGATTGACGGAAGCCGGGATGGGAGACAAGGGGATCATTGCATCCACCTCCGCCTTATCCTTATTGTTGAACCAAGGAATTGGGGACACGATCCGCGTATCATTGACCCCAGAGCCCGGGGCCCCGCGTTCACGGGAAGTGAAAGTAGCCCAACAGATCGTGCAATCCTTGGGACTGCGCTATTTCCTCCCCCAAGTCACCGCGTGCCCCGGATGCGGTCGCACGACCTCGTCCACATTCCAAGAATTGGCCAAGGAAGTGACGGAATACTTGGCCGTGCAAATGCCCCAATGGAAGAACCAAGGGTATGAGGGCGTGGAAGGCATGCACGTGGCGGTCATGGGATGCATCGTCAATGGTCCCGGAGAAGCCAAGGACGCCAACATCGGAATCAGTCTCCCCGGAAGTGGAGAAAACCCCGCGGCTCCCGTGTTTGAGGACGGGAAGCTCGTAAAAACCCTGCAAGGACCCGCCATGAAAGAAGACTTCAAGAAAATGGTACAGGCCTACGTGGAAAAAAAATACGGGAATGGCACCCGCATCAACGCGATTTCCTGATCCTCATCAAGGGTCGGGAAAACTCATCCGGAACGATAAAAGTATTAAATACCTGAAACGGACCATCCCTGGTATGGCAGCCATCTCAACTTCCCGGAAACCCCGGGCCCGTCCAATCGATAAACCCCGCATCGGAAGCAAACGATGGCTGTTGAAAGGACCAAACGTCAGGCAAAAAGCGGCCGAACAGGAATTGCGGTCGGTGATGGAGAGATGGGTCAGCGCGAAAGAAAACGCAGAGGAACGAAGGAAACTCGATCAACACGTTAGACGTATGGACTCCGCTCTATCTACTAAGACAACGGGCCCCGCGGCACTGGCAGCAGCCAGAGAATCCAAACTTGCCCATGCCGATCTCAATTGGGCGGGTTATATCCATGGAGAGGCACAAAAAGCCGCGTCCGACCGAAGAAAGCTTGTAGTGTCCAAAGTCGGAAAGGCTATCCGGAGGGTTGCACGATTCCAGCAAATGAGGAAGCGGGGGCGTGTTATTCTTTCTGCCGCCCAACGCGGAAGCGCGGTGCGGGCTGCTCTCATACTGGAATATGGCCCAGAGGAGGGAGAATCACTTTGGAAAGAATACACGGGTTTGTCCAATACGAAAAAATAGGCATGGTTGCGTTTTTCATCCACGCCCCCCAATTTCCCAAGAACCTGCCAGGGATTTGAAAACGTGCAATGAAAGAGGGCTTTTTCTCCCTCCCCAACTCAATTCTTTAATACCCGGGAGGATGTTCCCATTAGTGGGTTAGGGAGGAATAATCGTATGAGTCGTCCGAAGTTTATCGCAGGCAATTGGAAAATGAACCTTTCGCTTTCCGAGGGAAGGAAGCTCGCGGAAGAATTGCATAAGTATGCGCATCTTCATGTGGCTGGGACACCCGTCAAGGTATTGATATGCCCCCCGCACACCCATCTCACGGAACTATCCCACGTGCTAGCGGAAAGCGAAGTGAAGCTCGGGGCTCAGGATTGCCATTATGAAACGAGCGGGGCATTCACCGGAGACGTGTCTGCTCCCATGGTAGCGGGGGCCGGGGCGCACTATTGCCTTATCGGTCACTCGGAAAGAAGGCAAAACCACCACGAGCCCAACCGCATCATCAATGCCAAAGTATTGGCGGCGATGCGGAGCACGATGACTCCCATCCTATGTATTGGGGAAACGGCTGAAGAAAAAAAATCGGGGAAGACACTCGAAGTATTGGGGAACCAGCTCAAGGAAGGACTCGCGGGAATCTCGCGGGACCAGATAGGGAAGGTCATGCTCGCGTACGAACCCGTGTGGGCCATCTCCACGAGCAAGGATAATCTGGGACAACCTGCCACTCCAACGGACGCCAATCACGCCCACGCCTTCATCCGGGAAAAAATAAAGGAGATGTTCGGCGCGGACGAGGCGCAAGGAATGCTCATCCTCTATGGGGGGAGTGTCAAACCCGAGAATGCCCGCCTATTCCTGACTCAAAACGATATCGATGGGTGTCTCGTGGGAGGGGCGTCTCTGAAGAAGGAATCCTTCATCGGGATCATTGAGGCCGCCAACATCCCGCAATAAATATGGGACCCGCCAGGTCCGTCCCACGATTGGGGAGGATGGGAAATTCAAATACCACTGGAAACCCCTCCCCAAAACTCGGGGAGATAATCGCCACCCTTAAAAATGGGGGTGGGTTCACTTCCCCTATGCCTGACTCGAGCATCACCCATCGGAAAGTGGAGCATGTGGAAATCGCCCGAAAAAAACACGTGCAATTCACGGAAAAGACTCCGGGTTTCTCGGAAATGGAAATAGAATACCTGTCCCTTCCTGAGATTGATGCGGAGAAAATCCAAACAAAAACGCAATTTTTAGGACACTCCTTTTCGTTCCCCTACATGGTTAGTAGTATGACCGGCGGCCACGCCCAATTATCCAAAATAAACCAGGATATCGCCCGTGCGTGCGAGCAGATGGGGATAGGGATGGGATTGGGGAGCACCCGAGCGGCGATTGAAAAACCTGCGACGTTTTCCTCCTTTGATGTGCGCAAGCACGCCCCGCACATTTTCCTCGCGTGCAACTTGGGGGTATCCCAATTGAAGGGATACTCGACTTCTCGGATTCAAAAGCTCGTAAATGACCTCCAATGCGATGCCCTCATCCTTCACACCAATGCGGCGCAGGAAATCGTGCAAAAAGAAGGGACGCCCCAATTCGCGGGATGCATAAACGAAATCCAGCGCATCGCCACCCAATTGAAACAGCCCGTGATTGTGAAGGAAGTGGGGAACGGCCTCTCCCCCTCCGTGGTTAAATTGTTGGAAAAAACGAAGGTCTCTGCCATTGATATCGCAGGGGCCGGGGGGACCAGTTGGACGGCCATCGAATCCATGCGGGGGAGCATGGACAATAAAGAATTGGGTGAAAAATACTGGAACGTGGGGATTCCCACCATACCCGCACTGATTGGGGCACGAAAGCAAACGAAGAAGCCCCTCATTGGGAGCGGGGGGGTGCGTTCCGGCCAAGACATGCTCAAATGCATGGTGGTGGGAGCCAGCCTCACCGCCTCGGCCATTCCCATCCTGGCGATGCAGGACAAAAAAGGAGTGAATGGAATTGTTTCTCGATTGAATCCCTCCGCAATGAGTTCCGCGCGGGAATGTTCCTCGCGGGGGCGAAAAAAGTAAACGAATTGCATGGGAAAAAATATTATTTGTTCGGAAAGACCCGCGAATGGGCAGAGCAAGTGTGATGGAGGCGATGGTATGGATTTTTCGAAATGGGAAGAGGAAGCCCGCAAGCTATTGGTGGGTTCCAAGGTGGATGCCCGAGTTGCCGCTGAACGCGCACAGAAATTCCGGATTCGCTTTGCCCTCGCATTCAAGGCATCCAAGCGTCTGAATCCTCACGAACCCCCAAGTATCATAGTGGGATTCGCGCTGAAGGAGATTTCGCGCCAATCCCGTGCAATGAAACCGATTGCAACGGGTTTGATCCAACGCTTGGCTGCCGATGATGCCCGGTTGCGCAAATTGGTTGAGAACTCCAACGGATTCCGGGTGAAAGTTCCCGCCTCTCCCAAATTACGTCGAGGAGTGGATAAAGTCAGGTCGTTTCTCAGACGGAGGAGGCGTTAGAGGTACGTCCTCGTCAATTCCGTCAATGCATTTTCGATGTTCAGGGTGCTCTTGTGGACGTTTTGGGTGACCCAATAGTGGTAGGATGCCACCACGTCCCCGGGCTCCGCATCCGGGGCGGGGTTGAATTTGTAGTGCTGCTTATCCCGGATGAGGAATTGGGAGTCCGTCAATCGTTTGAGGTGATACCGCAATAGTTTCTCGGACAATTCCTCTCCCGTCTTTTCTTTCACATACTGGATAATCTCTCCCACCGTAGGGGAGGCCTTTTTGGACACATGAAAATAGAGGAGGGTATCCAATACATCCAAAATGGTCTGCCGGGACTCCTGTTCGGAAATCCACCCGGACGAGAGGGCGAACCAGCGCAAGAGACTGCGTTTGGTCATTCTTACTTGCGGGGGGAGATCAGCCTCTTTGATGATGAAGGTTCTCCGCACAAACTCGGCTTCCGGCAAACGAACACTCGGCTTCGACATAAAACAATCGCCCCCAATACTTTTTTTCCATTGGAAAGATAATTTTGGAATATAAAAAGAAGGGGGTTTCCCTCTTTTCGAGGCCTTCCCTTAAATATTCCAATTCGTGTATTCATGCGATTGGTTTCACATAGAGGGGGAAAAACCATGGTCCATATCCGAACAGAATTTTATCCATTTCGCCTGGTGATGGCGCGCAGGGAGCCCGTTCAATTATCAGTTGATTTAGTGAACGATGGGAAAGAGGTCCGATCCTACTCCATCGAAATAGAGGTGGGCCAAGGGCTTGCCATTGGGAATGCGGGGGCCAAGTTGCGCGAATACCGGCTCCTGGGGAATATTCTTCCCGGGGAAAAGAAAAAGGTGTATTACGACCTCTTCGCCAAGGCCGCCACGGACGAATCCACGATACCGCTGGATTTGCGTGTGCACGAGCACCCCAAGGACTCCAAAACCGTCCACGATGTGATTCGAACCGTCACCCGGAAGCTTGAATTGGGCGTACAGGTGAAGTGATTTCCCATGGCAAAAGCCGCGGGGGATCCTAACGAACCTTCGAGAGAAGCCCTCTTCCGCGCAGCCTTTCTGGAACCCCTATCCCGGATACAGGATCCAACCGCAAGGAAAGAGGCCCGGCGTGTCTTAGCCCAATTTTTTCGATCCATGAGAGCGCATCCCAATCTGGCCGCAACCCATGCCGGCCTCCTCCACCGCCTCAATAAAATATTCAGGGAACACGGGGTGGTAGGATCGCATTCTCCCATTCGGCCCGCGCTTCGTAAGTCCAAAACTAAAATCGGTTTTCTCTCCAACAGGAAACGAAGATCGAAGTGAGCCTTTTATTATCCATTTCCCCTCTTTCCCTTTCCTATGACCCCCCTTATTTCATGGAAATCAATGCTCCTGGAAGGAGAGCGGAGAATTCATTCCCGATTCCTGGATGCCCTCCTCTTGACCCATCCCCGGGATCGGGCGCGGGCATTAAGTCAGCGGGAGCGGGTTAAATCCCTCCTCACTCGTTCCCTCGAAGAGGAAAAACCCGGGTTGCTACGCCGAGCGTGGAAGGAACAAATCATCCTTCTTTCTTGGATGAACCGACAAATCGAATCCCAACCCTTTTCCCCCGGTCTCATCGCCTTTAATAAAGGGGCCGAAGGTGTGTACGCCCATGGATGAGTCCTTTCCCGACAAGCGGAAGAAAAAACACCTCTCGGAATATTTTCCGGAAGGGAGGATTATTGTGACAGCAGGAATCGTGTTGATGGTGGCCACGATTGCGGCCTCCTTGAGCACGTTCTCCACCATCGGATTCGCCCCTGCATTCGTGATGGGAATGCCTCCCTCCCTGGGTGGGGCAAATCCTTTCTGGGGATGGGTGCTCATTACTGGATTCCTTACCCTGCTTGTGGTAGTGGCGTTTCATCGCGTGAAAAAATGACTTCCCTGGGCATTTAGGTTGCCCGGGATGAATGGTGGATTCCCCTTCCAGTAAAGTCCATTCCGCCGTTTCGTTTTGGGGAATAGTCTTTATCGGTGGACCCGACGTTAACGATAGGTCAATTACAATGTGCTATATTCGGGAATCCTCTACCTTGAGCGGGACTCCTATTTTGTCTAATCAATCCATCCCTGGAATAGTATTAGATGATTTCATCGCAGATAGCGGAACACGTGGCAGTGGCTCCTGCGACATAGTTGCCGCTCGGCAATAGAACGGCATTGGTTGCGGTAGACGATCCTTCCGATGTTCCCACGTTTGTGCAGGTTTTCTTTGGCGTGCATTTTACTGCCGCTGCCTCGACGAGGCAATTGGTCATGGCATTGTCCTTGGCTAATGCCTTGGCTGCTTCGGCCGTAGCGGCTGTTCCCGATCCACCCTTCGTTTTTGTCACATCTGGACAGTTATTCGAGGGGAGAGGATTGTCGGGTTGCGCAGTACTTGCGGCAGCCGGTGAGGCGATTGTCGAGATGAATAGGATGAAAATCCCTGCCAGCAATACGAAGCCGGCTATTGCGCGTATGTTTTTTTCTCGTGTACTAGTCATCGTTTATTCCCCCAATTGTTGGTTTAGCCATTGTTCATCCTTTCCATTATGGAGATGATATTCGGCATTTTCGGAAACAGGATGTGTCAACCGTCGCATCCCATGAATCCCAGAATATTCCGTCATCGTATATAACCTCCACGCTGGTGATGGAGGATTCGATTCCGATGTCCTCGCACATGTATCCCGCGGGGAGGAATCCTGCCGATTTACAAATAGTTAATCCTTCAATACAGCCATTTATTGAGTTTGTGGTGGCGGGTCCAACCGCTTCTGCTTCTCCCACCGTGGATGATTCGGTAGCGGTACCGGTGCCGAACACATTCGGACATAACGCGTCCCCGGGTTCGGGAGGCAATGGGGGTGTTCCTGGTCCGGATGACCCTCCTTTTGCTCTTCCGCCGGAAATAGCCCATGCATCCGTGAGCAGAGAGGAATCGTTCGGCAGACTGATAACCAATAATCCTCCCAAGAAAACGCCTACTAGTAACAATACGCGGATTCCCGCGTGTATTTTTTCCTTACCAACCATTGTACCATCTCCCTATACGTATAGGGTGCCACATTTATGCACCCGTTTAATTCAACATAAGAGTCCCATTGTAAGTCGTATATATACCTTATTGCAAGTGAATGAAGGAAAAAGGAACAATTCCCACGATTGACGATTAACATGTCATAGAATATACTGGATTATTGTGTGTAGATATGGGATAACGCAGACCGACGAGCTTGCATAAATTCGAGGAGATTGGAAGAATATAATTCGTCCCCCATCACATAAAAAATTTTTCCACCGCTATGCACTCCAAACAGCCCGTATTCTTTGATTTGTTCCCCGTTTGTATTTTTGAGATTCAAGTCTTCGATGTTCACCATTATTTTTACGCCTAGGGGATGTGCTGATTCGTTTAGTGTTGCCAGCAGATTTATCTGACGATATCCGTCTCTTCCCGCGGCATAGGCGGGATTGTTCGTGTCGAAACCCGCGCCTTCTAGCACCCTCCGTCCGAACTCGGTGCCTATTCGTGGATAGGCACTGGCATCGAGAGCACCCCTGCCGATGGCCTGTTTGACGTTTTCAGTGGTGGGCACGAGTGGTTTTGCCGCTTCTTCGAGGGAAACTCCGCCCAATCGCATTTCTCCACTGGGAAGAATTTCCAGTTTCATTTCGCCTATTCGAGCAATGGGTGGTTTTCCCAAAATAGGACGGGGTCCTTCATGGTTGGTGGGGCGCAGAAATAATACTGCGCCAAGGGCAGCTGCCAGCGTGGCCAGTATTCCTACTCCCACTTTTCGTCGGAAACGGTTTTCCCGAACGCGCCGTTTTTCCGCGATTCGTTGGGATCGCTCAGTTGGCTGTTTGGTTGATTGGGCAGGTGGTGCCGATTTTTGAGTCGATTGATTGGCCATTACCCGTCTTCGGAATAACCGTTGGAGTAGCCGGCGTCCCCTCGATGGGGATTGACTTGACGTAGGCAATGAAGTGGCTGGCGTGCGCGAAAAAAATCTTTTGCCCCGGCGGGGAGGGGGACGAGGTTCCATTGGTAAAATGAGTATTACCCCAAATAAAAGCAAGCCGGTAATGTGGGCAATGTGTAAAAAGTCTAAAACTATGGATTGAAGATAGGCCGTGCAACTATTAACTATTACAACTGATGGAGTCAATGGAGCGAGTCTCGACTGACGATTCCAAGGATACTATTCGCGCCCTATTGGGCGTGAACTGAGAAGTGGGGGTGGGGGCCCCACTTGTCCTGTTAATTTATCATCGAATCGCTGATTTTCTATGTATATGCACATGTCTGCATACAGGTGACGGCAGCCGTGGTTACATACACTGGAAGGCCATCAATTCCAGCCGTAACGGCACATGGGGATAAAGCAACATCGAGGATAGACGGGGCCCCGGCCGCCATACACACGTCGGAGGGGACACACGGCATGACCGATACGATTGCCTTACAATTGCTCGAGGCTAAATTGATTGCCGTAGTCCGCGCTTCCCTACACGAGTGGGAAGATTTCCCAATCGCAAACGCGGAGGCCGATTTATTCATACAGACTGGTTCGGCAGACGCACTTATTGTAAAAAACAACAATAATCCCAACATAATTCCTATTCCAATTACTTTTCGAGTATCATTCATTTCGTTCACTCCTTTTTTTTGGGGTCGTTTGGGGGGATACACTCCAACTGCGTCCTGTTCTATTTTAGCGTATGGGTCTGGGGTGGATTCTCCTCAGTTTTTTTGGTTGGGATGTCCTATTTTATCCCCGCTCGTGACAGCTGGACGTGCACGAGGGGCCAGAATTTATGAATTATTCTT
>JBBSWQ010000076.1:0-26617 GCA_038046225.1 archaeon
CGCCAAACTCATTAATGAAAAAAAAGGAAATCTGGTCGCTCTACAATTTCTTGGAACCGATCGAAAATTCTTATCCGGCATTCGGTATGGGACAATAGAAAGCCGAGGGAACACCTACGTCTTGCACTACGACGGACACCCGTTTCCGTTCGGCAGCGGAGAAGCTATTTCCATCCAGTCGGAGGGAAAGAAATACTTTATTGTGCCGACCGTCCTGTATACGCCTGCCGAAAAATAAAATAATTCCTAAATCAGCACTTCATCACTTGTCAACTCTATTGATAACGGTAAAAGCCCCAGTCACTCACAAAGCCCACAGTATTCAATCCAATCCCACATCTACACATTCATAGTCGGTCACATTAAATTCGGTCTTGTAGCGGCAGGACCAGAAATCCTCTCCTTCTCCAATCGTGTCGCCCGGAAGAGTGGTGCAATTTCCTGTCCCGTTGCATGATGCGATGAATTGCATTTTTCCATTGTCGTCCTCATAAAAACACGATGAGGGATAGGAGCAGACTTCATCCGGATTCCCTGCTCCACCATCCGTGGTCTTTTTACATCCCTTGAAAGTACACGCTTCCAACTCCACGTAGGGAAACGTGAGAAAATATTGCGCTGCCGTGCATATCTCGAGATTATACGAGTTCTCTGCCCATTGTTCGCTGGAGCACGTGCTATAGGTCGTCTCGCAATTCGTCTCCGCCGCCGTATGGGCATCGTCTACCGTCGCCCCCGTTCCGGTGGGGTCTCCGCCTTGAGGGCAGCCCACGTCCCGCATCTGGGGGCAGGTACTCAAATATCCTTCCGTTTCACCTTCCCCTCCTGTTTCCTCTGTGGCCGCAATAGGGTCCCCCAGGAAGAGGAGGAGTAATCCACCCGTCACAAGAGGGATAAGAGGAGTGTCAAGGGTGCGTTTCGATTCATTATCACCAGTACCCTTCACTCAACATACAAAAATGTGATGAAATGCGTTCCAGGTTTTTCCCAAAAATGAATGATGGGTTTCACCCTATTTGCTGGGATTAGTGCCCACATCGAACTTCATTTGCGTGGGCTGATTTCCCTTGCATCCCATGGAGGGAGGGTGTTTTTCCGAAAGGGGGCCGGAGAGGAACTTTATTTTCTCTTCCACGGGGTGCATTTCTCCCGAAACGATGATTCCTCCATGAAAATGAGGTCCGCCTTCCGAACTCAGAATCTCTTCATTCCCTATTCCGCAGGAGGGGATCTTCACTTCAAATCCCGCGGCCCATGTGCCACCAAGGAGAACCACTAGTGTCCCCATTCCTATCCATTGGATGATTTTTTGCATGTTCATGGGTCCCTACTCGATGGACCCCCTTAATATTCATTTCTATCCCCGTTCAGAATTTGGTGTTGGAACGAAACACGGTGTTATGTCGCTTCATGGGTCGGTGCGATTTTAATACTTGGAATACTCTCATCCCCTATGAAACCTGTGCGCCGACGAATGAACGGACCCTCACGGTCCTCACTATCTCTCCGCAGGGGAATTCTCCCACAGGGGCTTTCCATCAAAGAAATAGTGGATCCGACTCCCCCTCCCAATCCTCGACCGATACGGAAGCCCAAAAGGTAATTCTCCCCACTCATTGATACCATTCGTTCAAGGGCCCATTACTGGTTATTCAGAAATATTTCTTCATCCGGGGCTTCAAGTATCCCCTACCAATCTCGGCATTCGCCCGCTGGATTCGCTCCGCTTCCGCGCGGGATACCTCCCTCCACCCCGCATTCTTCACCCCAAACTCCCCATTCTTGCGGGGAACAAAACGAATCATCCCCCTCCCATCCACGTAGCGGGCGTAGTCGTTCACTTGCATGCCGTTCGATCGAAGGATGCTTTCAGCATCCGATTTGGTGATTTTGGTTTTGTCTGTTGGACCATTCTTGGATTGCATGCCTGTTCATTTTTTTCTGAAATAAAAACATATGTATCGTATGTAGAATCAGGAAGGTTCAATATTCACTCGCGCTATAATAATACCAAAATAATTCATGTCATACAGGAGGGTAGTGCATTCGCTGGCACGCAGGGATGCCTTGGCATCCTGGTAGAATTTTGGATTCCCCCCATATAGTTGGAACATGTTGCTATCTGCCCACCAATACGCGATGTGGGTAATATTTTGGTCTTTCCAGAACTCACACGGAATTCCTTTCATTATTGGATATTGGGTGAAGTCGGTGATAGTCGCTTTCTCCAATCCGAAAGTAATCGGATTGATGTTATGCATGAAGAGGAGGTTCGTGCTCGGTTCATTCGGGACATTCTCAAGAAGATGCGGGTATGAATCCGCTGTTCCCATGAGGAAAAACCCTTTGCTCATATATGAGATTCCATTTGCCCCGCCCAACAATGCCCCCACCGTGACGAGCAGGGCAATAATACCTCCAATGTCCCGTAAGGGGACATCGAATCGTGGGTTGACGGCACCATCCAAAAAAATTGCAATGGGAATTGCGGTTAAACCGATGAAAGCGAATAGGTAAACCCAAATCTGTGAATATGTGAAAAGAAAAAGGTTGCTCGCGGCAAAGACCCCAATGAATGCTACTGTGCTAACAATCAATGTGAGTGTGAGAAAACGAGACTCCTTATGGTAGATGAACAGTAAGACCGCTAACAATATCCCAATTCCAATAGTAGTGGGTATATGGGTCGAAAGCCCCCGCCAGAGGAAGTCCAGTCGCATCATAAGAGGGACCGCTTGGCTGTGGGTAAGGGCCTGGACAATTTGAAATTCGAAAATCAGATCGACTCCTCTCCAAAACGGATAACTATAATTTGCTATCAATCCAGCAATCCCTCCCGCGACTCCAGCGAAAAATAGTGAATGAGAACGGGTAAAATGGTACATGATTACGAGTGCCACCCCCACATACACGAATGCATTGATTTTCGTCATGGTGAGGGACATCGCTAGAATAAAAACGAGCGGAAAGCTTGATGGATGGATGGACTTTCTCCCCTCCCAGAGGATGACAAGGAATAAAGTAAAAAGGAAAAAAATGGTCTGCTCGACCATGAATGCTTTGCTGATATCTATCATCCGCGTGGTCGCAAGGAAAAGAAGACCCCCAAGGAAGGGACGGTTGACTCCTGCCTTTTGTGAAAGTCGCTCAATGCAGGCGAACGTGGCCAACAGAATGATGAACTGAAGAATTCCCTGACTGTTCGGCACCAGCATCTCTCCAAGCCCGAAAAGGATTTCCACCCCTTTCGGAAACACGAACGTGACATGATCCACCCAATTAATCGGATTATCCGGAAGGGGAATCTGTCCACTCTCTGCAAAATGATGGATGAATGGGAGATGATACGAAAGTGAATCAAATGACCAATCTGGGAAAAGCAGATACGAAACTGCATAAATGGTGAAAAGTATCATGCATCCGAAAAAAATGAATGTGAGTGGGGGACGTTTCACTATAGGTAGAGGGGGGCGGATTATTAACCACCCAAAAACAAACAACAATCCACTTACATGGAGTATTGGGTTGGGCATTGCAACCCATGGAGTGATAAAACCTAATGCCGCGATAATCGTCGCGGCTGAAATTCCAAAAATAGTTGAATAATTCGACTGCTTATTGCCAAGGAACCAGACGATGAGATGGCCTAGGCAAAAAAACCAGCCAAAACTCGCAATCAAACCAACGATTAAAACAAAAATTTCCATTTTTATCATTCCTTCACGTACAGTTGGTAATATTCCGGATGAGGCGAATACCCTTCAAAAAAGGATGCGGTGGATGGATTGGTGAGGAATTCAGGGTTGATGACGGCCATCACTCGAGGGGGATTTCGAGTGAAATCCCGCTTCATTCGTGCGATTTCATCCGCTGGGAATGGGGCTGTAGAATCAAATCCCATAATCAACGTGTGGACGAACGGGGTAGGTGCGTGACGCTGGGCGAACCAATAGATTTCGGTCCTGTATCCCCATACATAGATGAAGTCCCCTTCCTCCGTGAGTCCCTGAATCGTATTTCCCATTCGTTCCGCATCGGTATTGTAAGGGGACCACGTGAAATGAAGGGCTCCGAAGAGGGTGGACAGAATCATCATGCTCAACAATCCCCATCCAACTGCCCGGAAGGCCATGGAATGCCTCGGCGGGGGGCTAAAAAGGATCTTCTCAATCCCAATCCCGGCTAATATTCCAAGGGGGATGGATAGAATCATGAAATGGTGCGGATAAAATCGTTGCACTATTCCGATGGATAGGATGCCCAAGATAATCCATACTCCCAAAAAAACGATTGCGGAGTTCGTTTTCTCTTTTCTCTCTCCAAAAGCCATCGAGGCGGTGGCCAAAAGGATGAAGGGGACAAGGAAGAACAGGATGAGAGGAAGCCAGGCGATTTCTCCCACCTCTGTCATATTAAATTCGATAAGGCGATGGGAAAGAGTCACGAAGGCATAGTATATCGGTTCGACTCCGAAGGCAATAATCCAATAAAATAACCACGAAAAAGGGATTATCAGCATGCCAAGCCCTAGGATTGCCTTCTCTTTTCCCTTTTTCACAAAAAGTAAAATTGCCCCCGCAAGTGGGATGATGGAAAGAAAACTGAATGAGATCGCGATTCCCCCCGCTACCATTGCGAGGGCACGAATTCGTTTATTGGGAGATTGGGTGAGGGATTCGAGAGAAAAAAGAGCCGTGGCCAAAAAGGGGAGGGCAAAAACCTCGGTCAGTGCCGCCTCTCCCTCCAGGGCAGGATGCAGGAATAGGAGGAAAACGCCCAGGGCAGCGAATACTCCCGTGCGGGTGGAATGAAAGCGTTTCCGGGACCAATGGAAAACCAACGCGAGCAGGAAACCCTGTGCTAAATAGGAAAGGAAACGGACCCCATCCATGGAATGCGGGGTCAGGGCGAGGCCGAGAGCATAGGTATAGTATATTCCAATAGGTTTGTTCTCAAAAAAATCAACAAAGGGAATCTTTCCCTCGAGGATGCGCTGCCCATCGTATGCATAGGTTGCCTCATCAATATCATGAAATACCTCCGGGAAAAAATAGGCATGAAATACTCCCGTGAGAAGGGTGAATAGAATCATAGATCCGGTGAATGCCCATTTTTCATTCATCGGCGGTCCCTGTCTGATTGGATTGGAGTGGAGAAAGATATGTTCGATTTTTTCCCCCGATTTTCTTCAATCGATACCGTGCTGCTTCCGTGAGGACATTCATTCCATAGGAGAATATCCGGACGCGGGATATCTCGTCTCCATAAAAAGTAGGGATGGGAATCTCCTTAATCCTGAATTTCCGGTCGTGGAAGAGAATCAATATCTGCGTGTCGAAATGGAAACCATCCGTGCACGCATCCAATGGGATACCTAAAAAGCAGGCCGTGCGGAACGCCCGATACCCGGAATGGAATTCGGAGAAGTGGGTTCCCACGAGGACGTTCTGGATTGTGGTCAACGTACGATTGCCGAGATATTTGTGCACGGGCATTCCCCCATCGAGGGGGTTTCCCATGATTCGTGAACCAAACACGAGGTCGGCATCCCCCTCCAGGATGGGTTCGTAGATGTGAGGCAGGAGTTCGGGGGTATATTGTCCATCCCCATGGAGCATCACCACGACATCCAATCCATTCTTCTCCGCAAAATGATACGCGTGTTTCTGATTTCCGCCATACCCCAGATTTTGGGCATGTTTGAATACGTGAATCTTTTCTCCAAACGTGTGGGATTTTAGGAAATTTTCCGCCACGTGCTGGGTCTCGTCTCGGCTGGCATCATCAAACACATAGACCCCATGGGCTTTCTCATAGGTCTCCAGGGGGATGCGCGCGAGCACGCTCCCGATGGTCTTTTCGGCATTATAAGCTAGGACGAGAATTCCCAATCGCATGCAGGATTCATGCGCGGGGGATTTTAATGGCACCGCCCCGCTGTGTTATGTATTGCTTTTGGGGATTTCTTTCATCCCATACATGTAGGGGTGCAGGACTTCGGGAATTCTAATTCCCCCTTCCTGGGTCTGGTGATTTTCTAAAATGGCCCTCAGCATGCGTGCGGTGGAAATACCCGTCGCATTGAGGGTGTGCACATACTCTTTCTTCCCATCTGGGTGGGTGAGTTTGATGTTGAGGCGGACGGCTTGATAAGTGGAACAATTGGAGAGGGACATCAATTCAAAAAATTTTTTTTCTCTTGGAGAATATCCTTCAATATCGTATTTCTTAGCCGCCACAATTCCCAAATCACCCGTGCAGACATTGACCACGCGATAGGGGATGTTCAGGCCCTGCATCATTTTCTCGGTATTGGCGAGGATTCGTTCATGCCACGTTTTGGATTCGGAGGGAGCACAAATGACCACTTGCTCGACCTTGTTGAATTGGTGCACGCGGAAAAACCCTCGTTCATCCAAACCATGCTTCCCCACTTCTTTCCGGAAACATTGGGATATTCCCGCTAACGCGATGGGGAGTCGCTGGATGGGCATCGTCTCGTCCATGTATTGGGCTGTCAATGGGTGTTCGGACGTGGCGATGAGGTAAAGGTCTTCCCCCTCGATCTTGTACAATTGATTCCCGAAATCTGCGAGGTCGGTCACTCCCTCATAGGCGGCCCTGTTCATGAGATAGGATGGGGCATAGGGGACGAATCCGTCCTGCATGAGCGTGTCCAATGCGTATTGTTGGAGGGCCCGCTCCAAGAGCACGAGGGTACCTTTCACGGCGAAAAATCCTGTACCGGAAATCTTCACCGCGCGTTCAAATTCGACCCCATCGATGTTCTTGGCAATTTGGGCATGGTTCTGGACATCGAAGTCCATGGGTTTGATCTCTCCCCATTTCCTTACTTCCACATTCTCGCTGTCATCCTTTCCGAAGGGGACGCTCTCCTCCATGAGATTGGGCAGGCGCATCAGGGTTTCGTGGATTTTCTCTTTCAACACGGCTTGGTTTTTCTCCGCTTGAACAATCTGCTCCCCAACTCCCTTTGATTCCTGGACGAGCTTTTGTTTCGCTTCCGGTTGATCCTTTACTTGCGCCACTTGCTGGGTGAGTTTGTTCCGCTGGGCCCGGAGTCCCTCCGCATCCTGCAAGAGGGTGCGGTATTTCATATCATCTAGCATCAATGCGTCGAACGATTCCACATAGGGAGAATGCTGGCGCTTGGCGAGGTTCTGCCTCACTTCCTCTTTGTGGGTTCGGATGAATTGGATGTCGAGCATGCTCCCATAGAGTGGAAATTAGGTTTTAAAGCATAGAGAAGGACCCCCTTCATCCTATTCTTTAAATAGGATTTGGGCCGGATAGGGGTAGGGGAATGGGAAATGGGCACCGTCGCAGAATTTTTTAGGAGTCTCGTGAAAGGGACCAAGATCCTCATCCAGAAGGTCGGGGCCTTCATCATGCTCGTATTCGTCCTCGGCCTCCTTGCGGGAATATACATCGCCTTGGCCAATCTCTCCCTATTATGGGTCGGGGCTTTTGCGACTGTGGTCGTGGTATTGTGGAACGATTTCGGGGAAGGGATTGGGATCCTCTTGCTCTTGTTGATTCTATTCATCTTCGTCCCGCAGATATTTCCGGTGATCACGATCTGATTGACCCCTGTGTTTTTTATTCCAGTTACTATCCTTTCATTTATGCCCTATTCGCCTAAACCGAGATCAAGTGGAAAACTCCCTTCCGTCGGTCGGCCGCGTATTTTTTCTCGTGTGGCTAATTTCGTATTTGGATTTCACTCACGAAAACTCGCCCTTGCCATGGAAAAAAGCGTGGAGTGGCATCGCCATCAGAAACGGATGGAGGGATCTCCATACGCGTGGCACCCCTTTTCAGTTATTGCAACTCTTTAAGCGGCGGGGGTGCGAAACAAGGAAATATTGATGGCTGGTCTTCTGCACGATGCGGTGGAGGATCGTCACACCACGTATGCTGAAGTCCAGCGCTTGTTTGGAAAAAGAGTAGTCGCTATTGTGCGAGAAGTTTCCAAGCGTGATGATGGTTCATTCGAACTAAAGACGAAAGAAGGAATGACTGTGAAGATGGCTGATCGCATTCATAACTTATACACCTTGACCGGGTCTGATTCCACATATGCGCGTGCGCACGCTGAAAAACCGGGTTCATTTGGATTGCCATGGATACAACGACAAATAAAAAAATCCGAAGAATTGAATAAAATGTATGGGAAAAAGATGAAAATAGCCAATCCGTATTTGTATGCAATGTTCACGGATATTTTGACAAAATCACGCGAAAAATACGGCTAGACTTCAACCTCGAGTATTATGCGCGGGACAAACAGGTTTGAACTCACACCGCGTGCACATCCATCCCACTTTGGGGGGAAACAATCCCACGTTCTTATGATCCTCTATCTGCGTGGCGATGCGCTGGGCTTTTTGAATCGTGTTCCGCGCCTGTTCCGGATCGAGGATCGTTTTCACTGTTTTTTGGTGCGCCAAATAGTGCCAGCGCAATTCGATTTCCGATAATGGGGAATACGCATGTGCGGCCATGGCCCCATACAGCGTGGCCTGGAAATCCGTGGCGAGGGATTTTTCGCTCAATTTCTTGCTCCCTGTTTTGTAATCATGGATTACGATTTTGGTCTCGTGGGGCTGGGATATCCGGTCCAGGAAACCGATGATCCATCTTTTTTTGGGTGGATCGAGGGGATACAGGAGTTTCTTCTCAATCCCAATAGTGGCCTCTTTTTCCGCATGCAAAATGGTATCGAAATACCACTTGGTGGTATCCGCGCTCTTTTGAATAAATGCCGGGAGCTCCTCCCGCATAAATGGGAGGCCGGCCTCCGCGAGGATGGCATTCCACTTCAGGGGAAGAGTTTCTTCCACCTGGGTCCAGGAGAGGGATTTGTTTTCCATGGTTTGCGTATGGGCCCACTCCAGTACGGAATGCACCACGCTCCCGCAGGTCATGGCGAGGTCCAATTGCGTGTCTTCAGGAATGGGAGTCTTCCACACATACGTATGCGCATAATACTGCGGGCACGTGTCGAATTTGGATAAGGAGGAATAGGAATACGGGGACGGCATGGAAAAAATAAATGGTCTTAATCTATAAGAGGATGGTTGGGACTCCGCCATTGCTCCATGAAAATTTTCTCTAGCTTTTTCAATCTTTTGTCGGGTGCGGGACTCATGGCTCGCTTCAAAATAATAGAAACCGTTAGTTTTTGGAATAATTATTCTATGCTTGACACGTTGAACCAGAATCGTATTGAACGGTTCATCCTGCAGTTGGTGGAGTCAGCCGATCATGTTGGAAAACCGTTGGGCTTTCCTTTTGTCCGTGAAAAGAAGTTTGAAGGAAATCGCCTTTACTTTGTGGTCTATCCTGATTGGAATGTTGTCCTTTTGTGGGGAATAAGCGACAAAAAACAACAGGCTACCAGCATTCAAAAGATTAAGCAGTCTCTTCCCGTCCTCAGAGAATATGTGCGCCAGAAAATTAATGTTGGGTTCGAAGAGCCCGAGGCTTCCATACTCTAACCCTTCCCGCCTTGACATCTTCGAGACCTTTTTTCAAGTCTTCCCACAAGGGATCGATTTCCTCAGCTCGGAGGGTTGTTTTTGTCTTCGTATCTGTACGCGCGTGCATACCCCTATTCTCTCCTTTTTGTTTAAAACTCTACCGAGAATTTCCAACCCTTTTTTATGCTCAAAATGGTTTGGCTGGGTATGAGATGCCGATACAACCAGCGGGCCCAGGAATCGGCTCCCTTCGAACTGTTGATTGCCGTCATCCTTATGGGATTCGTATTGTTCGCGGGATACCAGGCTATTTCGCGTCTCCAAGAACAGACGTGCGCCAACACCATCAACGCCCAGCTCGAGGGAATGTCCCGGAACCTCCAGAATGTGGCCACGGGAAAGGGGACGGCACAATTCTCCTTCCTCTTCGGGGAGTGTTCGGCCAAGATCAATGATTGCGAAAACTTCTCCACGCTCTCCCAATCCACGGATGTAGAATGCGTGCGCCTCCTGGACAGCACGGATCCTAACATCTGCTCGAGCTTCTGCTCCTCGGCCCGGAGCATCTGCACGCTCCTCCAATACAAGTCGACGCGGGACACCATCACGAAGTGTGTGGAAATATCCCCCAGCACGGATTTTCCTGCGGAAGATAGCCAGCAATGCCCCTCGCGTCAGGAGGATGGGTGGTTCCTCCAACCCCTTGATGAGACGACGATTCAGCAGGGAACCTATTCCCTCCTCAAGGTATCCGATCTCACCGCAAGTGTTCCCATCGTATGCGCCTATCTCAAGGGGAAAAAACCCCTGGAAGAAGAACCATGAATGGGAATGATTCCGCATGATCGAATTCACGCTCTCCAAGATTAATCTCCTCATCCTGGTGATCGCATTATTCTCCATCATCTCCTTCTTCTCTCTCAGCGTGGGAAAGATTTTCCTCGTGGGGGAAGTCAAGCAGGAGCTTGAAAAATACTCCATTACGTTGAATGGGATGGCCATCGCCCCTACGACGTGCGATAGCAAGCCCTTCGCAATCCCGCCCAAATTCACGAGCTTCGGGAACAACATCTATTACCAACTCCACATCTCCAAGACCCAATCCTCGGAAGGGAACCGGCTCATCTTCACCGTGAGCGATGTCCGGTCACCCGACACCGTATTAGCAGCCGCCTCGCTGACCACGGAAGCGGATATCGCCATATACGACCTGGTTCAAGGGCAGGTGGTTTCACTCGGGGAATTGGAGGACCTAGTCTTGGATCCGCAGGCCGTGCCTCCCGTGAATGCCTTTTATGTGGTCAAGTCCGTCAAGTCCGGCCTCAAGACATTGCACTTATTCCCATGCGCCATCACCGCGAATTCCCAAACATGCTTCCCCACTATCCCCCCGGATGGGTCCAGCATCAAGGAGCAGGTGGATGATCACATCGATGGGTCCCAGAGCGAGGAATACTTCCTATGCTGAGCCCCCGGAAATGGAAAAAGAACCGCATGGGGAATCGGGGATACCTCGGGCCGATTGGGGACGACATTCCATCCCTCATCCCCATTCTCGTGGGATTAGTGACTTTTTTTTCCGCATTCACGTTCACGCTCAATGAGTATAACACCCGCTCCTCCTCCTTCAACGCGGACCGGGACACGCTGGTGATCGCCAACGCGCTGAAGGGGGATTCCTACATCGCCACCCCTGCAGAGTGGAATATCGCCTGCCGGGGACTGCGCGTGCGCGGGCTGAATTATGCCTCCGGAATCGTGGAATCATCGGAATGGGAGCGCATCGCCACCTCCGCGGAAGAGGAGGAAATCCCCCGCCTTGCGGAAATGGTGGATCACTTCCACTCCCTGGAAGGAACGTCCCTCCAGTGTGCCATTGGACTTCCCTCCCTGGAGGAGAATCCCCTCATCCTGAAGGAGGAGATGGTGGATATTTTGGAAAACCGCCCCTTCGTGGTGTTGGCTTTCCCGGTGGCCCTGCAAGTGGAATATGCGGTCGTGCCCGCCACGCTGGTGGTGATTACATGGAAAGCCTGAACGCCCAACGCTACCGGAAATTTTTCGCCCCACCCCGTGCTTCTCGTGGCCAGGCCGCGGTGACGGATGCCTTATTCCTCTTGGTCATCATCTCTTCCCTCACAGGATTCCTATTCATCTTCGCCTCTAATTATGGGAAAGGAATATCGGATCAGGTGACGCGGAATGATTCCTTTGAATTCGTCTCCAGCGCACTCAAAACTCTTATGTATCAATCCGTGACGCGGGATGCGGCATTGTTCATCGACGTCCAGCATCCCAATCCGGACTTGGAAGTGGATTACCTCATGGCCCTCCTCAAGGAAGATTTCGCGGATGATGGAATACTCACGCCCAACACGCAACGGAACATGGCCAAATCCCTCTATGCCGTCATGCGCCCGGTGGCCGATACCCAGGATTACCTCTTCACTATTACTACCGCTCAGGAAACCGTCCTCATGGTGATATGGCGGACGCGTTTCCTGGTGCAAGCCGAAGGATCTACTGCCTATGTTCCCTACAACGAGGGCGTGGACCCCGCGCGTTTCCAGAATGTGAAACCGGACGAGGATGAACCCCATGAAATGTTTTACTGCAAACCCTCCGTGGCGGGAAACCCCATCCAAAAACTATTCCTCCAGGTGGGAACGGCGACCCAGGCGCAGGGGCTCATTTCTATGGTCCAATTCTGCGGCACCTCCTTTCTCCTGGCCCAGGACACGTGTGAATTGCGCGCAGGGGTGCTCCTCGCCACGTGGACCGCGACTCCTATTCCCGAAGCGGAATGGCAATCATTGAAATGCGAAAAGATTGACTTGAGTGGGATTGCGAATTAATGAAGAGGATTTTTTTGGGAAGATACTGCTTCCAATTTTAGATTGGGATGGCACTCATTTCTCATCTTCAAACAGGGGCATCTCTTCGTCGAGGGAGAGGTCATCCTCCTCATCCACGGGCTTCTTCTTTTTCTTTTTCGAAGCGGAGTCATCGAGCAGGTCTCGAAAATCACCCATTTCCTCCTGCGGGGAATCTCTTTCAGGGGTGGGGGAATCCGAGGGTTGAGAATCCTCTTTTTCAGGGGAGGATAGCTCGCCCATCCTACGGCGGTAATGGGAACTGCCCCCCTCGCGTAAAGGAGCAATGGATGGTTTCGCGGGAGTGGTAATTGGAGATGCGGGGGGTTCCTTTTCTCCTTCTGGGAGTGGCATCCCTTTCCCTTGTCGGCGTTGCTCCATCCGTTCGCGGGGAGTAAGGGAAGCATTGGGCAGGGAGGGGGAAGTTGTTTTCTCTCCCATTGCCTTTTCGATGGCCGATGGAGGGGTGGGCGCGCCCCCTGCGGGAGTGAAATGGAAGGATGCCGGTCCCGTGTTCGCATCTTTTGGATTTCCTAAGGAGGCCAGCTCTTTCAATTCACGGAGGGTGTGTTCAATCTCTTCTTTTTTTCCGGGATGATCCACGATGGCGTGATGGGATTCCCCGGGCAACTTTTCAGCGAAAGCTGCCTTTTGGGAAAGCCCCAGCGCATGATCCATGGTCGTGACCGCCGGTTTTTGGGAATCGTCCACCATCTTCTCGAAGCGTGCCGATGGAAGGGGGGGCGTTTCTTGCTGGCCCCTATTTTCCCTCCTATGCCTCGTTTTTTGGGGAAGGGATTCCGCATGGGCATCCTCCCAGGGCTCGCGAGCCGGCTCCTCTTCTTCATGAGAGGAATTCGCCGCCTGCCGGGGTTGGGCTTCCGGAGGAACCGGTTCTCCCTTCCGGTAGAATCGTCTCAATCGCCGGGGGATGTCGCGGTAGTCGTCGCCCATAGCCTTTCCATTATCCTCGACGCGTGCGCGTCTGGTTCATGTTTTCGTTGAAGTCCTTTAAATCCCTTTTGAGCTGGGCCAAGGTATCCTCGAATCCTGCAAAATCATCCAATTGAGACATAGGAGAAACAGCCGGGGGAGGGGTTTTTGGGATTGGAGCATTGGAACGTTTGCCCGTGTTTTCTTCCTTGAGGAGGGAAAGAAAATCATTCTCCACCACCGGATCCTCCATCACCGGGGCGGGATTTTTGGTTCCTGAAAATGAGCGCGAAGCGATGGGTTTCACCGGAAAAGTGGAATTTTTATCCAATGAGGAAGTGGCATCCTCCTCCATTTCTCCATTGAACGATGTGCGAGCGGGAGAAGGGATCATCATTCCATGCACCAATACCCGATGCGTAATCCACCATGAAAAGGTCGCAATGCCCATTAGGAACAAAAAACCAAGCGCCATGAAACCAAAAAACTCCACGAAGGAGGGAAGGGGAAACGATATTCCATCCGCGGCGGGAATGAAAACCCCAATCACGGAAACGGACCACGCGACCCCAAGGAGGGAACCCACTCCCACGCGACGCCACCCCTTCCATGAAACTAATGGAGGGTAGATCCACCGCGCTCCCGTGTATCCAATGGAAACGCTTCCCAGGATGAAAACCAGTGCCATTCCCGCATCCGCGATGGGAGTGAAGAGCGCCATGTCCTTTCAGAGGGGGTGGTCTTTTTTATTCTGCAAGGGTCTGCGTGAGGATTATGGACCCCTTCACGTGGATAATCACCAATATTTTAGGCCTCCTCGCCGGGGGAGCGGGATTGTTCATTCCGGTCCTCGCGTGCGCGCTCCTCCTCACCTTCCTCTTTAATTTCGTCCAGAAGAAGACGGGGTGGAAGTGGATTGGTGCCGCCACCCTGACGATAGCCGCATCCTTCATCGCATTCTTTCTCATTCTCCACCTATCCTTCTTACTTGGGGGATTATCCAATACCGACATCTCACAAATACCCCCCGACATTCGGGATGATCCCCTCTATGCCCAAACGGTGGTGTCTCCCATCGAGTTGGGAATACGCATCATTCCCCAATCCATTCTCACGGGGATCATTTTTTCCCTCCTCACACTGCCCTTCGCCTTGTTTGGCGTGTTCCTCTTCGATTCGCTCCGAAAAAAAATAAAGGGATTCTGGCTCCGGTTTGCCATCACCACCTACGCGGGGTGTGTCCTCTTCATCCTCTTGATCGTATTCTTCCCCTGGCTCCCCGTCAGCCTCCTCTACCTGGCATTCTTCGGATTCTGATAACCCATTCCCGCATTCCCTGTTTTCTCCCTGAATATGGGATGTCTTTTATAAGGCGGATTCGGTTTTCCTCTCCATGGATCCCGCGCGCGTGGCCCTATTCTACCTCCTCCTGCTCCTCTTCTCCCCTATGGCATCCGCCATGCCCGCGGATGGGTTTCCTCCCGCTCAAAATACAGAATCCCTCCCACCCGTTTCTCCATCCACGAATGAAGGGCTATATTCCCCCGCCGCACCCGAAGCCCATGATTTGATCCTCTCCTTCCAATCCCTCCCCGGAGGGGGATCGGTGTGCCGGTTCTCGGAACTATCTCCATTAGACGTGCAACGATTCAAGGATTCCATTTTGGTCCCCGGACTCGTGGGGGACGAAGTGGGGGCGGGAACCCAACCCAACACGGATCGCGACACGATATCGGACAACAATGTGCTCGTGGTCCCCAATCCCTTGGATGAAGAAACTGCATTCAAGAAACAGATACCCAACCAGATACTCGAACCCGGGGAATTGGCCCCCTTGCAAAACCAGCGAATCAAAGGGCCCTTTGCGTTCGGATTATCCCTCTATGATTCCCTCCGCGCCGCCAAGTGCACGCCCGAAGGACCCTGTGCGGTGCAAGGAGAATCCCTCCAATACCGAAACTCGGGGGAAGGGATCACGGGGAACGTGAAGGATATGTGGAGCGCCCTGTTCAAGGATGATAATTCTGTCAATGAACAATTTTCTCCCGAAGAAGCGGACTTTCTTCAGGCCCAAGTGCAGAGTCAACAAATATCTTCTCCCGAAGGAGAGGCTGCCTTGCAGGGGATCGTTTACTCTCGGTCTAAAGACCCTGACGTCATGAACCATATCGCAATTGACAACACGTTTCAGGCAGGGATACTAACGAACTGTGCCGATGGACGATGCGTTCTCACCCTTTACTCGATGTTCGACAAATATTTCAATTCCTGGTTCTCCGGGGAAATGGTCATCGGAACATTCGGCCCCACCCTCTGGGGGCAATTCCGGAAAATGCTCACCAAAACTAAACGATACTCCCTATTGAGCGGATCCGTTACCGACAAACTGAATCCCGCCAAAATTTGGGAGAACCGTAGGATCTCTAGTTTTTTAGACGATTATACTGCGAGCATCCATGCCGGAACACCGATGGCACCAAGCGAGTTTTTCAGTAAATACAAATTTGGTCCAAAGGATTTCCAGATCGGGGGGGCTACAGTGCTCGATAACCTAAAACGAGCGGGATTGAGAGACCAGGATGCGGCTGACACAGTATCCAAATTGTTTGCGGAGCGCAAGATAATCTCCCTTGGGAGTAGTTCCAAGATTGAGGATGAAGTGTTCGGCCCCGAAGGGATATTCTCTAAGATAACCGATGTAGAAAAACGGAAGCAACTATTCACGTTCTGGTCTACCTTCAAACAATACACGGACGTTGCGGAAACCATGCGCGGACGATTGGAGACGGATTTTCTCGCTGGGAGGATAAACAAGGCCGATTATGGGAGAGGAATTCTTGCCATCGAGAAAGATTATGATGATGCCTGGAAGATTGATTTGTTCGAAGAGACTCGAACAGGATTAGATGGAGTTCCCGGCTGGAACGAGTTCACTTTCAAGAATAACGTTGGACAATCTATCAACTGGAAATATGATGTCGACAAATATTACAAGGATGCCGCGGAACAATTCATCAAGACTGGAGATTTCACCAAATTCGGTCCAGGTGTCCCGGTTCCTGATCTCAAACTAGTGAAAGGATATACTGACCCCGTAACGGGTGTGGCGACCCTTTTCCAAAATCCGCGGACAGGAGAAGTTTACCAAGGATTCCAACTCTTCAAATTCAATACCGAATCATTGGGTGCGGCGATTGATCCTGGAAAAATAGGCACGAGTGATTACAAGGATGTGCTGGTCCAATTATCCGACGGACGCGTCGTGCCTGCGATACCAGCCTCTATTACCGATATTCAGGCTGATATTTCACACGGGATTACCCCCCGAATAGTGGTCAAAGGAGGGAATCTTCCCGTTCAGCCTCCCATCATTGATCCGAAAAAGCCGGTGACAAATGCAAACATTAACTGGGACAAGGTCAACTCTGGATTAGACTTGGGGATCATGACTCCCAATACGTTTGCGGACCGCCTGCTCTCCGGGAACGTGGCCCCCGGGAAGATAAAGAACGCTAAACGAGCAACCGATTCCATATTCAATTCAATGGTCATTCGAGATTGGGGAAAGGGTCCATACACGAATCTCCTCTCGCGTTCTCTCCAAAATCAGGAGAAGCTGATTGGGAACTATTTCAATATTGTCAATCCAAATGTTTTGGAAAATGGTCTCGGATGGACCGCCAAAATGTATGGGTATTGGTGGATGACCCGCGGTTTTGGAAGCGACAAATTTTCCATTTACCAGCTTCCAGAAGAGTGGCACGAGGTGTCATTCGAACCTGGAGAAACGGAATTCTATAATGATGCATATATCGACTTTTTCGCCAATGAGGGAAGCGATTCCGGGGACTTATTTCAGAAGGTAATATCTAATTTCCCCGCCCCAATAATTCTGGATAGCGTGGTTGAAGACTATGAACCGCTCAATACGATATGGAACTCTTTCACAGGAGGAACCGATCGGAGTTCGCCAGAGAATCTGGCTATGTTCCTCTTTGGCCCCCAGTCCTGTCCAGAATGTGCGGCCGTCGTCACTTCCCCATCCGCGGAGCGCTTCGATGTTCAATTTTCTTCTACAGACAGTACAAATACGTTTTTCCTGGAGCATCCAAAGACCAAAGATGCAAAAGAGAAGGGGCAATTACTCGTGAGTTTTTCTCATCGAACTAATATCAATGGTGAAATGGCCGGAGAAGAGCTGACCGAAATCAATCTTGTAAAAGCGAGAGAAGAAGGGGAGACATGCGAGCAAGTAATGGATGATCTTTTCATTTATGGCGTTGCGTCGCGTGTTTTTGGGGCTGAGAAAGTTGGTGCAGTAGCAGCCCTCGCAGAAAATCTGTCCTATATTACGGGCGGACTCATGGGAACCCTCTTTTCTGGGGCCCAGCAGCTTGTTCTTGCCCCCCAGATGAATGAGTGTGTGGATGACAAGGAGGGGTATTTTGCTTCTCTCTTCGTGCCGAATCGAGAGGAGGAGGATCGTCCCGGGAAGTCGGATGAGCTGCAGAAGAGTGTCACGGAGGACGCATTGAATGGTATCCGGGAATTCGCCAATCAGGTGGATACGAAACGCACGGGGCAATCTCTCACGGATAATGTCCTCAAAGAATCCACCGCGCAGGTTCGGGAATTGGTGGATGAGGCCCAGGAAGACGATGTCGCCGAGGCCGAGTTGCGCATCACGGGAAGCTCATCCGGTTATTTGCGCTCCGAAGAAGTGATGTATTTCTGGGTCGGCGGAGGAAGCCTGGTGGAGCCCACCAAATACCTCACGGATGGGATGACCGTATTGACCACGGAGGATGGGCACACGCTCACATTGGATAATGAAGAAGGAACCCTCACCGTGGATGGGCTGGAAGTCATTGGGGAGGATAAGGAGGATCACGTCCGGCTGACGAACAAGAACCTCTCCATCCCCGCGATGGAAGTTCCCCAGCGCCTGAATGGATTTCTATTAGGGGACTCGAACTCCCTCCTCCTCACCATGAATGTGCGCGGGGAAACGCTGGTGCAGGACCCCGCCCTCTTGGACTGCCTCCAATCCGCGGTACTGGAACAATCCGGAGTCGGTCTCCAATCCAACAATTTGGGGGATGCCTTTGGAAAAGGACAGACCGTCACCACGGACGCATTCCCGAGCATTTCCATCGATACCATCAACAATCGGATCCAATTGGGTGGACAAGTCCCCCAAACCGCGTATGGGGCGGGAGCGAGCATCCAATTGTATGGAAATAGACGGGTTGTCGTAACGGGGGCCGCGTTTCCCGAAGCGGGGGACTTTCAATCGGCTTCCTGGGAGAATGGGACGGTGGTCTACAAGCCCCAGTCCAATGAATTATTGATCTGGCTCCGCCACCACGCCCAAGCCGTGGTATCGGATGAGGATGTGAAAGGATTCCATGGGGACCTCACCACGACCCCCAATCCCACCACACAATGCGAAGAACCAGCCGTGAGTCTGAGCGTGGAAACAGATCCCAATTCTCCCGCGGCCAAACTCAAAGGAGACAACCTCACGGCCGGGCTGGAGACGAATGGCCCCTTCCAGGTGTTTGACACGCCCACGAAACAATTCATCCTGTATTCCAAATTAGTCGATGGAGAGTGCACGGACTTCTTCAAGGTCATCAATAAGGAAACCGGGGAAGTGTATGACCAGGAGATCACCGGCATCACGCAGGGAGAAGATGGGAACATCCAAATCGTGACGGCGGATGGGCAGACGCACTCCTTGCAATTCTCGGACGAGAACGGGAAGCCCGTGCTCACGTATGATGGGAAGTCCGAACTCCTCCAATCCGCTTCCGGGAAGGGGGGGTCGTTTTATTACGATCCTGACAAGGGATTGTATTACGCGGAGAACGCACAACTCATTCCGTTGAATGACAATTTCAGGAACCAGGGAATCGGATTCCAGGCCAACCCGGATGGGAGTGTTTCCGGAAAGGCCGCCGAGAACGTATTCAACATCAACACGGGGCAAGGAACAGAAGGATTGTTCAACATCCCCTCTATCCCCGAGGATTGGGCGGGAGCCGGACTCATCCTATTGATCCTCATCGGGAGCGTGCTGGGACTGTATGTGGATTCGAGGAAGAAAAAAGAGACACTTCACCCAAATGGGAGATCAACGGCGGTCTAATCCTCTCCTAGTTGGAAATACCCGTGCAATTGATGAAAGCTATTCGTAAGCTTTTTATTCTAGCATTCAAGGATAATAGAGTATGGCAAAGCAAAAATTCTCTTCTCGTGAACTGTCCGATCGAGCATTTCGTCAGATGTGGAAGGAAGCACGGAAGGACCCCGATTTCGTGAAAGAAATGAAGGCGTTCGTGAAGGCATCCGTGTCGATTTACGATTTGGAATAATTCCGGAATTGCGCCACTAACTCTTCATATTTCAGGAAATGAGGTGTTCGGTAATACTCTTTCAGGTTGACATGATTATATGTTTTAATAGCAGTTTTGTTGGACATAGTTTTGCTATCGGCTGAATAAATGATGTCCAACCCATGGATACTGGCGCATGCCACAATCATGAAATCGAATTTGAAGCTGGATTGCCAAGAATACCCGCCCCCTCCCTGCTGGTAATAATCAAATATTTTTTGGCCAAATGATTAACTTTGGTTGAATCGGGCAACAAATGATTCCCCGTAATTTTATCGTACAAGTTGAGGAGAATCATCCGATTTCGCTGGCTTAACTTGGTGTGTTTTGGAATGTTTCGAATTTCCTGGCGAATGGGGGCATATCCATACACAATAAAATCTTTTTCATTTCGGATTCGCTACTCTAGCACGAGACCATCCGGTTCAACTGCCAATCGTCCATAAATATTGGTATCAAAAATTACCCGAAGCACACTATTTGAATGCTCAGCGCGTATATATAGTTTTTAGCGACGAAAATTCCCGCTCACGCGTAATACGAGGGACCCTTTCCCCCCGTGTCGAACCGGTCTTCCTGCTCCTGCGTCTCCTGGACCTTTTTCATCTGGGAAACAATCTCCTGTTCCGTCTTCTTCGCCTGTTCCAACAAGGGTTCGATTTTGAGATTGAGTTTGAGGAGCTTGTTCATCCGCTTGATGAGCTCGGAGGCCGCCTTATAATCCGCTCCCAGCGTGACATTTCCCAGCATCGACACGGCCTTCACGGGGGTGTCCTTGAGGTGCAGTAATATGATGGCCGTAATCCCCGTGGTAATCCCATCCTGGATGATTTCCACATCCAATCCCTCGAAAATGCTCTTGCTCTTCTCATTCGCGGCAATCCCATACACGGATGGTTTTCCCTTGCTGTCCGTCTGTATTCCTGCGAGGGAGATGACGCGCGTAATCCCATTCTGGAGAATCCATTCGATGACCGCCCGGGCCACTTTGGGGACGAAGGGTTTGGGAATAACCTGCTCGGAGATGAGGACAATGAGCTTGTATTTCTCGCTCACGTATATCCGGGAAGGAAACACCGGCACCCCTTCATGGATGCGGATGATGGGCATGAAAACATCGGAATGAATGTGCCCCATTTCCTTGAAATCCAAGTTCTCCACCAGATACTTGGCTGAAATGGTCCCCACCAATCCCATGCCGGGAAATCCCTCGATGAGCGTATACCCACTCCAATTACGATGATCCACTTCCACAAAGCGAACGGTCATATCGTGAGAATTCGAGTTGTGATTGGAATTCCACGCGGAAGGAATAGGTTTGGATTCACTGGTCTTGGTGGATTTTTTCTGGGAAGGCATGCGAGAAAACACCCCTCCGGGGTTTATAATCAATCGCACGAAGAAGAGGGGGATTCATCCACGGAATTATGCGGAATAATTCGAGGCAATCCAATACAGGAATTGATTGAGGGGAAGGAGCCAAATGGCATACATAGGGAATCGCCGCACGTCTCCTTCGATCAACCCCACGAAGGAAGAGGCGAGAATGGAGTAGATGAGGAGATACCCCCGCGTTCCTATTTGCGCCGCCGACAAAAGCGCCGGTTGGATAGCATCGAATTCTAATCCCTGCGTGAATTGATCCACCATCCCCGTGCTCAATCCCAAGATTAATGGCACTACAATTCCACCCGCCCCTAGCAATGTATACTTTTCGATGAGGAGGGAGGATTGGCGTTCATCCAGCAGCGCCTGGCGATCCATTCCCTCTCCCGCGAGGCGGGCGCATTCATCGTGCAAGGGAATCCCACTCGAATACCCTTGAATGAGCACGCGGCGCATGCGCTCAAGGAGGAGACTCTCCCTCTCATGAGCGAAAGACGCCAATGCGTCTTCCACTTTCTCGCCTTTCCCAATGCGATGCGTCACACGCTCCCACTCCCCTCGAATGGGGGAAAGGGATTGTTCGGCGATTGCTTCCAGCTTGCGCTCAAAGGACCAGGAGGATGGGAGTGCGGACCAATAGAGGAGGGAATCCAATCCCTGTTGTTCCATCCGTTTCGTCTCGTCTTGGAATCGTTTTCCCTGCCATGCGAGATTGGCGAAGAAAGGGAATACGGCCCCGCATCCGACCACGAATAATGGTTCGATTCCTGGAGGACGGATCATCAAATACGCGGACCACCCCACGAGAAAAAGACTCGCGCCTTCGATGACACTCGAACGGAAAAGAGAAGACCACCCGCCTCGGATTTCATTGGCGCGCAGGATCGTATCCCACCGCTCGCGCCAACGAATACACTTATTTGGGAGTGGGGAAGTGGAATCCTTTTCTACGGGTAATGGAATGGGGCTCTGGAACCACACCCACGCAAGCATGACTACATCCAGGAGGGGGAACCCCACGAGGGTGAGGAGTAGGATTTGTTCGGGTGACCACTGGGTGTCCAAGAAAGTGGAACCAATCGTAATGAAGGACAATACGAACGCGGGAATGAGCGCGGATCCTGCGATGAAAACCAATGTGAGGATGGTCAGGCGCTGGCTGAAGGCACGAAGGGTATTCCGTTCCTGCGCCCGCACGTCATCCCGAATACGGGTAATGGCCGCGATGGATGAAGGAGAGACACCTTCCCTGGAAAGATGAATCAACCCACTCCCCACCCGGGTAAGGAGAGGAGAGCCCGCTTTTTGGGAGAAGCGAGCGATTCCTTCATCGAGGGAGGATCCCTGGTCCATTCCCCGGATTATTTTTTCCCATTCCTCACGCAAGGGAAAAGGGGTCCACTCGATAGCGCGGCGAAACGCCTTCTCTGGATTCCGGACGAGGGATAATTCCCCCACATACGCAGAAAGAAACCCCTCGATGCCGGATTCCCATTGCTGGGTTTTTCGTCGGTCCTTAACTTTTTGGATATGAGTTCCCAGCATCTCGTTTACCTCCCTTACTGGCATTGGCTTTCCGAGCCAGTGAAGAACTCCAATCCATTCCTGGAAAATAGGTTGGAAATTTTCCCGCGACGCGGGAAGAGGGGAATGATTTCCAATCATCCGAGGAAGGGGAATAGGTGAAAATGGGCCGGATGGTGAGACCGAAACCCGGATCGTATTCCAATTCCACGACTTCCGTGATGCGCCGCATGGGGAAATATTCCCCGGGATTTTTTCCCGCCCGCGTCCATCGGCGCTGAATCACGAGGACATCAATCCAACCAATGTCTTGGTCGAGAATCCCATATTGACGCAAACGGGCAATAGTCTCATGGGGCGAATGACCGTGGAAGGTGGCATAGGTTCCCTTTCCCTGACCCGACAAAATGGATTCCATGAATGCGCGGGCTTCCTCGGGAAAACGGATTTCTCCAATGATTACGCGATCGGGTCGCATGCGCAAGGTTTCACGGATGAGGCGGGGCATATCATACGGGGTTCCTGCCTTGGGAAAGAGACTCACCCGGTGGGTGTGCGCGAGGGATAATTCAGGGGTCTCCTCAATGGTGACGATGCGCTCATTCACGGGGAAAACGTGCGCGAGTGCATTGAGCGTGGTGGTCTTCCCGCTTCCCGTGGTACCGGCGACCAGCACATTGGAGTCGCAGGACAGGGCGTATTCAAGATAGGCAAACAGCTCGGGTGAACCGATGCGGGTAGGAATTAATTCCCTTGGATGCGTTGGGCGATGCGTGAATCTCCGAATGCTCGCCTGAACGGGGGATTGGCAGATGGGGGCCATGGAGGCATGAAGGCGCATTCCCCCCGGAATGCGGGCATTGAGAATGGGGGTTTCCCCGCTCAAGCGGGAACCAGATTCCCTTGCCATGCGATTGAGCAAGGACACGGTATATCCCACATCCTCGAAAAAGAGAGGGGTTTCCATCCATCCATGGGGAGAATCATAGATGCGCACGGGGTGAGTGGCCCCCATTCCTGTGATGGACACTTCTTCCACCGAACCCATCGCTAAAAGAGCCGTGAGGGGCCCTGCTTCTCGAGTCTGCTCCCGAATCACGCGTTCCAAATAGGCCCGCTGACGGGGAGAGAGGGTCCATCCCTCCTCTTCTGCACAGCTCTCCACTAATGGACGAAGGGGAGGATTTTCTTCCTGCGGGGGAGTGTGGTAGAGTCGGTCCAATGCCCGGGAGAGGAGGGCCTTCTCTTCCCCCGAGAGCGGGGGCCACATGCCTTTCCATCGTGGCTCCGAGAAGGGTTTCGTTTCCCAACCAATGGAGGGGGGAGGGGAATCCATTCACGGACTTTTTTCCTACAGGGTTAAAGAGGAATGGAAAATCATATTATGTAGATGATTGGTTTGTTTTTGGATTGGTTTCGTTTTTCAAATCCGCAGATTTATTTAGATGAATACCCATCTCATCGCAGGCCGCGCTCCCCCTCTGACGATGTCACCCCATCCACGAGAAACGAAGCGGCCCTCAATAGGCAAATGGGGTGGATGGCCGATTCACAACGAGCGGCATCCACTCATTCTCTACCCTACCACTCTATGGGTTGCCCTTCCCGAAACTCTTGAGCTCTATGAATGGTCCCTGCCGGGAGTTCCACAATATAGGATGCCGGGACGCGGGGGGAGTGGTTCAATGACCAGGGGGGGATATTGGTTTTCCACTCCACTATTTTTTGCTGGTTATCCATCCAAATCACGTCGATAGGCATGCGCATGAAGAGCATGTGAATGCTGGCCCCCACGATGCTCGATTTTTCCAGGTGGAAGACCAATCCATAGGTGAATGCAGGAGGGTTCTCTCCCATGAGTCCCATGAAACGATCCCATCGCGACCGGGCATGACGGGCCGGGCGAAGAAACCATCCCTTTCCTTTGCGAGTGAGAAGATGAGGGGCCCCCTTCGTGGAATTTACCGATTTCATGGAGTGGCTGCCTTTCCCTGTTTTCGAGAGGGGGTGGGGGTGTCCTGGAGGAGTTCGAGGGGGGGAACCTTCAATTCCTCTATTGCCGCCCTTGTATGGGAAATGGGATGGGGGTCCCTGTCCGGGTTTTGGGACAGGGGGGCTTGAGGGGTATTTTCCCCGCCCTCTTCTTGGGGAATGAGGTGGAGCGCCTGTTTCAGCTCCTCAATCTCGCGGAGGCGCTGTTTCAACTCCTGCATGAGCTTTTCCCTCTCTTCCGGGGTCAGAGAATCCTCGTCCATGGGCATCCATCTCCCTCTTCCCAGGGGGGAGTGCTTTAAATATTGTCGGGGGTTCTTGGCTATACACGTCCATTAGGAAAATGATTCAACCCATGCCCATGCATTCCATCGCCTTCATTCCCGACGGGAATCGCCGATTCGCTGCGTCCCAGAATCTCCCGCTCTCGGCGGCCTACCAATTGGGGACGCGTCGTTCATGGGAAGTCATGGAATGGTTGTCCGATTATCCCTCCATCAAGGTGGCCACGTTCTATACGCTCTCCCTGGAAAACATCACCCGCTCGGCGGCGGAACTCACCCTTCTCTTCGACATTTTCGAGCGGGAGGCGGATAAAATTCTCCAGGAAGAAACCTACAAGTCTGGCGAATTCGCGATCAAATTTTTAGGAAGATTGGAACGATTCCCTTCCCGATTGCGGGCCAAGATGGATCGTATCCAAGAGCAGAGCCAGGATTGCGCGAAACGAGTCATCAATGTGGCCATGGGGTATAATGGCCGTGCCGAAATAGTGGATGCTGCGAAGCGCATCGCGCGAGACGCGATTACCAACCCTGCGGGATTGGATGCGTTGGATGAGGAATCGTTCAAGAACTATCTCTATTCCAATTTTCAGGATCCTGATCTCGTGATTCGCACGGGGCACACGCAGCGGATGTCTGGATTTTTGACCTATCAGAGTGTGTATTCGGAATTATATTTCCTCAACAAGTTCTGGCCGGAATTCGGAAAAGAAGATCTACGTGTAGCTGTGGATGAATTCGCCAATCGGGTTCGTCGATTTGGGAAATAGGTATTTTTTCTCCCATTGTTGTTGATTGATTCCCATCGTGGTTCCTTCCCCTAATCATTTTATCTTATTTTTAAGTAAGTCTTATTAATGCGTTTAATGGGTGATGAGTATGGATGCCATCATCGAAACCACCCGGATGTCCACGCGTGGGCAGTTGATTGTTCCCCGCAAGACCCGTGCGTTCACAGGGTCCGGAATGGACACCCTTTTTTTGGTCACCCCGCTGGATAAGAATACCATCTTGCTCAAAAAAATGGATACGGAACATATGCTCCAGGAGTTTCAAAAAATTCGCGCTAGCGTTAAAAATCATTTGAGTGAAAACGCGGTCAATGAACTGGTCCACGACGTTCGGCATGCGCGTGCGAGCCGTCCTCGACACTAATATCCTGGTCTCGGCCGTACTCGTCAAGGAAGGAGCCCCTGCGGCAATCATCGAGCGATTGATAGCAGGTCAGTTCATCAACTGTATCACCGCACCCATCATTGGTGAATTGAATGATGTTTTTTCGCGCCCAAAAGTACGACTGAGAGTGTGGATGAAACGCGTCTCCAACAACTATTAGCCATTTACCTAGAACGATCGACGCTGGTAGTCCCCCATGAATTTCCGTGCGTTATTCATGATGATCCGGATGATGATATTTTCGTACACGCTGCCATTGCCGGGGGCGCTTCCTATATCGTCTCGGGGGATCCCCATTTTTTGCGCGTAGGATCGTACAGAGGAATCAACATGATTTCCCCGCGAGAATTTTCATCACGATTTGAAGATGGGATTCGGGTTTAGAAAGAGCAAATATAAGGGGAGGAACCAGGGAGCTGCAACAAGTTGCAGTATGGCTCCCTCCCTAACTCCCAATACGTAGTACTCCCAACGCGGCCCACCTATAAAAGCGTTCGGTCGGACATCCGATTCGAAACGGTTCTAATTGACCACGGAAAGTCCTATCG
>JBBSWQ010000077.1:0-8614 GCA_038046225.1 archaeon
CCGCTACCACCACCGCCATAATCCCCACCACCCCCCCCACCCGATCCACCCGAGTCGTTACCCCCGGAAGGAGGAATGGGCTGATTCACCGTAAAACCGAATGACTAACTCCCCTCATTCCCCCACCCATCGAACGAAGACACGACCACATCCAAAAAAGTGGATTCACCCTGCAAGGAAAGAATGTCCGGATCGAAATCCACCGTGCAGGAGAGGGAGGAAACGATGCCCGAAGAAGGAGTACAGTCGGGTGAAGAATCCAAATCCACCCCATTCACCTGCACCTCGATAAGGGCCCCGGCATCGATTCCTGAAAAATCACTCAAGGAAAAAGAAATCGTCGAAGGAAAAGAGGGAATGGTGCCGGAAGGAGAAGAATCCGTGAAATGGGGTCCCTGAACATCCAAGGTCATGCTAGACACTGTCTTGGAAGAAGTGGAAATCCCATCCTCCGTGATGGAGAGGACAAGATTGTACACGCCCTCCGGAAGATCGGAAGGGACCGCGACGATCGTGTCACAGGAATAATCTGCCGAAGCAAGGGAACAATCTCCCACCGTCGAATCATGCGAGGCCACATCCACCAAACCCAAATCAACCGAAGAGCCGGAGGCACTAACCGCAGTAAGTTTGATCCCCAGCGATTGGGCGAACGTCGCATCCTGCGCCACAAAATCAATCACATGCTGGGAGGGATTCTTCTGATGCCACACCTCACTCGTAAGGGGCTTGTTCACAATCAAATTGGAAAGAGAAGCCACCACCTGGATGGGCTGGGAAGAAGAAAGGGAGCCCACTCCCCCCGCACTATCCTCCACTTTCACGGTAAGATAATAGGAACCATTCGGCACGGCCAGGCCCTTCGACACACTGAAGAGAGAAACCGTCAACGCGCACGAAACAGGAGACGTGAACACGGAGGAATCACACACCACTCCACTCGAGAGAGGAGGAGAAGTGAGTTGCTGATGCAGGAGGAGAGGATACTCCTCCCCGCCCGAAGAGGAAGAGAGGAAGACGCTCGCATACAACGCATCACCGGCATCGGAATCCACTATATCCACATCCACCACCTGCAAAAAATCCGTCCCCGAAGGATTGGTGATCGCCCCATTCGTCCACACCCCCGAATCGGGAGAGAGGCTCGATAATTGAGGGGAACCATTGGAAAAATCAAGGACATCCGAAGAAAGGAGAAACGCATTCGAGCCTCTCAATAATAAAAAATCCGCCGAGGCAAAGACCTCATTTCCATTGAAAAAAAGCCCCCCCAAATCCGAAACACCCAGGAAAGAAACATCCGCATTCCCATCCGTGAGGGAGCGAAGCCCCGTGGAGTAGGAGGAGTCCGCATCATGGAACACCCCCACTAAACGACGGACCCCACTCACGAGTGAGGAGCCCACCACAATGGCTTTCTCCCCATCGGAAGGAGAGACCAGACCCACAACCCCCGACCAACCCAGGGAGGAAGAAAGCGCATCGAAGGAAGAACTCGCATCCACCCACGCGGGAAGGGAGCCCGGAAGCGTGCACAAACCATCCGGACAGGAAAAAACACGAATTGAATCATCGGTCCCGCTCACCACGAGCAAATGATCATCCCCCGCGGAAAGGGAAGGGGAACGGGCAAAAAAGCCCCCCGCCACCAATGAAGAAGGAGACCATTGCGTGGAGGAAGAAAGGGCCCGCGCATACAAAATGCCCGAAGCATCCAGATACGCCACGTGAAGATTGCCCCCGGAATCAATGGCCACCGCAGGGGAACGAGGGTATCCCCCATTCAACCCATTCAAAATATCGGGAGAGGCACCGATGGAAAAAAAATCAGTGAACGAATCACACCCAAGGGAAAAATCACAGGAACGATAAATGATACCATCAAAACGCGCCGGGGACTCCGGATGCGTGTCATCGAAAACGAGGTGAACCTGACTCCCCCCCACCACGAGTTTAGGGGAACCGAACCCATACTTCCAGAGACCGGTGACCGCATCCACATCGAACAAGGGATCGAGAACAAGAGAGGCGGTCCAATCCGAGGAAGAACCGCACGCAGAAGTAGGAGGACACGACGCATAATACACCGCACTCCCCCCGCTCAAGGAATCACGCGCCGAAAAAACAAGATGCAGGGAACCATCCTGCCCCACTCCCAGGGAGGGAGACTCGACCACGACTGAGGAAAGCGACACGTTCAAGGGGAGCGACACGGAAGGAATCAACGAATCAATAAAAAAAGAACCCGGCCACGTCAAACCACTATCCGTTGATCGGACCAACTTGGCCCGACCCGAAACGAATGGAGCCACAAACCACTCCGACAGAGAACGACGCACCGCACGCACGGAACGCGCATCCTCCACCACCGGAAGAGTGGCATTGGGAATGAGGGAGGAGGAAGAAACACCCACTTTCCAATTATCAGGAGTTCCCAGCACGGTGCAGGATCCCCCCAACTTACAGCACGCGGCACCCAATCCCGAATTCACGCCCCACTTTGAAATGGGAGCCGGACCCGCACAGGAAAGGGATTGGAGCAGCGAATAGGAGGATGCACAAATATGATTCGAGGGATTGACATTGCAGGGCGTCCCCTCACACACCACGAGACGTTGAACTTCATTCCCAAAGAGACAGGAACCATCGAAGAGACCAAATCCCCCAATGGGAGTAGGACCATCATTCGACACGCTTCCCGCGCCTGGAGACCCAGGACCTGAATCACCCGGGGCCCCCGGACCACCCCCGGACCCGGCACCCTGGGCCCAGACCCAACTCCCCCCCACGAGAAGGAGGAACAAGACCCCGACGAAAAGGAAACGCATACCCGGAACCAGCCCAGGGGCACCTAAAAAGGTTTCCATCCGGGGGATTTCGAGAAGGATTTATAACCGGTTTTCCGCCTAAATACCTCAACCGAAAAAGCGCCGGAGGCGACGCGATGGCTGATGAACAAGTAAACGAAGAAACCCCCATTGAGACCCCCATTGTTCCAATGGATGAAGAAGGGACCATGGAAGAGAGCAAACTCCCATTCCCCCGCGCCACCGTCACCAATATGATGCGCCAATACCTCGATGACGGAAAACAAATCAAGGGACAAGTCAAGGATGAAATGAACATCTGGCTCGGAAAAATGGTGGAACGCATCGCACTCAAGATGAATGCGCACCCCTACACGTATATCGATTACGGAATGCTCCGCGAGGCTATTGAACCCTACGAAAAAATACAGGATGTGGAGCAGGAAAAAGAACACATCATCAAACAATTAGAAGCCGTGAAGAGCGCATGCGATGTGCTCATCCGAGAAGTGGACCGAAAATTCCAATTATAACAATCAATCCCACTGATAAAGGAAAATTCCCGTACGGGAGACGATACGTGAATGGATATCTGTTCGCGGCAACATTGATGGCCAGTCTAAAGAAGATTGGATTCGAATTCACAGCCGTATTCAATTGAAAACAATGGATCCATTAATGTTTTTGAATTTTCGTTAATAGCGCAATTGCTTCATCTCGAATATCCATGTCACGGTCATTTTGAAGATCCAGTAGGACCCCAATAACTTGAATAAAGAATCCCCCATACTCTTTCTCGACTATTTTGGAGACGGTCGTCATAGCCTTTAATACATCTGATTTTTTCTTGGAATCCAGCCAGCCCTCCACTATCTTGAATGCCCGCCGTATGAGGGGCGGATGGAAACGATCCCTGAAAATATTATCGAGATGTTCAATGTCCATATCCTTCGAAAAAAGTGACAATTGATCAACGAAAAAGAACCTTTCCCGAATTTCCCCCAAAACGATTTCAAACTCCGGCAACCCGAAGACCATCCGCCCAAGGGAATCTTCCCAATATCGTTTTGCATCGTTGAGTCGACTATCTGAAAACATTAGTTCAGGCTCGAATTCAATCCTATTTAGTTCACATTTTTCTTCAACTAATTTTATCAGCTCGGAAGGGCTTTTTCGTGCCACCTCGTTAAATTGCTGATCCCCAGTTAGCATCCACACATCATAATAATCCCGACTTTTACCACGTTGGAATATGGCCCTTATTTTTTCCGCTATCACCTCATATATTCCATAACAGTTGATTGAAAATGGAGCGATATCCGGATATATCGATTCCTTTAAGGGCAACTTAGACCGGGCATAAATAATAGCTTCCTGCAGGGACACTTCTAATTTTATTTCGCCCTGATGAGCAAGCGGCCCAAGGTAACTAATTCGGACAGAAATGTATCCTTTGTTCTCCATTCTTCCCGGGTTTTTGACATGGAGTTGGGGCCCTCCTTCAGATAAAATTAGTTCAAATGATTCTTCGAGTTCGCGAACTAATTCGTTAAGCGATAGGGTGTGTTTTTTATTTAGGGAAAAGTCCAAGTCTTCGGAAAGTCGATAATTATCAGCATACATTTTACTAATGCAGGTGCCTCCCTTGAAAACGAGAGATTCGGAGAGAACTGAATTCAGCGAAATGGCTTTGAGCACCCATGTAAGAGCATAATCTTTTTCCATGAATGCTAAATCTTTCACCCTTCGTTTGGAAGATATGCGTTGCAATTCTGTTTTACCAATCATTCTAAATCTCCCCGCGATATATCCGTATTAATTTGAATATTCCAACGAGTGTTATATTTTCCGTTATTGCCCGCCGTCGGATATAATGGAGCATACCCTGTCGTTAGCCGTCTTCGCAGGCTTTCAATTATCTCCTTTGAAACGGGAATGTTCATTTCTTCCAGAAGGAATCCCAACCGTTTGTAGATAGCACCATTTCCCATGCTTTCCGCATATGCAATAACCTTGCCCCAATCCACTTTTGCATACGCAATGGCTTTCTTTACTTCATCAATCCCCCCACAATATTCGGGATGGTCTAACGCATCAATCAGTGTTTTTTCCGCATCGGAGACAATCACATTGTGACCACGGATATTTACCTCCTTGTATCCAAAAAACTTTTTCGCCGAGAGCGTAAAAAATTCATACTTTGTCCCATGAATCGTTTTTGGCTTGGTTATTTTGATGGTAGCAATTGTGACGGTGGTGGGAACCTGTTCCGTCCAGCTGTAATAGTGAAGCATCGACAGATATCCAATATAATACGGTTGTGCCAATTTGGACGCGATATAAAATGAGTCTTCAGACCACTCGGGTGTACTGCCCGCTGCCAATTCGAGGATGAGATAAAGACCCTTGCTCAACCGCTCCACCCATTTTTTTTTTGACAACGTGCTCGCCATTTTTCGGGCAAGAGCCCGTGTACTCGTCTTTTGGGCCAATTCTTCAATGGAGAAAACAACATTCCCCTCTGCCGCCAAATCTGAGAGAATGCGTGATTCGGTTGAACCCAACCCTTTTCGTTGTGTTTCTTTAACCATAGTGACTAATCCAGTATCTTTTGATGCTCAAACTATACTTATTTTTTGGAGTTAATATAGTTAACTGTAACTAACTGCCGTTATTGGTTATTTTTGATCAATTGACTATACCTTACGGTCCGCGGCGACCCCGATATGCTATTTGGGGCAATGCCCGAAGGCGCCGATTCCCCACGACCGTTCCCTCCAAGAAAGGAATTTTCCACCCAGCTCCCTGCGGAAAGACACGGAACACCCAACGGAAGAAGAGGAAGAAACCCCACAACGTGAAATAATCGAAAAGAAAATCACGCACGGAAAAAAGGAACGAAGGATGCGTGGATGTGAGCCAATACCCCACATTATGGAGGAACACGGCCACCAAAAAAAGGAAAGACATCTCCGACCAACGCCATGAACGCACATGCTTGGCTAAGAGAAAGACCCACGCCGCGATGGAGACATGCATCACCTGATGAAAGACCCATTCCCCCCACTGGAACGAATACGCAAATGCGGGAAGATAGGCGAAAGGAACCGAAATCAAGACCGGAAGCCCGGAATAGGTGATGCCCACCCCAAACAAAAAGAAAGCGAAAACGACCTTGATCCAAATAAGAACCTGAATGAAAACAAACCAAGTAAAATCCCGGCGAAATACACGCGAAGGGGTGCCAAACAAAAAATTCATGTCATGCACAAAAATGATGCATTAATTAAAAATGCAGCTCTTCCACCGCGGGGGGCCAAACCAGGAGGACTTTTTTGGAATGAGGGGTGCGCCCACCGAGCAGGACCTCCTTGATCTTACTCACGTTGTGCACGCCCCGCACATACGATGCTTTTTCGAAATCGATGATGGTGGGCTGGTCACCCGGACTCATGAGAATATTGTGGAGCGAACCCCCCAACTGCCCGTGATCGATGCCCGCCTTGTCCAATTTCCGCAGCTGGGAAAACAAGCGCGTCAATCCCCGCTCCATCTGGTCCCGGCTCTCACACTTCTCAATCCAATCCGACAAAGGAACCCCATCCACAAGATCCATGACAATGATGCCCGCCTCAATGTCCACATCTGCAACTTTGGGACCCACCCCCAATTGGTTGACCATGCGCAGCAATTGGGCCTCCTGCTCAATCATCCGTTTCCGGGTGGAATGCTCATGCTCCACCTTCACGGCAAAGAACCGGCCTCCCTTATCCACTTTCCACACGGCCCCACTCTTTCCTTTAGCGAGGAAGGAAGGGGAGGAATACCCATGCAAAACGAGCCACGCAAGGACTTCCGGAGAAAGAGAAGGTTTGAATTCCATAATACGATGAGCATGGACCCTTTTTTGGGAGTATGTATTGAGATTATGTTTCAACAGCCACATCCAGCCAAAAAGATGTGATTTTAAACAGTTATATCCATCTAAATCATCTATTCAGGCACGAAGGAGGGAGAAACACCCTATTCGCCCTTGAAAAACAAACAATAATTCGTCTAATGACGAATTTGGTCTTTTTCGGAGGTTTTACGAATGGCCGACAATAAATCAATGAATCAACCCATGATGTTCCTTCCAGAAGGAAGCCGACGCGTCCTCGGAAGAGACGCACAACGGATCAACATCCTCATCGCCAAAGCGGTCGCGAACGCCGTGAAATCCACGCTCGGACCCAAGGGAATGGACAAGATGCTCGTGGACGACATGGGAGATGTCACGATCTCCAACGATGGAGCCACCATCCTGAGCGAAATGCAAATCGACCACCCCGCCGGAAAGATGATCGTGGAAGTGGCCAAGACGCAAGATAGTGAAGTTGGAGACGGAACCACCAGTGCCGTTGTGCTGGCCGGTGGACTATTGGGGAATGCCGAGCGATTGCTCGATGACGATATCCATCCCTCCATCATCATCAACGGATACCGTCAAGCCGAACGAAAGGCCAAAGAGATCGCCATCGAGATTGCCGATCCCCTCTCGTTCGATGATACGAAAACATTGCGAAAAATAGCATTGACCGCCATGACCGGAAAATCCGCCGAAGCCGAAGCACGCCTCGCCGACCTGGTCGTGGACGCGGTGCAGACCGTCGCGGAGAAAGATGACGGGAAATACACCATCGAACTGGACCACGTCAAAATAGAGAAGAAGACAGGCGCCTCCCTCCATGAGTCGGAACTCATCAAGGGAATCGTCCTCGACAAGGAAGTCGTCCACCCCGGAATGCCCCGATCGGTGGATAACGCCAAAATCGCACTGATTGACACGGCGATGGAGATCAAGGAAACCGAAACGGATGCCAAGATCGAAATCACGTCCCCGGACCAATTGCAGGCATTCCTGGACCAGGAAGAAGGAATGCTCCGCAAGATGGTGGAAAGCATCCAGAAGAGCGGCGCCACGGTTGTTATATGCCAGAAAGGCATCGATGACCTCGCCCAGCACTTCCTCTCCAAAGCCGGAATACTCGCCGTGCGGAGAGTCAAGCAGAGCGACCTCCAGAAGCTCGCCAAGAGCACGGGAGGAAAAATAGTCTCACGGATTCAAGACATCTCCAAGGATGACTTGGGACACGCCAAATTGGTCTCCGAGAAAAAAATCGCCGGAGACAACATGGTATTCGTCGAGGGATGCAAGAATCCCAAGGCCGTCACCATCCTCGTGAGGGGAGGCTCCAACCACGTCATCGATGAAGCCGAACGGGCCATCAACGACGCGCTGGGATCCGTATCCTCGGCCATCAAGGATGGCAAAGTCGTCACGGGAGGAGGCAGCACGGAAATCCAAATCGCCATGGAACTCCGCGAATACGCCAAAAATGTAGGAGGAAGGGAACAATTAGCCATCAACGCCTTCGCGGACGCGATGGAAATCATTCCCAAGACTCTCGCAGAAACCGCCGGAATGGACCCCATCGACACGCTGGTGGGATTGCGGGCCCGGCACAAGGGGAAAGAAGGAAAGTATTTGGGCGTCAACGTCTATGAAGCCAAGATCGACGACATGCGAAAATTGAATGTCGTGGAACCCCTGCGTATCAAGACGCAAGCCATCACCTCCGCCTCCGAAGTCACGCAGATGATTCTGCGCATCGACGACATCATCGCGGCCTCCTCATCCGGAAAAGGAAAAGGAATGCCCGACATGGGTGGAATGGGAGACATGGATTAATTCACTACCCACACGGAAGGGGGGCATACTTGATCCCCCCCTCCCCTCTCTTTTTTTCGGCCAGCCCAACCCCTAT
>JBBSWQ010000077.1:8624-10294 GCA_038046225.1 archaeon
AGGGCCTGTCCAGTTTCGATTGGACCCACCGAAAGCTACCCACGGGTTTTACAACCCGTGATCGGTCAAAAATAACAGATGGACTCGTAGCTCAGAGCCTGTCCAGTTTCGATTGGACCAACCGAAAGCTACGCAGTGGGTTTTATCAAACCCACGATAGGTCAATTATTTCAATGGACTCGTAGCTCAGCCTGGTAGAGCAGCGTTCTTATACAGCGACGGTCGGAGGTTCAAATCCTCCCGGGTCCATTGGTATTGCAACACAATACCCCTTGTTTTCTTTTGACTGGGCGCTACTTTATTGATTTGATCAAACTTTCTCAAAGTTTGAAGGGGTGCGTTCCGAATCCTCCCGGGTCCACTTGCTTATGATTATTCGGGTCAGCTCCGATTTTTTTTAACGTAGAGATAAAAACAAGTCGTCGACGCTTCACGCATGCCATTTGAAGTGATGGAGACCGAACAATTCACTCTGCTTTTCGAAACGCTTGAACCAGCTGAGAAAGAATGGATCCGAAAAATAATACGCCAGCTTGAAACAAACATTCATACGGGAAAATCCCTTGGACCGGAATGGTTCAGGGAAAAGAAATACGAGGGAAAACGACTCTATTTCATTATTTACCCCGTCAATGAAAAGGCACTACTCGTTGCATTCGGTCCCAAAAAAAGACAACAAGAAATCATTGATCTCGTGCGAAAAAATATTGACGTATACCGAAAAACAATTGAGGAATAATCAATGAACTGCTTTCCGAATCCGACCGGCACGGATATCGTCAAAACTGGCTTTCAACTGCTCAATCACATCCGGTGAGGGTTTGGACCTGGTATTGGACACCAAGCGTGCTCTCGTCGCCGTCATTCGTTTCATATACAACACGGGGCGGCACACGAATAAAAGGATATGCAAAAAATGAGCGGCGAGCAGGGTTTTCACATTGTCATCTCATTCAATAGCCCATTCACATAATCCATGGGACCATCATTCAAGATGAGCACATCATAGACCTTTTTGAAATGCGGGAGGTGCGCCTCATCCGCACCATTGAAAAAGCCAATTTTCAGGACGGTATCGTATTCCATCCCATTGACCATATCGACGTCATCTATACTATCCCCCATGAGGAGGACGTTTCTTCGTTCCGCAATCCGGGAAAAATGGGGCGTGTCGGCGATAGCATGTTCTCCCTTGTTTAATGCATGAATAATCTTTCCCTGATACCCCGTCACGCGCCCATTCTCGTCAAATGCAAACCGATTGGAATAGACGTGAATATTTTCTCTCCAGAAATGTTCCTTCTTCAAAAATCCTTCAATCAAATCCGTGATGGAGCCGGAAAGAATCAGCAGGGGAATGTTGCGAGAGTATAAGGTGTCCAAGAATGTGCCCAATCCTTCCCGCGGATTGAGGGGCTGCTCGTGAATAATCTTCTGCACCATTTCCCGATTCATGCCGTATTGCCCCATGACTTTTACGTGCGTGGACCACCACTCCTGCATCTTTTGACCCTTTATTACAGCATCCAAGGTCGGATCGACCTCGAAGGGGTGGTATTCGTCAAATAATTCATAGGCGCGCTTCACATATTCGGGGGAAAGATACCCGTATTTTAGTATCAACTCGATGAGGGATTGCCTCCTTTCCCCATTCACGACGGACTTGGTCA
>JBBSWQ010000078.1:0-1905 GCA_038046225.1 archaeon
GGTATATTCGAGCGTGGTTTCGAGAGAATTCAGGGAAAAAATGACGGAATAGTGACCATAATTCTTCGGTGTTTTCAGGGTTATCCAAGGCAGACCTCCAGTGTCTGCATTACAATCTAGATTCAAAATAAGTTTGCCGCAGAATGGTTCTAAATTGGGACTAAATTATTTCTTTATCGCCAGTCGTATATCCGCACCGGTAATGGTCTTGCGGTTGGCGTGCTTGGAGAAGATGGATGCTTCGCGCGAGAGGGTGAGACCAATCTCTTCGAGATGATCCGCCAAGACTTTGGCGGCCTCTTCGGACACCCGGATGCCGGTGGCCTTACGGATAATCCGATCGACGGCTGCTAAGGGCAATTCTGCCATAAAATTTCCCAACCTCCCAACCTATTTCCAACCCCCACGTTATGTGGGATAGTATCCATGGGGGTGCATGGAAATTATAAACCTGATTGAAGCCCCATTTTCCCCCAAAAAACAGAAAATGCCCTAAAAAGGGGAAAGGAGGCCGTATCGTTCATTTTTCACGGCGGAGAGGTATTGATGGATTTAAAATACGGGGACGGGGGCCTATTCCCGTATGACCGAGTATATTTCCCACCCCCTCCTCAAACCCGGCACGGTCGAACGACGCCTCTACCAAGAGGTCATCGTGGCCCAAATAGAGGAAAGAGGAAACTCCCTCGTGGTGGCCCCTACTGCACTCGGAAAAACAGTGATCGCCGCCCTCCTCACCGCGAGGATGCTGGAAAAGAACCCGGAAAAAAAAATAGTGTTCCTCGCCCCGACCAAACCATTGGCCGTGCAGCACCAGACCCGGATGAGGGAGTTCCTCACGATTCATCCCGAAAGCATCTCGGTGTTGACTGGGGCACTATCCCCCGAAAAAAGGGCGGAAATATGGAACGAGTCCACCATCATCGCGGCCACCCCCCAAACCATCGAGAACGACATCCTCACTGGAAAAATGAACCTCAACGAGGTCCAATTGGTTATTTTTGATGAAGCGCATCGCGCCGTGAAAGAATATGCCTACGTGTTCCTGGCCCAAAAATACATGCAATCCGCCACCGCCCACAAACACATCCTCGCCCTCACGGCCTCGCCAGGATCCACTGAAGAAGAGGTGCAGGATATTTGCAAGAATTTGTACATCCACCATATTGTCGTGAAGACCCTTGAAGATGCGGACGTGAAACCCTACTTGAACGATATTCACGTGGAGTGGATAAAAGTCAAACTCCCGAATGAATTCCACGACATCAAGCACCAATTCCAATTATTCCTCCACGAGCAATTAAATTTCTTCAAAAAAATTGGATACGCACGAAACATGCACGCCTCGTACATCCGAAGGCAGGATTTGCTCGAACTCCAAGTGAGATTGAGACAGGATATGATGCAGTATGGCCCCACCAAACCCCAATTATACCAAGCCGTATCCAAGGCAGCCGCCGTATTGAAGGTCACGCACGCCATTACCCTCTTGGAGAGCCAGGGAATCCATGCCCTGCAAACCTATTTGGACAAAATGAAACACGCCAGTAAACAATCCGGGAGCCCCAAGGCCGCCAAGCTCATCGCGGAACACCCGGCCATCCTCCAAGCGCTCAAACTCACTCAAGTCATGACCGAAAATGCCACCGAGCACCCCAAAATGAAAGAACTCGCGACCATCTTGAAGAATCAATTTTCTACAACCCCCGAATCCCGCGTCCTCGTATTCAACCACTACCGAGAATCCGTCTCCACGGTCACCGACATGCTCAACCAACAAGAAGGGATTCGCGCCGCCCGATTCATCGGACAAGCAAACAAATCAGAAACCGATAAAGGATTGTCCCAGAAAGAACAGATTGAACTATTGGAAGAATTCAGGGAAGGGAAATACAACGTGCTGGT
>JBBSWQ010000079.1:0-7991 GCA_038046225.1 archaeon
GTCAAGGGACAGACGCGCTTCATCAAACTCAAAATAGACCCCAAGCTCGTGAAAGAAGTATTGGAAAAAGAATTCTTTGGGTAGACCATTTCTTCATTCCGGTCTCACGGTTTACTATCTTGGTCTTCGGGCCGACTCCGCCCCAGTTAACTGAGTGCGATTAAAGATGCGCAGCTAGTTTTCTCAAGCTTCTTTATGGAATATCACGTCTCATGCGCTTGGGCAGTTGTTGAATTAAGAATAAACACGCGCCGTTGTCCGATTGAACGTGATTGCAGTAATCGACAGCGCGCCCCCGCTGGTTCCGGGGTTCACATATTCAATGTAAATTCGCTTTGGAATTATTGTTGCGCCTAATGGAATCTCCGCAAAATACTCTTTCCCATTCCAGGGCGGATTCACGATTGGTCCTAAAACAAATGGCAAATCGTTGCTGTGAGCAGGACTGGCAGATTGACTCCATTCGGCCGTGTGCACCCCGGCAACAATTGGATAAAAATGACGTCGATTCAAATGGTCAAGGACGACGAGCTTGGCTACTACCGTATCCTGCGGCACGGCCGTCCCCCAAGACAAAGCACTCGTAATGTACACCGTATTCGTCCAGGTGTAACCAAACAATGTTTTTGAAATGAATTTATTTCCTGGAACCCACTGCTGTTCTTCGGATGAAAGTTGCTGCTGCCAAATCAACCAAATCTCCTTATCAATAAAATCCTTGAACGTGATGCCCCTATACTCAACTGTATCCAATCCAGTAAATGGAACAAACTTATGACCATCCTTCAACGGCGACATACCATCAAAGGAAACAAGCTGACCAGCGGCGAAAGAAAAAGATGCCAGCAACACCAAGCTCCCAACCAATAACATCCATCGCATAGCATGAATGGATACCCGTTCCTTTAAAAAGTTTGTTTATGGGAACGGGTGTCACTCTCCTATTTTTTTTTAACTATTCGGCAAACGGATTGATGGGCTTGATTCCTTTGATTTTTTGAAAATCCTTCGTGTTTTCCGTGTAAATGGTTGTAATCCCATTTTCCCTCATGGTCTGGGCAATGATGGCATCCCAGATAAAAACATCGCACCCTTCCTTCATCGCGGACACCACTGTCTGACTCGAATAGTTGACAATTTTGAACGAAGGAGTTGCCAGGATATCCTGGAGAATGATGATTATCTCCCAATCAGGGAGCGGTCGATCCATCTTATGCCGAACCACACGGCAGAATTCACCCAAAATCTGATTGCTAATAGTCAATAGTGTCTTTCCCTCAAAGCATTCTTTCAGTATCTGCCGGGCGGTGTCATTCCTTCTATCATGAACTTTTTGATGGGCATAGACAAGGATATTCGTATCCACAAAAATGGGTTCAATCTCGGTCATACAATTCGGCCCTTGTTTTGTACCGAATCTTTCCCATATCGTATCCCTTTTCAAGCCTTGCGATAGCGCGCCGCCGATAAAATTGGGTATCCCGTTCCTCTTTCAATTTTTGGATTCCTTCTTTGATGGTCGCCGCAATCGCGCCCTTTTTCTCCCCATACTTGCCCTTAGCCAAGTCGCGAATAAGTTTTTCCGTCGTATCATCCGTGGAAAAGGTCATGGTGCCCATACTATCTACGTAAATGTTTGATATATTTAAGTATATCGTATTTTTCTAGTCAAACAGCGTCTTCTGTTCCTTCAACTGCGTCTCAATCTTCTTCTTGGTTCCCCTTTCATGGGTTTCTCCAAGGGTTTGCTTGACTTTCATCGCCGTGGCCACCCCAATCACTTTGGAGAGATTTTCCACGCTCGTGTTTTTCACATCGGAGACGTTCTTGATGCCCACATTATACAAGCGGCGAGCCCGCACGCGCCCAATGCCTTGCAATTCACACAACAAAATAAGCTCCTCCTTGATTCCCGCACTCAACCGCTTGCGGAGCTTGGCGAGCATCCCCACGTGGGGCTGGGCTCCCACTAATGGTGCCAGTTCAACCATCCCATACACCAGCCAATCGGCGTTCAGCAATTTAGTGCGAATGATTCCGGGAGCGATGTTAAATTTCTCCAACAACTCCTGTTCCCCCATTTCTCCAATCCACGCATCCAAAAATTGGGTGGTTTGAAACTTTTCGAGAATCTGTCCATCTGAAAATACCAAATCAGGAGAGTCTAATGGCAATTGGGTGATGTTCGCCTGCAATTCTTCCCATTTCTCCGCTTCAATTTTCCGCGAAACGGACAAATAGGGGCGAAATTCAGTGGTATCAGTAATAGCGAAGAGCGATCCAAATACGGTGAGATCTTTTCTCTTTATTTTTTTGATCAATGCATCCGCGGAAAGAGGATCTAAGTACAATTCCGCCACGCGCTGGCCAATTTTAGTGCACCCAAAACGATTATCCTCTCCATCAATGAATTCCAGTTCATATAATTCTTTTACAAGCGCGCGTAACATGCGTTTGAGATTATCCAAATCCTTGTATTGGTGTGCATACAGCGTGCGCGAGAAGAAATCGTCCATGGTTTCAACGTCAAACACAAATCGTGAGGCAATGAGTGCGAGCAAATGCATGCGCAACACGGGCTCTACTCCCAATTTTGATTTTACTTCTTCCATTTTCCCCAAAATGTAGTTTCGCATCACATCTTCCGCTTCCATGTCGGTTTTACACAGGACGATGCTTTCGCCCGTAACATCATATTTGGGCCTTCCGCTATTGTGTATTACTAATCCATTTGCGATAAAATTATGGCCTTCTTCCAATGTGACATCATAAACGTACTCGTCTGTCTCAATTATTTTTACGTTTTTTATTTGATCGGGGCAAATTTGTCCAATTTTTCTTTTGTTAGTCTCTTCGTGAAATTGGCTTTTTGAAACTCCAACTTCCCAAATGGGACTTTTACGGAAACTGTTTGGCTTCTTTTTATAGAGGCGTCCAATATAACCTATTTTTGATAAGAGCAAGCACAATTCACGTGCAAGTCTCTCGCTGCTCGTAATCATAAAATAGCCTACTTTTGTTTCCCATCCATCGCAATCGCTATACTCTTTGATGAATGCTTTAACCATTTCTTTAGGCAAATAATAGAGGACTTCAGGAAGTTTTAGAATAAACGATTTTTTTCCAGCAGGAACCCCAATATTTTTGAAGAAATTACCAACTGCTAACGACTTAAAAGAGGTGTGGTGACTGCCTCTCCGCCATATAATTTTTTTGATATCCTTTCCAAACAACACAGAAACAATTCCACGGTACTCTTCTTGGATTTGATAGTCTTTATTGTAATAACGAATTAAGTAAGAGTTGTCTTTTATGTTATAATAAATGTTTCCATCTGACATTATTTTAGCGATAAATCGGCAAAGATTTTCAGACCATTCTTCTGGAAACTTATGCCATTGGTGGCCTGTTTTATTCATTACTATATTTCCTTTCTTAAGAAAAAGTTCGTCTGAAACTAAGTCAATCGGTCTTTGGATCTTTCCTGTTACTTCAAAATTGATTGGACAAGAGAGATAATCGGTATTGGTGTAGTTTGTTCCTATGATTAGTTCTTTCGCCTCTTTCCATTCAAATGGTTTAATGTTGAGTGGAACTCTTTTTTCATATAACCAGTGCTGAATCATCGCTTCTTTATTTGGAATTTGAAGCAAAGATGCAATCTTTGCGGGGCCGTAATTGTAATTTTCCCTTAATTCAAAGACCTTTTTGTAAATTTCAGTAGTGTCATGAAATCGCGAAATCCTGGGCTTGCCTGCATTTATTTTTGTAAAACACAACAAAGGGTGTTCTTCCGTTGATTTAATTCGTTTTCCACTCCTAGTCTCAATTTCTATTAACTTGTCAGTTTTTCTTTTCCATACCTTTGTAACCTTAAACTCCCTTATATGACCATTTTCTATATCAACACCAAGCAATCTTTTTTCTGTTTCAATATCTTTTTGCCCGACTTCATCAGCTTTGAAATAGTGGTTAGCTATTTCTTCGATTTTCTTCGCTCCTTCATTTGTGTAAACTAGTGTGTCTCCCGCTACGCATCTACCGGCCATTTGGCGGTATTCACGTACGGGAATAGAGACCATTCCCCCAAAATCGTAGCGCTGTAGCGAAGTAATAATCACACGAAACGCAGGCAAATTAATTCCGGCTGCAAGAGTTGGAGTTGAGGAAATAACTTTGATTATTCCTTCTCTAAAATTGTCCTCTACCAACTCTCGTTGGTGCTGAACCAAACCCGCGTGATGGAATGCCACGCCGCTTCGCACCAAACTCGCGAGCTTTTTGCATTGCTCAGTAGGGGATTCGAGGATATTTTCTATTTTGGATGCAATTTTTTCAAGCGATTTTTTTTCTTCTGGAGTTAATTTTGAAAAAATCACTTCTCCCGACTGCTTCGCAAGGCTTTCGGCGCGTTTGCGTGTATTGGCAAACACCAATGCCTGCTTTTTCTGTTTAAGGGTATCCGTTAGAATGGAATCAATAGGGTCATCCCCCGGAAAGTCCAATTCATTTCCTCCTCCCTTGAAAACGAGGGTTTCGTGGTAGTGTACGCCTTCTTTGAGGGGAACGGGCCGGTAATCGGACTCGACTAATTCGGCTTTCAACCATACTGCAAGCTCGTCTGCGTTTGGAATCGTTGCTGAGAGCGCGACGATTTGCAATTTGGGATTGAGAATGCGGAGCTTGGTAATGACCATTTCAAGTGTGGCACCCCTATCAGAATCCAATTCATGCACTTCATCAATAATCAACACACCCACTTGCTGCAGCCATTCGGAACGGTGGATAAGCAGTGAGTCGAGCTTTTCATACGTGGTAAAAATGAAATCATATTGAGAGAGATATTTGGACGACGAATCCAAGTCCCCCGTGGACACGGCCATTTTTATTTTTTGGGAATCCCCATACTTTCGTTTTAGATCCTGATAATGCTCACTCGCCAAGGCACGCAGGGGACCGGTGTACATGGCCTTCTTCCCCCGATTGAGGATGGATTCTAACCCCGTCAATTCGGCGATGATGGTCTTTCCGGACGCGGTGGGGGAGGCGATGACCAGATTGTGCGTGCTCCATGGGGCATCCAATACTTTCTGCTGCATGGGATTGAATTTCTCGAATCCATTGATCTGCCGCACGAGTGCGGGGACGTCCACCATAGACTCGAATGGAGATTAAGGGGTTTTAACCCGAACCCAGGGAGACCGCCGTCACTTCTCTTCGCTCCAACGCAATAATTCTTTGAGCATGAACAATTGATCCCGGCTCTCCTTCAATTGTTCCCCCGTCTTGTCAATGAGGGACTGGGCGACTTCCATTTTCATCTTCCGCTTCTCCTTCGCCTGGTTCGCCAACCCTTTATGGTCGCGGTACACCGGGGATGTCCTCACGGTCTCCGAGAGCTGCCTCCGGTAATCCGGGTTGTTCACGAACGCATCCATCATGGGACGGTATTTCTCATCCATCAATATAGAGGGATGAAAATCCATGCGGCGGGAATCCGAACGATACTCCGCATCTGTCAAAGATTGGGCGATATGCTTCCAGTAGAGGGGATCAATCACCTTCTTCGCGTGGGCGATGGTCCCATTGGACGAGGCGCGGAGATGGGTGATCTGCCACTGCCATTTCTTAGCGGCATGGATCCGGTGACGGACTTCCCAGTCCGCAACCATGCCCCTAAGCTTATCCGACGTGGGATACGCGAGCACGGGCCAGGACCCCGAATCCTTCATCGAATCCAACTGTATGACCCCACGTCGGGAGAAATAGGACTCCAATGCCCTTGTCCGGCGGGGATTCCCATCAAGGAAAGAGGCTCCGTCAAAGTGCTCCCGGATCTTCTCCATCGAATCGAAAAGGTCGGCCATGGTCGTTCCTACGAGAAGGAGCATCGGTTCGTTTTTATTATCCCTATGCTTAATCCGACCGTCATGCACCATCCCGGACAAGGATCCCTCGAATACCTCCTCCTCCTTGGAGGGGCCACGCTCGTGGGAATGATTGTGATCCTCCTCGTATTCCTCACCTTCCCGGCGGCGGAAAACATCCTAGGAAACAACCTCGGAGGGTATTCCGACCTCGGACTCACGGCCGGGCTGGGAGACACCCCTCCGCCCCCTCCAACCGATTTGGTTGGGGATATTTCTTTTGCCAATGAGGAAGTGGGCATCACGATTACCGATTCCCCCACTCCCGGCGTGAGTGAAATTATTTATAACCCCGGCCCGGACGAATCTATCTTTGCGCTGAACGCGGCATCCCCCATGTGGGAAGCGCATTTCACGGACAATCCTTCGCACGCGTCCGTGTCAATCAACAGCACCCTTGCGTGTGCGAATCCAGTCACGTACTCGCAATGGGTTTCCGGAAACAAAGAATTGCTTGAACTCTATTGGACGGATTGCCCTGTGAATGGAGAATTGGATCAATTGGTTGATGTCACCCTGCACGCGGAATTGCCGGAGGATTCTCCCCGCGTATTGTGGAGCATGTCCATCAAAAACAACACCACGCACTATGGAGTGGATCGCGCCACCCTGCGCTGGAATATTTCTCGAAAAAGCAGCGGAGACCGGTTACTCATTCCCACTCTCTCGGGAGCGGTCATCACCGATCCCGCGGCAAACATCAAAACGTTCAACCACGTCTGGTGGAGCACGTTCACGCAGATGCAGGCCTACTATAATGTGGATCCGGGCGACGGGGCGGGAATCCTCCTCTACTCCATGGATCCCCTCCACAATCGAGCCAAACACCGAGGATGGAGGGCGAGCGGAGGAGACACGACGGCTCTATTCATGAGCGAATACGGGGAAAACCCCTTCATTGTGAGTGATTTTTCCTTCCCGTATACGCACGCCATGGAAGTCTATTCCGGAGACTGGTACGATGCCACGCAACGGTATCGGGCATGGGTGGAAACCACCCCCATCGTGAGCCGGGGAAAACTATCCACACGGACGGATGTGCCCGCATGGTACAAGGAGATGGGATTCCACCTCATCCAGAATTATCCCGCCCCCACATATGATGTGACCCGCACGGGAGCGGAAGTGACAGAACAGGACCCCGTGGACTTTTTCAAAAAAGTAAAAGACTATTATTTGCCCTGCGACGAATACCAATCCGCTCCCTGTTCTGTTGGACAATCCAGCCAGGAAAAAATGGGTCTCTTCCAGTGGGACTGGTACCAGAACGAATACGATTCCGGCACGGGAACATGGTCGTATAACCCGTCAGCGGTTGAAGACAAGGCCTATGGGGAATACGTCACCCACCCCGTCATCGGGGGACCAACCGGTTTTGCCAACACCGTTTCTCCATACGGAATAAACTTCATGGGATACACTCTCAGTTTTGGCCATTCGGTCAACGGACCCAATTATACGAGCGGAAAAACACTGATTAACCAAACCTGTCTGGGACCGACCCTCGCCCCACAGCTCATTACAGAGGGATCGTCCGGATCCACCAACAACGTGGCGGTCATGCGCCACGATTCCAGCGTGTGGCAACAGCACTACGCCGAATTCGTGAAGCAAAGCATGGTGGACCAAGGATTCAAGGGCGTTTACTTGGACAACCCCTATTTCGTGGCAGAAGGATGCTACAACCCATCGAACAACACCCCGCAAGGAGAGGGAGGCACGTACATCTTTGAGGGATTCCGAAACCTCATGTCCACTATTCAATCCGCCGCGAACGATCCCAACTTCATTCTCTTCTATGAAAACGGGAGCGAAACATTCCTGCCCGTAGCAGACGCATTTTCCAATTATGGACAGAACGACCTCCCATTGGGGTGGGTAGAATTAGATGCCCAAACCTCCGTCCCGCTGATGGAAACACTATATCACGATTACACGCTGTTCACGGCCGGAAATACATTCCCGAGCATCATATACGAAAACTATTTCGCGTACCAAGGAAAGGTATCCGAATTTCCAGAAGCGATGCGGGCCTCTCTTTCTGCCGGATTCGTGCGGGGAAAA
>JBBSWQ010000080.1:0-4889 GCA_038046225.1 archaeon
TGGAACGCTCATGCGGTTTCATTTGAAGAACGTCTTTCCCATGGAAGAGAATGCTCCCTTTCGTGACACGGTATTTGGGATGGCCCGCCAGGACGTAGGCCAGCGTGGACTTCCCACTCCCATTCGGACCCATCAGCGCGACAATTTCTCCTTCATCAAGGGAAAGATCGATCCCGGAGAGAATCTCCTTATCTCCCACCGCGACGTGCAAGCCCATTACCTCTAAATCTGCCATATCATTTTCCCCCTTTCCCATATTTTCGATTAATCCTGAATGCGTTCTGAATCGTATCAAGGGGAAGCATGGCGCACTTCAAGCGCGTAGGACCCAACTCAATGCCCAAGAGTCCCAACACGTCCTCGCGGGACATCTTCTCAATCTGCGCAGGGGATTTTCCCTTGATTTCCTCGGACAACAATGAAGCGGAGGCCGTGGAAATCACGCACAAGTGGCCGGTGAAACGAACATCCTCCACCTTTCCATTCTTTCCCATCTTCAATTGGAACGAGACATCGTCCCCGCACGAAAGGTTTTTTTCCCGATGCGAAATATCGGGATGAGACATTTTCCCATGATTCAGGGGATGCTGGTATTGGTCCGTGATGAATTCGCGGTAAATTCCTTCCCCCGAAAAATCACGCGACTTGGATTCACTCATGAATGGAACCCCCAAAAACATGCTGGGCCCGCACCAAACTATCCGCGAGAATATCCATCTCCCCCTTCGTGTTGTAGACCCCCACACTCAGGCGGGAGGAGGAGGGAATCTGGAGGAGGTGCGAGAGGGGCATAGCGCAATGATGACCCGCACGCACGGCCACCCCATCCTCATTCAGCCACGCCGCCACATCATGGGGATGAATCCCTTTCACGTTAAAGGCGAGCACCCCTGAACGATTTGCCACGGAGGACGGGCCATAGAGCGAAACCCCCCGCATGGAGGAAAGGCGTTTGTACGCGTACGAGAGAATGGATTTCTCATGCGCACGGATGGAATCCATCCCCAATTTGCGCAAATAATCAACCGCCGCACTCAGGCCAATACCTTCCGCAATCGGAGGAGTGCCCGCCTCAAACTTCCAGGGAAGATCATTCCAGGAGGCATCGCGGTAGGAGACCTCGCGCACCATCTCCCCACCAAACACGACCGGCTCCAACTCCGAAAGAGAGGATGATCGACCGTAAAGCACCCCCACACCGGTGGGACAGTACATCATATGGCCGGAAAACGCGGCGAAATCCACTTTGGACTTCTTCACGTCCACCGGAAGATGTGGGACGGATTGAGCCGCATCCAATACGACCACGGCCCCCACGGCATGCGCGCGCGAAACAATCTCCGAAAGGGGGTTGATGGTCCCCAACACATTCGACACGTGAGGGAGCGCCACCACTTTCGTGCGAGGAGTAATGAGGCGATCCAGGGTGGAAAGGTCCAAGAGACCGGACCTTACTCCCACCGGAATGAAACGCAAATGCGCCTTTTTCGCCTTGGCCAATTGCTGCCAAGGAATGAGATTGGAATGATGCTCCATCTGCGTCACGAGAATAGTATCCCCTTTCCTCACGGAAGGAGCGAGCATGCGCGCAAGCATGTTCAACGAATCCGTGGTACCGCGCGTGAAAACCACTTCTTCCATCGAAGAGGCGCGGATGAAATCCCCCACATTCGTGTGGGCATGCTCATACGCGAGCGTGGCCTCTTCGGCCAAGCGATGAATGCCCCGATGGACATTGGCATTGGAAGAACGGTAATAGGCATCCATGGCATGCAACACCGAAAGAGGTTTCTGAGTCGTGGCGGCATTATCGAGATACACCAAGGGCTTCTTCCCCACTTTTCGGGAAAGGATGGGAAAATCTTTCCGAATCCTGGAAACGTTCAAGGGGCGCGTCATGAGAAACCCTCTTCAGGCACACCCAGCGAGTCGACATGAGAAGATAAATCCAGCGATTGAGCGAGACACGAACGGACCGCCTCCATGGAATCGTGGAGGGGGAATTGCTTCAGGAGATGTTCAAGAAAACCCTGGATGTAGAGGGAACGCGCCACTTCTTCCGAAAGCCCGCGGGAGGAGAGGTAAAAGAGCTTCTCCCGATCCAGACGACCCACGGTCGCCGCGTGGCTGCAACGGACTTCCGAACCCTCAATCTCCAACGCGGGAACAGGATCCGCCTCGGAGGAAGGAGAGAGCAAAAGGAAGTCGGCACGCTGGTTCCCAATACTCCCAGGAGCATTCGGAGTCATCTTCAACAATCCACGATACACGCACTTGGCGGAATCATCCAATACTCCGCGGGTGAGGAGACGCGATTTGCTCGAGGGATAGAAATGATAGACGGATTGGTCCAAATCGAAGATTTGAGAATCCGAACCGGTCACGACCCCAATATTCTGGGTCGAGGACTCCTCCCCTTGCAAATCGGAAGAGATTTCAGAAATAGAGAAGGCCGTGCCGTGCTCGACCCAAAACCAATCCACCGAAGCATGATCAGACACGTGCGCCCGCTTGAAGGAAGAACGCACGCAGGAAAGAGGAAACGTCTGCTGGGAAACAATCGAGACTTTGGAATGCGAAGCCGCAAAGACCTCGACCACGGTACTCACAAAGGAAGTGTGGGAAGGATGAGACTCGGGAAGGATGAGCGAAACGGAAGAATGTGGCTCTGCGACGATGAGATAATGGGAAAATGTGAGAGGGAGAGAAGGAAGGAGAATGGGAGCTTCGCTCCGAACATGCGAGGGAATGTGAACCAAGAGACCATTCCGAACCCGAGAGAGATGGAGCATGGCGAGAGGAGAATCCTCGCGCAGGAGAGAACCGGCCCCCTCGAGTAGGGCCGGAGAGTGAGATGCGGCGAGGGAAAAATCCATCACGTGAACACCACCTTCATGCGTGTGGGAATAGGTGAAATCGGAAACCGACTCTTCCATCGAGCGGATACGCGACCAATCCCACGCAGGGGGAGTGGAGCGGATCTCCAAACCATAGGTGAAAACCGGATCCGGCAGCCCTCCAAGTATGCGAGAGGCCTTTTCAGCGGAATGAACAAGAGAGGGAATGGGCGTCATAGGGAATCCTCTCCGTGCGACTCCATCTCCATCGCGATGAGGCGATTGAGTTCCACCGCATACTCCAAGGGAAGCTCCTTGACTACGTTCTCAATGAACCCTTGCACAATCAACTGCATCGCCTGTTCCTCATTCAGGCCGCGGGACATCAAATAGAACAACTGGTCCGCATCGATCCGTCCCACTGTCGCCTCATGGGCGACATCCACCGAAGGATTGAGGATCTTCATGAAGGGGAATGTGTTGGAGACACTCAGGGGGTCCATCTGCAATGCGTCGCACTTCACAGATACTTTACAGTCCTCCGCATTCTTGTTCACTTTCACGTGACCGCGAAACGTATTGATGCCCCCATCTTTAGAAATCGACTTCGCCCGAATAATCGAATGGGTGCGCGGGGCCAGATGATAGACCTTAGCCCCCGTGTCCTGATGCTGTTTCCCGGAAGCCACCGCGATGGAAATATGGTCCGCTTTGGCATTTTCCCCCATCAACATGGAACAAGGGTAGAGCATGGTGACCCCACTCCCCGTTTGGGCCGACACCCACTCCATGAGCGCATCCTTCTCGACCATGGCGCGCTTCGTGTTGAGATTGTATGTGTTGCGGGACCAGTTTTCCACACTGGAATATCGCATGCGTGCATTTTTCTTGACAAATATTTCCACACACCCCGCGTGGAGGGAATTCACATTGTATTGTGGAGCTGAACAACCTTCTACATAATGAAGTTGTGCCCCCTCATCGACAATAATGAGTGTGTGCTCGAACTGCCCCCCGCGCTTGGCATTCATGCGAAAATATGCCTGGAGAGGCAGGTCCACTTTCACATCTTTAGGGACATAAATGAAGGTGCCCCCGCTCCAAACCGCGGAATGGAGCATGATGAACTTGTGGTCGGTGACGGGAATGCACTTCGTCATGAAATACTCCTTCACCAACTCTGGATACTTGTGCACGGCCACATCCATGTCCTCGAAGATGACCCCCTTCTTCTGCAAGTCATCACGAATCTTGTGGTATACGACATCGGAGTCATATTGTGCACCCACCCCTGCCAAGTATTTTTGTTCGGCCTGCGGAATGCCCAGTCGATCGAATGTAGTCTTGATCTCCTGCGGAACCTCTTCCCATTTCTCACTGCCGTTCTTAGCATCCGGACGGGCATAATAGATAATATCATCGAAAACCAATTTCGACAAATCGGGACCCCAGGTAGGGACGGGTGTCCGCAGGAATGCATTCAATCCCCGCAAACGAATATCGAGCATCCAGGGAGGCTCATTTTTTTGCTTAGAGATTTCCCGCACCAATGTCTCGGAGAGACCCGGGGTGGCCTTGTAGATATGAGATTCCGTGTCCGCATGATCGAAGACATCGCGATCCAATTCGACGAGAGTGGTTGCCTGATTCCGAACATCGGATTCCGATTCATGGGAGGGCATGCTTAGTCCTTCCTCATGGAGACGGGCGCGCCCCAGCGTTCTTTGTCATGTAAAAAGTGAGCACAGGAGGAACAATGATATTTGGTGTATATCCCATCGAAGGTCTCGATGAACTCGTGCGCGAGCTTATCCAAAACCTTCTGCCCATCCGGAGTAATGAGGAAAGATTTTTTCTCTCGATCCCCCGTATTGGATACTGCGATGAGGCCCTGCGTCTCGAAACGACGGAGAAGGGGGTAAATCGTGCCGGGAGTGAGTGGAGCGGAGCGGTTCAAGGAGAGATCTTGAATCAAGCCATACCCATGTTCTTCTTTCCGGGAGAGGTGCCACAATACTTGAAGTTCGAGCATACTCACCTTCGATATATCGA
>JBBSWQ010000081.1:0-4928 GCA_038046225.1 archaeon
AAAAATCCCTGAAACACGCGGTGGAACGATTCTTGCAGGGACGGCATGATGGTTCGATCGGGTCGCGTGAAGTGCCCCTCCGATTCTTCGTAATACGCGGCTCCGAGCGCATCGCGGATCGTCCGGGATTCCTCCAGACTTACGAAGGGATCATCGCGTGAATACACCATGACGATGCTCGGACAGTTTTTTTTGATGAGGGGCCAATTCCATGGGGCATCGTAGAAGCCGCTTGCTTTTTCGGATGGGTCATTCAAATCCGTGTAATGCGGTGCCACCACCACCAGCATGCGCAGGGGGTGCTTTTCGGCATATCGCATCGCGGCCACCGCCCCGCGGGAGTGTCCGACCAATACGCCTTGTTTTGATCCCTTCATCCGTTCTTCGAGGAAGGGCATCCATTCCGAAAACAATCCCTTGGAAGGATTGGGCAGGGGTTCGAAAATGACTTTCGGGCAATATTTTTCCAATTCTTCCTTTATGCTCGGATACCACATCACATGGAGATCCGTGATCCCCTGCATGGGGAGAAACATCGCCCAATCGGGAAGAGGACCCATCCTCGAAGGAAGGATAAACAGGTATTAATAGGTAGCGGCGATTCCCCCAAAGCGAGCCATGACGGTAGACTTTTCAGCCCATCACCAATCAAGTATGCCCTTTTTCGGCTGAGTTAGATGGAGAATTAATCCGTTTACGTTTGATTTTTTCGGGCTCATCAACAAAATTTTCGCTTGTTATCACCGAGTCTTTTATTTCGCTCTCAAGAGCTTTGCGCGCCTTTCCTGCAATCGTTCCCCCTTTGATAGCGGCATCCTTATTCGGCGCGAACCCTTGCGCGTCTTTTCGTTGCGCAATCGTAGTGGTGGAAGCTTCTCCAAGCATGCCGAAAAGGAGTTCTATGCTTGTCATGTGATCGCGCAAATTCTGTTTTTTCAACCGTTTAAAATTCTTGTATGCAGTAGGCGTCATCCCGAAAGTCGCTTTTGAAATCTCAGCAGTCAAAATAGCGAACTCTTTTTTCTCTTTCACGTTTCTTTTCATCCACTCAGCCGTGAGTTCATCACGGATGGAAATTCCGCGAATCCTTTTCTCAATCCATTCATCGGAATACCCCTTCGCATGGTATGTTTCACGCATTCGTTGTTGAGCCAACTCGGGATTCTCGATCTCCTGCACGCGCTCATACCCTACTTTTGCAAGCCACTGCTTGAAGGGTTCGGCTTTAGGGGAAGGAATAGATTGGATGATACGGAACATGGACTGGGTATTTGCACCATCGGTCACATACTTTTTCCCATCCCCCGATGGTAATTTCAGTTGTACCCAAATTGGGGACAACTGGAGTGAAACGAACACCCGGTCCTTTATTTTGCCCCAATATTGTCGTGGAGTGGGGCTATCCGTAAGGACTTCTACTACATCTACGATTGAAAAAAACCACTACCAATTATGTTGCATTCGTCGGATTCCCTTGTTCTGAAAAACAACCAATGCATTCGTTGAATCCATTCTCCTACCCTCGCATAACGATAATCACGCGGGACTCAAATAAAAAGGATGGGAGACCAGTGTCCGCCAATAACAGACAAACCATGATTCAAGGAGGGGCATGATTCAATCTAAGGGGCCGAGGCATTTTTCACAGGTTTCAAGACAATCCATTAAATATACGAGGACCCTTCTCGGGAGGTAATGGTTCTCTTGGACACGACCCTCCTCGCCGAGACGCTCGTCCGATATAAATCGACGGCGGATCGACCGGAAGAGTTAGCCGATTGTTTGGATTTTTGCCGAGACTATTTATCCGAGGAGGGTATCCGCACACGCATCATTAATCGTCACGGAAAGCCCAGCCTCCTGGCCAACATGAAAGGATATTCCACCGGATTGCTCCTCACCGGACACGTGGATGTGGTATCAGGAAAGGAATCCCAATTCCACCCAAAAAGAGTGAAGAATAAAATCATGGGGCGCGGCGCCGCGGACATGAAAGCGGGTTGTGCGATTGCATTGAACGTGATGCGCCGCCTCTCCGCGGAAAACGCGAATGACGATGTCGGTCTCGTCCTTACGTCCGATGAAGAGATTGGCGGGGATGAAGGGATTGGCCACCTCGTCGAAAAGGGACTGCATGCCTATTTCGCGGTGGCCATGGAGCCCCGGCAGAAAGGGATCACGGTCGAGCACAAAGGAATGATTTGGGCGAAACTCCACGCAAAAGGAATATCGGGCCACGCCAGCCGACCATGGGAGACACAGAACGCGGCGGTAAAATTGATGAAGGGAGTGGAGGAGGCGCTCGCCCTCACCCCTAATTCCACCCATGAAGAATGGTCGGACACCGCCTCCCTCACCATATTATCTTCGGGAAAAGTCCCCAATCAGGTTCCCGATGAGGCGGAAGCCGTGATCGATTATCGAACCATCACGGAAGAGGCGCAGGAACGAATTATTCGTGAATTAGGAAAAATTCCCGACATTCACGTGGAAATACTGAAACGCGCCCCCATGCTCACCATGGCGAAGGATCATTCCAATATCAACGCGCTCCGCCGCATTGCTCAACAGAGGATAGGGAAGACCATCCCCCTCATTCATGGGCATGGTTCCTCGGACATGCGCTGGTTAAGCGCGAAAGGCATCCCCTGCGTAGAATTCGGCCCCAACGGAAACGGCCATCATGGAGGAGAGGAATGGGTGTCCATCCCCGACATGAAAAAGCTCGAAGAGACCTACATGGAATTCGCGCGGCGGTTCTGAAAAACGGGGTAAATGAACCGGTTTTCGATTATTTTTCTATTGCGATTAAACGACTTGTCTGTTTTTATAGATTTGAATGGTATTTGAGTCATGCTTCGTGTTATTTTTGATACGAATATTTATGGTCATTTAATCAATGAACCAGACGCAGAAGTTCTTGAGCAAAAGATTATCCAGGAGCCTGAATTCGTGGTCTATGGATTCGGCCCTATTCGAAAAGAAATCAGGAATATATCCACATCCAGCCGGTTGGGTCGGCAAACGAGGCTATACCTGTTAGGTCTTTATGATCGCATTACTAAAAGCCACACTCTTCCAGAATCATCCCGTGTAATGGATTTGGCTAAAGAGTATCATGGACGCTACCAAGCGGCTGGCGGAGCGTATGGGTGGGACACGAATATCCAGATTGACTTCATCATCGTTGCCTGCGCGAGTATACATGGTTTGGATATTATCTATTCACGCGATAAACGTACGATGGGAAATGTGAAAGCAATCCGTGCGTATGATGCAGTGAACCAAAAAGAAAATGTTCGAACACCTAATCTCATCGACTATGAGTTATTGGTGAAAAAGTTTCGTGGATTACTCTAACTTGTAAACGGAAGTCGATGCCCGAATAAATGCATGAATCTCTTTCCGAAAATGGGGATTCTTCTTGGCTTCCGCGACCAAATCCCAAAAACGATGGGCCTTTGCAGAATCTTTCTTTTCAGCCATAGTATACACACATATCGAACGACTATAAAAACAGCAAGGGAAAAATTTTTGTGGTGATCCGTTATAGGGTCCAAAAACAAAAAAATAGGGCCGTATTTCCCACCATACCCACGAGTGCCTTCGCACTAGTGTCGGAAATTGGATATCTCATTAGCCAGTCCTGTTCCCATATCCTACAACTGATGTGGGAAAAATTCACTTCACTGGTATACGCCCGCTGCGGGAATCGAACCCGCGCCGCCACCGTGACAGGGTGGCATCCTAACCGTTAGACTAAGCGGGCATGCTCAGTTACTCAAGAGACGGGAAAAAACCATTATAAAGGCTCCACTCGATCGCCTTGAAAAGAACCAATGGCGGATTGGATGAGTAAGACTTAAAATGAAGTAAGACAAATAGGGGGTATGCGGAAGTTTTTCGATGCCAGCCTCTCCTCGAAAGGACAGATTGTGATTGCCAAGGAATTGAGAGATCGGCTGGGACTGTCACAGAACCAGATTCTTCGCGAAACGGTAGAAAATGGGAAATTGATATTAGTTCCTGTTAAGCGCCCTTCTGAAATGGGGGGATTCCTCAAGGGAAAAATGAGCAAGAACGCCAAACAACTGATCAAAGAAACCAAGAGTGGGTGGGAATAGTGGGATCCTATCTCGTCGACACGTATGCATTATTCGAGTGGTATGTGGATGGGAATCTTGCATATCGCCCCTATTTCGTCGAGATGGAAGGGGAGGAAAGCTACACCACCCATCTCACCCTGCTTGAATTTTATCATGGAGTCTTTCACGATGCGGGGAAAAGCTCTGCGGATGAGATGCTGGATCTTGTCTTGTCCTATCTTCGAGTAGTCCCCCTGGATATCAAATCCGTCAAAGATGCGGCTATTTTTAGAAGCGAAGGACTAAGGACCAAAAAGAAATACTCATATGTAGACTCCGCGAATTATGTAGTGGCTAGGCATCTTCGCGTTCCGTTCTTGACGGGAGATGAAGCATTCAGAGATGTGCCCAATGTGGCGTTTGTGAAATAATCACACGCTAGTCAGAACATCCAGTATTTCCTTCGCGTGCCCTTCCGGGGAGACTTTGGGGAAGGCTTTGAGAATGGTTCCGTCCTCGTCAATCACGAAGGTGGAACGAACGATTCCCATGAATTTTTTCCCATAGAGGGATTTTTCGGCCCAGGCACCATATTTTCCAATCACGGCATGGTCGGGATCCGAAAGAAGGGTAAAGTTCAGGTCGTATTTTTTTACGAATTTTTGGTGCGAGGCTTCATCGTCCTTGCTGACCCCCAACACGACGGCCCCCTTTCGGGTGAATTGGGCTTTGGCGTCGCGGAACTCGCACGCTTCTTTCGTGCAGCCAGGGGTATCATCCCGGGGATAGAAATACAGCACGACTTTCTTCCCCTTGAAATCGGATAGCCTGACTTCCTTCCCG
>JBBSWQ010000082.1:0-1293 GCA_038046225.1 archaeon
CTAATGCCACGAATCAAGGACTGGCTTATTCATTCCGGAAAGGAGTTGATACCGCACTCCAATTGGGAGCGGACATTATTGTCAATACCGATGCGGACAATCAGTACGATCAGTCCCAGATTCCCAGCCTGCTCGAACCCATTCTCCATAAGCGTGCGGACATGGTATTGGGTTCTCGTTTCAAGGGACGCATTGAACACATGTCGTTTGGAAAATATTGGGGCAATCGTCTTGCGACGTGGGCCGTCAATTTCGTGTCGGGGGCAAACGTCAGTGATGGTCAGACGGGTTTTCGCGCCTTTTCGAGAGACGCCATTCTCCGGCTGAACGTGTTATCCAATTTTACCTATACGCAGGAAACGATCATGGAGGCCGTGGATAAGAATTTGGCGATTGAAGAAGTTCCCATCACGTTTCGCAAGCGGGTTGACCATAATCGATTGTTTGGTTCTGTTTGGATGTATGCCAAGCGCGCGAGCTCCACGCTCCTCATGGGTTTGCTCCGATACCATCCCCTGCGGACATTCTTATCGCTGGGGGGTATCGTGATCCTATTCGGATTGATCACCGGAAGCAGGGTCATCACCCAGTTCTTTTCTACAGGGGCAGTAGAACCCTTCCTCCCGAGCGCCGTGTTTACCGTATTATGCCTCGTTCTGGGTTTCCAGATCGCCATTTTGGGGGTCATTGGATCCATGTTCAAGCAGCAGCGCCAATTATCCGAACTCCAATTGATTGAGTTCCGCAAGCGGGTAGCGGGGAATCGCATTCCCCGCGAGGGAGAATCCGGATAGTTTTCCACTTCCTTTTATAGGGGCGCGTGCCCTATTTTTCTTTCTTCGTATGACGTTTGTGCACGACCACCCGGATATTTGCCTGATTTCCCTTCCCAGCCGTGCGCACAGCACACGCCCCCCCCTGGGATTGATGACCATCTGTTCCTATTTGGAAAAAAGAGGCATTTCCGTCGAACTTATCGATTTGAAGGTCAAGGATTTGAAAATTTTGGAATTGGATTCCCCTCGTGCGAAAGAGTTGGAAGATCAAATCGTTTCCATGCTCAAACAGCTCAATCCCCCCCTCGTGGGAATGGGCACCTACACGCATGAAGTGGACTACACCCTTTCCTTTGCCAAGCGCATCAAGTCTGAAATTACTACTAAAATCATCGTGGGGGGACAGCATTCCTCGTTGGCGCCCGATGATTTCATTTTCGATAGCAGTCCAATCGATTATGCGGTTATTGGTGAGGGAGAAGAAACCTTCCGCGAACTCACGCGTTCGCTGCTGGAT
>JBBSWQ010000083.1:0-1105 GCA_038046225.1 archaeon
CAGGTGATGAAATGCTGGAATGCCGGTCGATTTCTTCCATTCCGCGAGGCAATCTTCTTCCGTCGTGCAGGAAGGAACATCCACCACCTGAACACGGGTCGCATGAATGCAGGCGGCCATCTCTCCCGGATTCATCCCGTCGCTCACGCAGCCGGATGTCACCAGGACAAGGGCGATTAGAATTCCCACTCTCATTCCGGGCTCTTTCCGGCAAGCGGGTTAAAAGCCTACGCAAAATTTTCAGGCGCAATTCGTGAGGGTGGCTTTTCCCTGGTTGAGCTGGATGCCGTTCACGAGACAATCCACCTGTTCCTTGAGGAGCTGATTTTGGGTCATCAATGCCTCTTGCCGCTCCATTGCTGCCACCCGGGAGGGATTGGTGAATGGTTCAACGTAGGGGGCAAGGGTCACCCCCATGAGAATGCCGATAATCAAGAGCACAATCCATGCGCCCGCATTGAACGATAGTCCTTTACTGGGCCGTGATTTTTCATCCATTCCGTATGCACTTCGGTCGCGTTTTTTAAGGTTTGGTTGGACGTTTGATTTATGCGTTCGTCCCAGCGGTGGTACCGCCCCCTCCTCGAACGGTCAATAGGGACGACGGACCTGGTCCAGAAGGAGTACCCGGATTGCGTCTTCCGCTTGGACAAGAGGGAAATCCAACAAAACCGGATGATCCGGCAGATCCGATTCGAGCTTCATGGCCAGACGATTGTCCAGGCCCGGGCCGAAGTTGATCTGACTCGGTCCTCCCCTGCGGTCGCCAAACTTCTACGTGAAACGGACACCCCGATTGGGGAGATCGTCCGGTCATTCCGCACCCGCCGGACCCGGCTGCGCTCTACCACCCGCACGAGGGAATTTCATTTCATTGGGGATCTCCATGCCAAGGTGTGGGAACGCTTCTACGTGTATCACCCCCCTAAAAATGGGAATGCGGCGGCGTGGGCATCCAAAAATTTGGTGGCGAAGAAGCCCTTCATCATCGGATGAATCACCCCCTATTTTAGGTGTGAATGAGGAAACGAGGTCGGGTTGTTGCCCGCGTTTTTTCTTTCTTTTCCAGTGGATAAATACCGATTTATTGAATCACACCGTAATC
>JBBSWQ010000084.1:0-11439 GCA_038046225.1 archaeon
GTAGCAAATTGGATGGAATTTCCGCCCGGCAACAACAATCCATTTCGACCATCCTGCTCAATCACGGCTTGGGGTTGATCGCGGAAAATTTGTTCCATATTATGAGTAACCTTTCCGATAAACGGATTGGAAGGAGGAAGAACCGTCGAAACCAATCCAGTGGGAGAAAAATTGGGCAATCCAAAGTAGAGGATTCCAGCCGCCGCCAATAGAATGATTCCCACTATCCATGGAATGTGATTGAGGTCCATTGGAATGGAAATGGAAAACCGCTATTTAAGGGTAGCCATTCCGACAAGACGGGAAAAAGAAAAAAAATGAAGATTGAACAGGACTATTGAATCACTTGTTCAGTCTTCGGCCGGCGAAAATTAGCGTATGGACGAAATTTTGTTTTTGTCCATGCAGTAGGCTGTTTGGAGCGGAGCTTGAACTCTTCCTCCAGCAACTTCAGACGCAATTCTTCGGAAACTTCAACTTTCATGGGACCCCTTCCTTTGGTGTGTTAAGGACAACCAATTTCACCGGCTCAACAGCGAAACTGGAAAAATAACACGGAATACGAATAAGGGCCAACGTTGTATATAAGCATTTGGTCCATGGGTGCGACATAAGTATGAGATAGCGCGCTTATAAAGACCGTGGAAAGAAGGAAATAGTATGCCACTCTCGCAAAAACGGAAGCATCCAGAAGGCAAAATAGTCAAGCCGGAAGATCGAATATGGAAGGAACAGTTCGATCGCTTGACGAAAGACGACCACAAGGAGAAACTTCACATGCTGGGCCTCGATGATGAAGAGGCTGAGGTATTAGTGGAAGACTTTGAAGAAGTCAAGAAAGGAAAAAAAGGAAAAATTCTTTCAGAGTTGGAGGAAGAAGCCTCCAATTCTCATTCGGATGAAAAGAAGGATGCCGCTGAAGGGGAATAGAGCAGCATTTTATCCTTCAATCTCCTTCTCCTTGAATGGCTGATTTGGAACCAATTATCCCACTCGACAACGCGAAAAGCCTTTCCATTGAAGAAATGGAAAAAAAAGCAGCAGAAACGGCGCCAGCTCCCCACTCCATTCAGCCGATACTCACCGCCTTCCGACAGGAGCTTCTGGTTACAGGATACTCACCCAAAACGATTCAAATGTACTTAATTTATACCCAAAAATTTTTGGAACACGCCTCCAAGACCCCAGAAACGTGGACGAAACAAGATGTCATTTCGTTCCTGGCCAAAGCCCGCGAGAAGAATGTATCGAATGCTACCCTATCGCTCATGCATTCCGCATTACGATTCTTCCTAGAGCAACATCTCAAGCTGGGTATCGTCGAAGACATAAAAATTCCCAAAAAGGCCAAAAAGCTTCCCAGCGTTCTAACGATGAACGAAATCAAATCAATCTTTCTGAATACTCGACACGGACGCAACCGATTGCTGCTGCAATTCATTTACTCCACTGGAGTCAGGGTGAGCGAGGCCGTTAAAATGAAAGGAATGGACATTGACTGGGAAAATGGCACTGCGCAAGTGAAAGGAGGCAAGGGCAACAAGGATCGGATGATTGTTCTCTCCCAAAAATGGATAGGAGAGGCGAAAAAATATTTGAATCGTAAGAGAGTGAAATCGGAATTTCTCTTTTCCAAAAAAAACGGGAAGTCTATCTCCACCGACACGGTCGAACGGATTATACGGCAGTCCGCCAAAGAATCCAAAATTCTCAAGCGCGTGACTCCTCATGTGTTGCGACACTCATTTGCCACCCATTTACTAGAAAGTGGGGAAAACATTCGAAAAATACAGGTTCTTCTGGGACATGCCAATCTTTCGACCACATCCATTTACACCCACGTGTCAAATGAAGAAATAAAGAAGGTTCAAAGTCCAATGGACAAATTATACCATTAAATTATATAGAAACAAACAACATAATTTGGGGGGGTTGGGTCCTGCCCCCACACTTCCGATAATTCATAGTTTTCGAGGAAAATCAAATTTTGAATGAAAAAAAGAGAAAAACACCCGAAACGTTTGCCAAAAGTTTAAATACAATGTTCGGGTTCTATCGTGCACTTGATTTTAGATGAAATCAGGGGGAAAAATCTATGACAGTACGCATCTCCAAGCTTTTTGGAATGGATATCTATACGGATAACGCCGAGTATAAGGGGAAAGTATTCGATTTAGTGATAAACCTAGAAAAAGGGAAGATCGAAACAATGACGACCGAACCCTTAAAGGTTCGAACCAAAATCGAGGCTCGAAAAATTATTGCAGAGAAAAGCATACCCTATCAAAACATTTTATCTGCTAAAGATATTTTGTTAGTGGGAACGCGATCTCGACCCGCGATCGACGAATCAACAGAAGATTCGTCCTCTCCTTCAGTGACACGCCGACCATCCTATCAACCATATGTTCGACGACGCTAGAGCGTGCTCTCAACCAGCACACTCTAGCTTAAATAGTTCTTATGTTTTATAAGACAACATAAACACGATTTTATTTCTATAATCAGTATATTACTGGAAGTATGGGGGGTGCGGTCATGGTTAAAGCCTATTTTATTCAATACAAATTTATTTTACCTGAATCGATTAAACATTCTACATATACGTACCAGAAGCTCTTCAGGGCTATCTATGGGTATACCCAAAATGTGACAAAATCCAATGGGAAAGTATACCATTATCATCGAAAAGGAGTCCTGTCAGATACTCCTTATCTTCGTCCAGGAAAAAATAGTGTAATTATTCACCCTGCTGCTTTCTCCAAATTCAAGAATTTTTGCGCCACCGGCCAGAATCCATCCCATAATTGGCGATCCAAAGGAGATTGGAAAGCCGTCTATTATATGGATGAAAAAGAGGTAGAAGATAACAAAATTGTGAATGCGTTAGAAGAGCTGTTGGATCGAACATATATTACTCCAAATGAAAAAGTTCCCCAAAAAGTTCATGACGAATTGGGCACAATCTTGGACAAGCATAAACTCTCTGAAAAAGTGGAGGAAGGGCACAAACAAGCCGTTTTGAATGAGGCCCAATCTGTTCTTTCTCACGAATGGTTTCGCACCCACTACTCCCATTCTCCAAAATTAACGGAGTTTAATGAACGTGCTAAATTAGTTAAGGGGTTGTGACGTCGACATTCGCGCCACTTCCTCTTCCATTTCTTCTCCAATAGTAATAATCAAATTCTTCTTTCTCCACTTCATTTTTCCTCCCACCATATTGGCTTCTAATAATCCCGCATCCACAAGGGTCTTCAAATAAGGATATAGAGATCGTTCGTTCTGATACAAAATTCCGAATAACTCATTCACGCGACGAAGTATCTCTTCCATACTAATCCATTCCTCGTGATCCAACACTTTGGTGATGTGATGAGCTTGGGTGCCTTCTTTGAATGTCAGATGGTCCCACATATTCACTATTTGATATCTCTTGCGGGCAGCCCCGCCTCTCTCTCTTTCACTGGCTAATGTTAAAGTGTTTCTTTGTTGTTGTGTGGCTGCCTCATTTTGGATATCCTCTCCAACCCATTGTTGAAGCTTTCCAACGGCCTTGAACACCCGGCGGAGTAAGAATTTTATCATAGTAATGATGGTAATGATAGTAATTACTTAAAAACTGTATGGTAATTACTAGTAATTACCAAAAGCAACTTAAAATATGAAACAAAGTTGGTAATTACGATTAAGGTTAATAATAATCAACAAAAAATTCAAGTGAGGGTGGTCGAAATGGATGCAATCATAAAACAAAAAAATGGAAAGATACGAATGGTTAATATTTGGTCTCCAGGAGACCAAAAATTGAAAAATGAGGCTATTTTTTTCAGTTCCTAGTAGAATTTATCCACAGTTTACAAAATTTGAGGGTAAAAAAAACAGGGAAAGTAATCAAGGATGAAAAAGAAAGAAAAAAGAGTATTATAGCGGGGGAAGGATTTGAACCTTCGATCTTCGGGTTATGAGCCCGACGGGCACTCCAGGCTGCCCCGCCCCGCTAGATTCACGTTACTTAATGACGTCACAAATAGCGTCCATTGGTAATTTTGGCTGTGTTTTAATTCTATTTCCCATCTCCTTATATTTCTCTCATTTGTCCAAGAATGTGCGATTTTAGATGATTTTTTGAAGCTCCGTCAACTCGGTTTTCAATTGTCCAATTTGATGGGTGACCTCTTTTTGCTTTTTCTTCCCGTCTACTGGATTCATCAAATCCCCACATTCGGGACATCGGAATTCATATTGGGCGGCAATCTCAAATGGAGTTTCTTCACAATTCTTCTTGCAAACAAATAGTTCATGATCACTCTCAAATCTTGCTTTCTGTTCGAGCTTCTGAAGCATCTCTGACTGCTGTTCCAGTATCAGTTCCACAATCCTCCGCTGTTTGATTTCCCACGTATAGGTATACCATCCTGAATTCTTGTTCTTCGTTTTGTTATAGCATGCAATTCCACGATAGTGGAGCCGGTTTAGAATACTCCGGATTTCGGTGATCTTGAGATGTTTCATCTTAGCTTCGATGTCTTCATCCAGGCATTTTCCATTTTTGTCCAGGCATATCCGCACGACGGGTAGTGCCTCTTCTCCCGCGACCGTTTTCAGGAAATCTTGGGTCAATTTGAATGTCAAAATGTCGGGGTCTTTCGCCATACTCTCCATCTTCATCCATTCAGTTTAAATGTCGCGCGCGGGCCGGATGTCTTTCCCTTTTGGGTTGGGTATGATTATTTTTTTCGCATTTGGGAAATGGAAGGTTTCCTCTTCGCCCCCCTGTAGGTAATGTAGAAATACGGCGAGGGCGGCGACTTCACTATGGGGCTGCCGGGTGATTCCTACGTTGAAATCAGCCATTTGGTAAACCCCTCCCGGGACTTTTTCGGATCCGATGACGATGGCGATTCGTCCCACCTTTCTCAATGCGGGAATAACTTGTGGGGGGGATTCTCCATACATCGTGAGATGCACGAGGGTGTATCCCTCTTTCTTCATCGTTCGCAGCCGTTTCAGGAGGTCGTTTTCATATTCTACTTCGAAGTCGCCCCCAAACTCCGTATTGATGGATTGCAGGGTTTCCCGGATATGGGGGTCAGCCATCCCAGACAACAGAATTCGTCGGGCGCCCCATGCACGTGCTACGAGGGCGCAATGAGTGGTGATGCGGAGGTCACGATACCCTCGTTCGCTCAGGCGGAATATCACAATTTCTTTCCCCGTATTGGTTCGTTTTTCCTTTTTCGAACTCGTTTCTCGCGTCATTATTCATTTTCCCCTTCAATGGTTAGAAAAAGGGTTCCAATCCCCTCCGGGTCAACAACCGCCCCGGCTGCGTGGATATAGGGGGCGTATTTTTCCCTCCATTCCTTCTCATTTTCTCCGCTGGGTAGGGCGGGATAGAGAAATATTTGATAGTTTCCCTCTCCTACTTCTGAACCCACTTCTCCTCGTATTTCCACTTTTTGGGCCCATTTTTCGTCGAATTGGGGGAATGCAGGACCCAGTACGAATGTGGATGGGTTGAATTCTAATTGGATGTCCCCTGCTGGTTCCACGCGGTACGCGAGGGTCATTCCTTGATAGTAGGTGCTTCCCCACGCGCTGGTCACAAAAAGGACGGTCTCGAAGGTTCCTCCTCCTATGGGAATGGTCGCTTTTTGTTCTCCCGGCGTCCCCCCAATTCCAATGGTGGCGGCAGGGATGGGTGGGGCGTGGGTCCATGTCTTGACTCCGCTAGTGGAATACGTGGGATAGAATTCCGGTCGTAGATAAATGCTTTCCGGGATGTTTTTCATCGCATTTCCCTCTTCCCCCATCATTCCTTTTTGGATGCTTTCCATCCGATTGGATAGGGGGGGTATTTTGGCGAATATTTGTTCTTCATTTTTTAATCCATAGACTTCCTGAAAAAAAAGTTTGGTTTCCTCGATTGTGATTTCATGGGTGTCGGCATATCCGGCATACAATCCGTATCCTATTAGTGGGGGGTTTGGTTTTCCCAAGTCGCTCTCGGCGGGGGCAAGGCACCCGGCGACAAGGAAAATAATTCCCATTCCGGCGATTGCATTCCATGGTAGCATATTCAGTTCGCCGCCGTTTGGAATGATTGGTTGTGATCCCCGGGTCCTGTTCCCGCATTGAGGTCCCCTGAGAAGCAGAGTTGGTTAGTGTCTCCGGCCGCGAGTCCGGTGGTGAGTCGGCTTCCCGTCGTCGCATTGGTTTGGTTGAATTGTTTGCACTGCGTGGTGTTGGGTGCGGTGGTCGTGGAGCTGATACTGCAATCGGTTTCCCATCCCCCCATCGCATCGAGTCCGCATCCCGTTCCGGTTCCCTGCCATACTTTCAGGACGAGGTTTAAATCCGTCCCCGTGAACGCGCCGGCAAAGTTGGCATCGATATTCGTGCTTCCGCTTCCTGTGTTGGTGATAGTCATCGGTGCGAGGGATTCGGATTGGCAGTATCCTGGGTTTTGGACGAAATGGTGGATGCGCAATTGGATGAAATCCGTGTGGACGCATGCGCTTCCCGTCCCTGTTCCGGTGGATGTGATTCCCTGCATGAGAAGGGTGATATTCTTGTCTGTTTCGAAGTAGTGGGAGAGATTTTGATCCACGTTGACTTCGATGGTCATTCCGGCGGAACTGGTACCATATCCTGTTCCATCGGTCGTGAATACCTGCCGGTATTCGTCTTCCACATAGTCCCATAAGAAAATGTTGAGGTCCCGGGCGGTTCCAATTTTTGTGGTGGGACAATTGATTGTCCGTTGGGAGTTTCCCACAAATGTGATGTTGAGGTCTCTTATCGTATTCGTGTCATTGATCGCTTTGAATACATATCGTTGCGTCGGAATCAGTCCGTCTGTGGTGCGGGTGTTGGTGTACGCCACCTCATCGATTGCGGAAACGTTAGCGTATTGGGTGTCATTGAATTCGTTGTCAACACTTATATTCGATGTTGGGGGATTGGCGGATGTTCCTCCGTTAAACGCAATGTTTCCGTCCGCGGGATTGGTAGTTCCGGCGAAATTGTAGTCGCGGAATATTTCGATTCCCGCTCTCATACTGGCGGGTCGTACTTTCCCTGCATTCCCGTCCCCGTCCGGGTCGAGGAGTGCAGTGGTTTCGTTAAAGAAGAATGCGCTGGCATTGCAGTTCCCCCCGAACGTGATGCTGTGGCTTTTGGTCGTGACGGTCGATACAACAAAGGTGAATGCCGTCTTGCTCGCGCTCGCGGTCACGGTGGGGGCGCTGGGCCATTCCACGACTTGGAATACATAATCGCTCGCATTTCCCGTATCCGAGGTCCACAGGGTGACGGTCGTTGTATTCGTCAATTGCATTCCGATCGTTCCCCGTGGGGGGGTTCCCCCGGTCCCACTGGCATCGGCTCCTTCTCCCCATATGCTGGTTTGGTTGACATCCCTGACTTGATTGATGGTTTGGGTGGATGTTTGGGGTTCGCTTCCCCCGGTTGCGTCGTTCCCGAACCATGTTTGAACATTCATTTGGTTCCCGTCCACTTGCGTGTTTTCGATGATCCACACGGCTCCTATCATCGTGACGGTCGGGATGGATGCGCCGGCAGCCGCTCTGAATGTTACATTGGAGTTGCTGTCAATCCATGCTCGATGCCCTGCTTCATCATTGGTTCCGCTATTGGTGGCCAATTGGGTGTGGAGGAATGCTTTGTTGATGTCGTTAATGAATTGGGTCATAGTCTCGGCTTCGTTGGCGCCTGCGGCTAAATAGGTGTGTTGGACGCGTTGGACTTCCCAGTTTTTCCCAATGAATTCCACGATGGCATAGCTCACGTTCGCATCCCCTGTTCCGTCCCCCCGTGTGAATTGGGGCACTCTATTGGTTACGAGTTCGGAATAGAATAATCCTCGATCCAGAGTGGTGGCGGTGGCGGAGTTATGTCCTTGTCCGGTGATGAATACGACGGCATCGAGGGGATTGGTGATGGCGGTGACCGCTCCCCCGGTCAGACGGGATGATCCACTCCCGGCTAGCGCGGTCTGTTCCCTCACGATCATCCGGTTGGGTCCGTTGGTGGGTCCTACATATTCGATGATTTCCCATTCGATGCGCGTGTTGAATGAAGCGGTTGCGGAGTAGCGTCGGAATGTGATGCTCGTGAGCAGGTTTTGGGGGTTGGTTACCCATGTTTGGAAATCAGATGGGGGTTGGGTTCCTCCTCCGCTGTTATGTCCTAATCCACTGCTCTTGGTTCCCGTAATCCGGATGAATGCTTTGTTGATGTCAGCCGGTGCCACATAGTCCGTTCCGGCGGTAATGGTGGCGGTGGAAGCACTCGTCGCGATGGTGGATATTCCTCGCTGGATTCTGAAATCGGCGGCCGCCGCCCATCCTGCAATCAGGAGGAGTGCGACGATAATCATTCCCATTCGTGCATTCATATCCGTTTCCCTTGTTTTTTGGCTTAAAAAACAGGTGCGGGCCGTGTGGGGGTGGGGGTGAAGGCATAATAACCATTATTCGTTTCTTTTTCCATGCATTCATTTTCCTTTTCTCGTTCCCTGGGGTGGGTTCTTTTTCTTGGATGTCTCGTCCTTCTCCCCTTGTGGGTTTCAGCGCAGGAGCGGGGGGCTTCAGATTCGCTTGACTCTTCTTCCGTTCCGTTTGATATTGCGGTCCTTTCCCCCTTAGATGGGGAGCGTGCCGAGGGTACGATTGTCCTTCTGGCGCGTCCTTCAACGGATCGGGTTTCTTCCATTACTCTTCGTGCAGGGGATACCTCAATCCTTCTAACCCCCGATTCGCATTGGTCGGGCAGTTTAGACACGTCCGTTTTTCCGGATGGGGATCTTTCGCTCGAATGGGAGTCGTGCGTCGCTGAACGGTGTGTCACGGCCCGTACAACCATTCGGGTGGATAATCCTCCTGTTCCTAGTGGGGATTCTCCTTCTCCTCCTTCTCGTTCTCGCAAGTCCCGTCCACGTCTCCGGGACGCGGAGACACTCCCTCCCGTTCAGGTGAAAGAGGAGTGGTTTACTCTCCTTCCTCCTTCTCTTTCGGGTTATTCCGTTATCACGGCTCCTTCTTCCCGTGTTCCATTAGCTCGTTCTTCGGGTTCTCCCATTTCTCTTCCGGGTGGGGTGTATGATGCGTCGCTTCATTTCTTTGATGCTCCTCTCCTTTCCATGGACATTTCTCGCCTGGTCTTGGATTCCAATGGCTATCTGGCTCGTTTTCGGGTGAATGTGCCGGTCTCCCCGTTTGTGTACCACGGTTCGGCGTTTGAACCTATTTCTTCATTGGATGTGCGCTTGGATTATTCCACGGGTTCCAATACGATTCATTTTCCGTTGGATGAGAATTCCCGTTTTTTTTATTGCTCCTCGTTTGATTCTCCTTCCGGTTCCTGTTCCGTCTCATGGCTTCCGGCCGTCCGGGAGGGTGATTCGTTGGTCGTAGAATGGTCGGGTCGCTCCGGTCTTTTCGTTCAGGTCCACCGAGTCGAGTCAATTTCTTCCAATCCTTCTTCTCCTATCTCCTTGGCGGATGTTCCCGGGGAGTATTTTGCGTCGTCTCCTTTTCGTGAGATGGGCCCCTTGGATGGGAACAGTCATCTCTTTCCGCACGGGGAATACGACCTCCTCCTCCATCCCTTCGTGGGTCCCTTAGAATCTATTTCAATCGATGGGGCTTCGTTGGATCATCCGGGAACGTTCCTCCATGTTTCGTCCGTTGGGGAAGAAGATCCTGCCTCTCTTTTCATCATGGACGGGAATCGCGTCGCTGATTCTTCTACTTCCTCCACTTCTCCCATTTGGGTATATTCCACGGATTACCCTTTTTCGCTGGGGGGTTGGTCTCTTTCTCCATCCATTTCTTCTACGGTGTTGCGTCGCTGTCCTCGCTGGGATGCGAATGCCCTCTCCTGTTCCCTTCCGTGGGAGCCCGTTTCCTCTCGTTCGTTCACCTCTCCCTTCGTTCTTCAGGTGATTGATCCCCCCCTCCGGGATTGGAATGGGGATTCTCTTCCCTTCCTCGCCGATGATTCATTAGTGGAAGCTATTCTTCTTGCCAAGCGTTTGCATTCCAATAAGCGTTTTTTTCGCGGGGTCTCATTGCGGGACGAGTTTCTCGCTCTTCAGCAATTATCAAGCAATTTTGAGGTTTCTCTCGAATGCGATTCCTCGCTTTCCTCTTTTTCGTCTCCTTCATCGGATGCGGTGGCTCTTTCCCTGGGTTCCCGCTCGCATGATTATCCTCTTTCTTCCGTCCCTTCCCTTTTTTGGGATGTGTCGCAGGATGCTTTTTTCTCGAATGCGTGGGAGGAGTATCTTCCCGATTTGAGCCGGTGGCGTCAGCGGGAAAATTTTCTTTCGTGCGATGGGATTTCCCTCTCGCACGCTATTGAGCGGACCCGCCCTCTTCCGGAGTCTCCCTCGATTATTGTGTTGGGGGATCGCCTGCACGATGTGAAGCAATCATTGGTCGTCCGCAATGATTCGGGGTCCTCTTCCACGCGCCTCCTGGGTCTTCGTCTGGAGGGTTTTTTTGATCGGGTCGTTTTTCCTTCCGGCTCTCTCCATCTTTCGTCTTGGTATCAAACCCATTCTCCTTCTTCCGGGGATTCAATCCTCCACTTGTATGATGGAGATGTCTTTGTCGGTGAATACGATCTCTCTGATTTTGTGGAAGCGGGGTTTTCTCCCGTTGTTTTGGTTCATCACTCCGGCTCGGTGGGGGTTATCGAAACCTTCCTTTCGGTCACGCTGGCTCCTGGGGAGGAGCAGCTTCTGGATCCTGTTTATTCCTTAGGGAGCTCAGTGAATTATGGGGCTCGTTATTCCGGCGGGAACGCCAGTGATTCCATCGGCCTCACCACCACGGATGCGGGGATCAATTTCAAGCGTGAGCCCAGTCCGGGTTTTCAGTTGGTGAATGTGGATAATGGTTCCTATTCCAATGATCTCTTGATTGCTTCTCCGTTTGCAGATATGGGTTCTCGTTCCAACAATGGGGCCGTCTATCTCCTTCGAAATATCGATTTGAATCGGGGATCCTTCGACCTGAATAATGTGTCCAATTCCTCTGTCCATTGGTATGGTCCGGCTTCCGGCACCCTATTGGGGAGTTCCGCATTTTCAGGCAAGGGTGCCTTTTTGGCGGATTTGGATGGGAATGGCTATTCTAACGATCTCCTATTGTATTCTCTCAATGATTTTGTGGCCGCGGATGCGGGGTCTCTTTACATGATTCTCGATATCGACTCGAAATCGGGGGCCTTTGATTTGAATACGGCTTCCTCTTTCAATGGTCGTTGGGATGGGGCTTCGACTTCGGAAGCGTTTCCAAACACCCTGAACACGGGTTCCGGCGTCCAAGTGGTGGATGCGGATAACGATTCGTTTCCCAACGATCTTCTCCTCACTTCCGCGGGGGGCGGCACCGTTTTCAGCGGTGC
>JBBSWQ010000085.1:0-17368 GCA_038046225.1 archaeon
GGGCGGATGCGGGTCTCGTGTACCTGATCAAGGATGCTGATTCCAAGTCGGGGGATTTGTCTCTTTCCTCCGCCTCTAATTATTCGGTCCGTTGGTCGGGTGCGTCTGCCGGCGATAAGTTGGGCGAGACCTTGGGGAGCGAGTCCGGTATCCAGGTGTTCGACTCAGATGCCAATGGGGTGGCGAACGATCTTCTTCTCACGGCGGCCCAGGCGTCCATCAATAGTTCCACGACTACTGGGGCGGTCTATTTCATTAAGGATGTGAACACGCTCTCGGGCAATTTGGCCTTGTCTTCGTCTTCCTCCTATACCGCTCGCTGGTATGGGGGGGCTGCCCTTGATCTGTTGGGCGGAACGGAAGGTTCGGGTTCCGGGGTCAAGATTGTCAATCTGGATGGGAATTCGGTGGCGAACGATCTCATCCTAAATTCGTTCTCCATCCGTATCGCCGGGGCTCAGCGGGGTGGGGTGTTTATCCTTCGAGACGTGAACACCCTTTCGGGTGATTTCAATCTCTCCACTTCTTCCTCCTATTATCTCCGCGTCCTCGGGAGTAACACCGGTTCCCGAATCGGGAGCACGTATTTTTCCGGAGACGGGGTTCAGTTGGTGAATGTGGACAACAATCTCCTGCGCAACGATTTGCTGGTCATGGATGTGAATGGGGACACATTTACCACTGACACGGGCGCCATCTACCTCCTGCGGGATATTCTCAAGCATTCTTCTGGGACCACGCTCGACTTGAATGATTCGTCGAATTTCGATTTGCGTTATTCTACTCCGGTCTCGGGAGACCGAGTGGGTTTTACGCAGAATTCGGGAGAGGGTGTTTTTCTTTCGGATGTGGATGGGAATGGCTATTCCAACGATCTCTTCATCGGTGTGTCTTTCGCAGATGTCAATTCCAAGACCGATAACGGGTCCGCGTTCCTCATTAAGGATGTGGATCGCAAGTCAGGGGTGAAGAATCTTTCCGTGTCATCGGACTATGATCTGGTATTCACCGGCTCGCGTTCCAATGATTTCATTGGTCGCACGCTCGCCTCGGGTCCGGGTTTTGATTTTCTCAATACGGATCGCAACAACACGGCGAATGACCTGTTGATCGTTTCCCCTTTGTCCGATTCCTCCGATGTGAATACGGGTTCCCTCTACCTGATTCGGGACATCGGGACGCTTCTCCCTGGGGCGTATGATTTGAATGGTCTTTCCAACTTTTATCGCCGCTATGATGGGGGTTCTTTGTCGGATTATTTGGGGGCCAATTCCAATGGGGGTGATTCCGTCTTTTGGGGAGACTCGGACGGGGACGGTTATTCCAATGATCTTTTCATCGGTACCGCGTATGCGGATACCAATTCCAAGTCGGATGCGGGGGCCTTGTATGTGCTTCCCAATCAATCCTTTGGGGGTCTTCAGGATTATTCGTTCGTCTTGAGTCTCCCTTCCTCGGGTTGCACGCTCGGAAATGGGAATCTTTCCGGGGGTTCTTCTTGCCAGAAGGGGTATCTCTTGGCTTCATCCGCGTATCAGCAGAAAGTCGATCCCGAGGGGCAGTCGTCCAGCGTTCCCTTCTTCGTGTTCGATAATCAATCCTCCACTCTTTCGGATTTCAATATGGTCCTGGACCTGAATGCCTCGCTCCCTTCCACTATTTCGTTGAAGGCGGCCTTGGATTATTCTCGATGGTTTCTCACATGCACCAATTCTCCCTCTGATAATTGCGTGCTTCTCTCTGATGATAATGTTTCCATGGGGAAGCTAAAGTATTCTTCTGGTTCTCTCGACCTCAATGTCTGGTTTTGGGGTGATTTCGTTGGTGCGTCGGATGGTAACGTGGATCGGAATGTCTCCTCCGGTGCCACGGAGTGGGGGTGATGGTCGTGTCTGCGTTCTCTCGCTTTCATGCGTCCCATTTCGTTTTTCTCCTCTTTCTCTCTGTGCTCGTTCTATTCGTATTCCCGGGGGGGTTCGATAGTCTCTTCCGCTCTTTTTCTTCCTCTTCTTCTGATTCTATCCTTGGCGATTCTTCTTCTCCCTGCGTGGGGGTGTCTCGTGATTCGTATCCCCTGGATCCGGCGGTTTTCGATCTCTTGCCTCCTCTTCCCCCGTGTCTTGTTTCCGTATCTCATTCGGTTGAATCGGGTTCTTTTTCTCAATTGGATTGGATTTCTGAAGAGTATTACCTCCAGCCCGAATTCTATCCTCCATTTGAGGAGGAGGGTCTCCGCGCCTGGTCGGATCCCTCGCGCACTCATTATGGGGCGGTTGGGTATGGCCTTTATCCCTTCGAGTCTATTCTCGTTCTCTCGCCCGGAGAATCGGCCACCCTTCGCCTCTTTCTCCACTCGGGTTTTGGCGTGCGTTCCTTCCAGGAGGGGGTGTTGGTGGCACGTCCGGATCTTCCCGAGTATCTTTCAGTTTCCCTGGATGATGTTTCGTCTTCCTCAATTGTCCTTTCTCCATCGTTTCCCCAATTCTATCCGGGTTGGGTCCACCCGGTGGATGTCACGATAACGCGTTCGTCTTCCTCGCCTCTTACTCCAATGACCGTGTCCCTCTATTCTTCTTCCGTGCTTCCTTCCGCTCAACGTTTTTTTCCGGTGGAGGGGGAGTATTATTATTCCTTCACCGATTTCTTGGGAGAACGTCTCGTCGGACAGATTACCATCATTTCCCCTTGATTCATTCGATTTTTCAGGAGCCATTCCTCCAATTGTTTGGTGTGGTATTGCATGAACCCATCCGTGGTCCAACGGATGTACGGCGAAAAGGGGGGATTTCCTTCCCATCCTATTGAGTTGCGGGGAACTTTTCTTTTGTTGGGCGGTGGACCCTTTTCCCTTTTAGGGGAATGCGTGGTCACGTGAATTGGGTGCTTTCACCGCTGCGGACGATAGTGGATACGCGCACTTCGTCCAATATTCCCTTGAGCGCGTTTTGGTTTTCGGGTCCTGTGCCTAAGTGATAGATGGAGGGCATTCCTTCCCAGGTGATGGGTTCCCCGTTCATGTAGAGGTGGGTCGTCCCTCCCTCGAAGGGGTTTCCGACCATGATTCGTAATCGTCCTTTGTTCAGGTTCCATTCCGCCTGGATTTTTTGCATCATCCCATTGGCGATGAATGGGGTCCTCGTCTCATGTCGTTTTCCTTCTGCGTCGAACACCGCGAAGACGATTTCTTCGTTTTCCGAGTCATATACGAGTTCCATCTCGTTGGCTCGGTTGTAGCTCCGTCCATAGGGGGTGCTTCCCTTGATGGCCGCATACACTCCGGATCCTGGTCCTCCCGGATTCCCATACGTGGGTTGGCAGGGGATGATGTGGCTTCCTTTCACGGTTCCCGTTTCGTCCAAATAGTATACGGGGCATTCTCCCCCCGTCGAGGAATGATATACAATATCTTTCAATCCATCCCCATCCATGTCCCCCACGCTGAAGGATACGGCGTTCATCACGTCGTAGGATAGCGTTTGCGTGAATTCAGGTCCCAGGAACACCGTGCTTTGGGCATTATCCACCGTAGCTCCCGGCTTGTAATTGGCCGTGAGGATATCCAAGTGTCCATCATTGTCCATATCCCTCGCTCCCACCACGAAGGGTCGGGAAGTGGGAACGATGATTCGGTGTTCCGCGTCATTGGGAAATCGTCCGGTTTGGTCATTCATCCGGATGACAATCTGGTTGCTTCCTGTTTTGGCGAATATGAGATCATTCCATCCGTCCTGGTCCAAGTCGGCCGCGTGGATGCCTAGTATTCCATACTCAAGTATTTCATAGTTCTCCGGGCTCTCGATTCCAATGGAGTATTTTCCGTCGAGTCCTATTCGTCCATAGAATGCCACGCTGGGCTTGGCCAGGTCTTCCGTGAAACTTCCATATACGAAGTCGGGTATCGTGTCCCCATTCAGGTTCACGATTTCAATCCCTTCCGCGGGGGCGAAGAAGGTGCCGAGTCCGAATTCCATGAGGGTAAAGTTCCCTTGTCCATCGTTCTCCCATCCCATGACGGGAACCGTGTTGATTCCGTAGGATGCCGCTCCGAGGTCCAGGTCCCCATCCCCATCCAAATCGACGAGGGTATTCCCCTGTGGCTGGTCGATGGGCAATCGGTGAGAGGGTTCTGGATTGGCGCGTGTCTCTCCTGGAATGAAGGGTCCGGGAAATACCCATATTTCATTGGCCGCGTTGTTGCTCACCACCATGTCGGGTATTCCGTCCCCATCCACGTCGCCGGAGGATATTCCTCGTATCACGTGGGAGGGGAAGTGGGCAGGGTTATCAAAATCCAGTCCGTTTCCCGTTCCAAAGAATATGTGGGACGTGTTGGGGGTGGGGGTGGGTCCAGTTTCCCCGAAAATGAGGTCGTTATAGGAATCCCCGTTCTGGGACTTTCCTCCCGGGGCGTAAAATACGTATTGGTCCCTTCCGGTTGGGGCGGGGTTAATCCATGCTTCAATGGTTCCCTTCGCGGGATTGAATCCCGGGATGGGGTATGCGCTGGCAACCCCCTTTTCGGGGATGAATGCTCCATTCGTCGAGAATGCTCCCCCTTCCCCTACTTGCAAATTGGTATAGATGGGGGTGATGCTCCCAGTTGCATGGAGGCAGTTGGTGGAATTGTTGAATCGGCACAGCAATGCGGTTTCCGCGTCCGGTCGGCCGAAGGGCTGGGTCTGAAATCCTCCTCCAATTCCCACGCCCTGGAGTCCACTGGCTAGGGGTTTGCTGAACACGAGGGCCGTGCTCCCCGCCAATAATACGAGCGCAATGAGTGCGATTCCGGTCATTCGGGGGGCTTCGTGTGGGGCTATCATTTTCATTTTCCTTCCTATCCGTTGGGTGGTGCGTGGGTGCATATATTTCTTTTATGCCCTTTTCCAGTTGTTAAACCCTATCCTTTCATGAATGGAAATCGGTTGATTTTTAACGGTTATCCGCCCGCTTTTGGTCCATTCCACCCCTCGTTGTCCCCTTTTGGGGGATGGTGAGGGGGCAGTGGGGCCATAGCTCAGTCTGGTAGAGCAACGGACTCTTAATCCGTGTGTCGAGGGTTCAAATCCCTCTGGCCTCGTGTAGTTTCTTTTTTTTGGTCGAGCTTTTTCCGTGTAAAATGGTCGGGGCATATCTTTCTCGCCTCGTGTGGGCTCCGCGCGGAGCCCCTACTTGTTTTCGTCGACCTTTTTTGAAAAGGTCGGTGCATATCCCTCTGGCCTCGTTGGTTGTTTTCTTTTTGAGGCCTCTGACTCGTTTTCATTTCTTTGTCTTGCCATTCAAGAATTGTTGGATTCCCGTGAATAATTCCACGGGCACCAGCATGACGGTGTTGCTGGGCGTGGGTCCCAATCCATCAATCGTTTGGAGGGTGCGTAATTGCATCGCCCCATGCGTCTCGGCCATTATTTTGGCTGCATCCGATAGGTTTCGGGCCGCGAGTTTGTCTCCTTCACTCTTCGTGATGTTGGCTCGTTTCTCCCGTTCAGCGGTGGCTTGCCGTGACATGATCCTTTTCATGTCCTCGGGCAATTCGATGTCTTGCATTTTGATGGCCGTGATGTCGAGTCCCCACTGCGTGCTTTCTTTTTCCACGATGGCTAGTATTTGTTCGCCGATCTTTTGCCGTTCGGCCAATACTTCATCCAGGGTCATCTGCCCCACCACGTCCCGTAATGCGGTTTGGGCGTATTGGGAGATGGCATACACGTAATCCTGCACGTTGATGATGGCCTTGCTCGCGTCCGTGACGCGGAAGTATACCACTCCATTGATAGATACGGGCACGTTGTCCTTGGTGATGGCCTGCTGTCGGGGGATGTCAATGGTCAATACGCGCATGTCCACTTTTACGCTTCGGTCGATGATGGGGATGATGAAATTGAGTCCCGGCTGGAGGGTTCGGTGCATTTTTCCCAGGCGGAAGACGATGGCGGTTTCATACTGTTGGATGAGTCTCAGGCTCCATGCGACGATGACTCCTATGAGAACCAGGATTCCTATTGTTTCGACCAGCGCCATTTTCCCAACTCCTTACCCTTCTTCCCATCCCTTTGTCCTAAAAATCCCTTGGATGGGGGAGTGGGCAAAAGGTTGTTTTATAACCGTTCGTTGGTGATTCTCCTCTTGTACGGGGCCATAGCTCAGCCTGGTAGAGCAGCGGACTTTTAATCCGCGTGCCGTGGGTTCAAATCCCACTGGCCTCGTTGGTTTCGTTATTTTTGTTTTGTTTTTTGGTCAATCTTTTTGGTAAAAAGATTGGTTCCATATCCCACTGGCCTCGTTGGTTTCTTTATTTTTGTTTTGTTTTTCCTTTTTTTCCGTCATCTTTTTCTTTCCCAGTTGTTTCTTTCTTTTCATCGCTTCGTGATTGGAGGTTGTTTTTTCATGTCATCCAAGAAAAAGTCGCTCAAGAGGCAGTCGCTCAAGAAAATAGCAGTCAAGAAACCCGTCGTGCTTCCCGCGTCCCGTGTTCCCGATCGGGCGGGGGTGGATTCCTTGTTTGCGGATATGCGTCGGATGCAGAATCGTATGGACGGAATGTTCAACGCCCTCTGGTCCACGGATCCCATTACAGGGGCGCGTCTCTCCCTGCCATTGAATCTTCCCCAGCAGGAAGTATTGGATCGTGATTCCTGGGTGCGTCCCCTCTCTGATTTCTATGAGACGCCCACCCATATCTGCGCGGATGTCGATCTTCCGGGCATCGCGAAGAAGGACATAAAGTTGGATATCGCCACGGATAGAGTCGAGATTCGGGCCGAGAAGAAGCGCGAGTCAAAAGACGAGGGCATGGAGGGGTTCCGCATGGAGCGTTCGTATTCCGGCTTCTTCCGTTCCTTCGTTCTCCCCTCGAATGTGGATGCCTCGAAGGCAACTGCGCGTTTCAAGGATGGGGTGCTCTATCTCCGCATCCCCAAATCCAGCAAATCGGCTCCTGCGAAGCGTACGATTTCCATCGTTTGATGCCGGGGCCGGTTTCCTTCCGGCCCATTCATTTTTATTCTGAGGGCACTTACATTGATGCATGGTATCGCATAATCGTCTTACCCGTTCCACGAAAGATCGTATCCTCGGCGGAGTCTGTGGGGGAATCGCCGCCCATTATGGGTGGGATCCTACCCTTGTTCGATTGGGTTGGGTACTCCTCACTCTTTTTGGGGGCGCAGGTCTCCTCCTCTACATCGTGGCCTGGCTCATTATGCCGGCTGAAAAGTAGTGTTTCTCCTGCGCGTGTTCGCAAGCCTTTATATTTTGTCAGACACCGCTATTTGTGAGCATTGGTTCCCATGCCCTCCCCTCTCGTTATCGAAGCCCGGAATGTCACGAAGACGTATCAGTTGGGCGAAGTCCCCGTCAAGGTGTTGCGGGGCGTGGATGTTCAGATCAAGGCGGGAGAATATGTCTCTATCACCGGTCCTTCCGGGAGTGGGAAAACAACCTTGTTGGATGTCCTTTCTGGTTTGTTGCGTCCCACATCGGGTGAAATTCTCATCAATGGTTCTCCCGCTTCCACGATGGATGATGACGAGCTCGCCCAAGTTCGTGGAAAGACCATTGGTTTCGTTTTCCAATCCTTCAATCTAATCAATCGCATGACCGCGTTAGAGAATGTCATGCTCCCTCTTTGGTTCCAGGGCATCCCCCCCGCAGAGCGCAAAGAGAAGGCCTCTGCCGTGCTGCGCGAGGTCGGATTGGGGGATCGTCTAGATCACCGTCCCAATGAATTGTCCGGGGGCCAGCGTCAGCGGGTGGCGATTGCTCGGGCTCTAGCGGCGGATCCGGATGTGATTGTGGCGGATGAACCCACCGGAAACCTCGATTCAGTCTCCGGTTCCACCATTCTCAATATGCTGGATGAATTGCACCAGAAGCATGGGAAGACCATTTTAATGGTGACGCACGAAAAGTATGTCGCCGAGCGCGCCCAGCGCATCATTCACATCATGGATGGTAACATCGTACGCTCGCAATCTCTCCATAAAGGACGGGGTAAGGCACGGGAGGACTACAAATGAAACACATTATTCTCACACTATTGGCGTTCGCGTTCCTATTAGGAAGCGTGCACGCGTTGCAGATTACTTCCTACAACGTGGAGCCTTCTCCCGTTCTTCCCGGTCAAACGTTCACCCTGTATGCGTACGTGTACAATGAAACCCCTCTCGCCGCCAAGGATGTTCAGTTCCAATTGGTCCTAGGTAAGAATTCTCAGGATACTTCTTTCCCGTATTCCATTGAGCCCACGGATTCACTGATACGTAATCTCGGGACGATCCCCGCATTCACCACCGTGCAGGTCCAATATCAGATTCAAGTGGATCCTTCCGCTTCCGACGGAGTGTACCCTGTCCAATTGTTGGCGGATTCCGGTTTTGGTGGGGGCGGAAAATTAGATGCTCCCATTCAGATTCTTTCCCGCACGCCCGTATTGACCCTCGTGCAGTCTTCTCCTTCCTTTGCGTTAGTGGGTCAGACGCTCTCGTTGGAATTAACGCTCAAGAACACGGGTTCTTCTCCCGCGTATGATATCATCATCTCCCTCGATGAGGATCGCACCGTCACGAGTACAGGGGCGGTGGTGGAGCGCAGCATTGTTCCTCTCGGGGCTTCGGCTTCTTTTGTTGGGGAATTATTGATTGGGGACACGAAAACGATTACCATTCCAGTTTCCATTTCTCCTACCGCAACTTCCAAGGCGTATTTCGTTCCCGTGACGATTGATTATTATGATTCCAATCGCTCCGCGTATTCCTCCACAGACTATCTGGGGTTGAAGGTTTCTGGGGAGCCTGAGCTGAATGCGTATCCTTCCGATTCCGTTCCTCTCCCGTCTCCCGGAAAAGCCTCTCGGGTTTCAATTGATATCTTCAACACCGGGTTGGGTCCTGCAAAGTTCGTGACGGCGAGCGTACAGTCGGATATTTTCCAGTCCAATCAATCGGATTATTTCATCGGCACCATTGAGTCGGATGATTTTGACACCATTGTTATGGACACCATTGTTTCTCCTTCCGCGTCTCCGGGAATGCACCCTGTGAGTGTGACGATTCATTACAAGAATGAGTATGGGGATGCCCAATCCTTCACGAAGAATGTAGATGTTCGTGTCTATTCTTCCAGTGAGGCTAGCAATGGCGGGAATGGGGATTCCTCTCTTCTCCCTTTGATTATGGTTCTTCTTCTCGCCGTAGGATTGGTCTGGTGGTTCCGCTTCCGTAAGAAAGGGAATGGGAAAGGGAAGTAAGGAGTCTCTCAGAGTTTGGCTCCTATGAATCCCCTCACGGAAGTTCCCCAGTATGCGTTGCGCAATCTCACGCACCAGGGGCTACGTTCCCTTCTCACACTCTTGGGGGTCGTGATTGGGATTGCGGCTATCGTGACCTTATTTTCTTTAGGCTCCGGTCTCAATAATGCGGCCACAGAACAGTTCGAGAAGTTAGGGAGTAACACGTTATTCGTGGCCCCGGCCGGTCAGCTCGCCTCGGGTTCCAGTGATGGTCCCACGACGAATGTCAAGACGCTTTCCGAGAGTACCATCAACAAGATCAAGTCCATTCCTCAAGTGGAAGTAGTATTGGCTCCCGTCACGGCTCCCATGAACATCGAGTTTGGTCGCGAAGTGGTCGCGGGCACGTTCATTGCCACTACTCCCGAAGAGGCGAAGGAGTTTCGCAACACGGGTTTTTTAGAATTGGCGCAGGGTCGGGATTTTGAAAACCGGGATGTGTTCTCCGTCATCATTGGTCACGGTCTCGCGAACAATACGTTTGATCGAAAAATCAAGTTAGGGGACAAGATCAAGATTGAAGGGAGGAGTTTCAAGGTCACGGGAATTGCCAAAGAGAATGCTCAATCCTTTGGTGGGGGTCCGAATGTAAATACGACTGTATTTGGTACCAAGAAAGGTTTCAATCAAGTGTTTGAGGAGGCGGATCCTGTTTTCTTGTTGGTTAAAACCAAATCCAAGGATGATGTGCAGTTGGTTCAGGAAAAAATCGAGCGCATCTTCGAGAGCATTTATGGTCGCGACCAGAAAGTGTTTGAGGTTGCCACGAGTGAGCAATTACTCACGCAGATTGGACAGTTTTTGGGGATTATTCAGTTAGTATTGGTGGGGATTGCCTCCATCTCATTGCTGGTGGGGGGAATCGGGATCATGAACACGATGATCATGTCCGTGCTTGAACGTACTTCCGAGATTGGAGTCATGAAGGCCATTGGGGCCACTAACACCCTTGTTTTGAGTGTCTTCCTGGCCGAGGCGGGTTTCATTGGGTTAGTGGGGGGTGTTTTCGGGGTGATTTTCGGGTATGCCTTGGCGTTCCTTGTTGGTATCATTTCTGTGGCCTCCGGTCTCGCATTGAGTGTGCAAATCGATCCCTTCCTCATTCTGGGTTCTCTCTTGTTCGCGATGGTTGTGGGAATGCTCTCCGGTCTGATTCCGGCGCGTCGGGCCGCCAAGATGGATCCCGTGGTGGCGTTGCGCGGGTCCGAGTAATCCAGGCGATTTAATGCCTGTTTTATAAGTGTTTAGCCCCGCTTTGAGGTATAAGACGACCCATTCACAGGGGTTGTTTTGTTGGAACTTTTTAACGAAAGTTTCAGGGGTTGTAGCTCAGCCTGGGAGAGCACATCGCTGAAGACGATGGTGTCGCGTGTTCAAATCACGCCAACCCCATTTATTGTTGGTAGCCTGTTTATCGTTCCGTTTTCATCAGTTGGATTAGTTCACTCGTATTCCACACCACGATTTTTGTCTGTTTCTTGAGTGCTTTGTCATCCGACCAAATAATGCTTCCAGGATGGGCGAGTGCGCATGCGAAAAATAATGCATCATCCGGATCAATTGGGGCGGCAATCGCGCGCGCATCGGATTGGTGGGGGTGCGTATCATGATTAGCGATAATTGTCATTTTTTCCATCAGTAATGAAAACAGTTTCCTAAATTCGTTTTCTTCTAATCCCGTTTTATGATATAGTTCGTCCTGGTGTTTTCTCATTTCGTCAAAGATGTATTCAGGAAAGAGGAATCGCCCATCATATTCAAGAATAATTTTCCTTGTAATGGAATCCTTTATCAGTGCTGAAAAAAGGATATTGGCATCCAGTACGATTTTCATTCGTAGAGGCGTTTATGGGCATTGGCTTTTATTTGTTGGCTGAATTTTTTCACATCTTCGGTCGTCAATTTGCTTTTGCTCGCAATCCCTTCCGCGATGCGCAGGGTTTCTATTCTTTCCGCAATGGCTTTCCGCGCCACCTCACTCCATTTCACTTCGGGAAATTGTCTCATGTCCCTGCGTAGGGAATCGGGTATTGCCAGTGTCATGGTAGCCATATAATCGCACATATCTATGTGTGCACACATATTTAATGGTTCGCGTCCTTCGTGCATTTCTTTTATCTTTTGAAAGAGTATCGCGTCACGCGTCGTGATTTGTCGTACAACTCCATTACTCCTGTTTGCGGAATTCCTTCACAGCTTCCCAATCGCTTCCAGTAGTTTTCGGTGGGGCTTCACCAGCTTGTTGAAGAGTTCGAGTTCTTCCCTGACGACCGCCAATCGCTCTTTATCGCTTAAACGTTTTGATTCTGCCATGTTGTATCCACTCATTAATCATTTAATCGCACCATTACTTTCCGGGTTCGTGAAACTATCCTTTTCAAACAAAATCGTTTTCCAGTTTTACTTCAATTCCCACTATGTGTTCGTCCAATTTCCCGCTTTATTCTTTCAAACTTGCCTTTTTCCATAACACGCTGTGCTAACTCAAGGTACTCTTCTTTCGTTAGCGTGCGTGCTTTCGCTTTTTTTAACAGCCACTTAATTTTGTCATTACGTTCCTCGCGCTGAAACCATTCGGCACTCCCGCGTCTTGGATAAATGGGGTGGGACAATAGTCTATCTTCTGTTGCTGCCAATACGGGATCCATCCGAAGCTTCTGGTCCAGTCTAAAGTCCTCCAATTCAATTGGAAACCCTTCCCCTATCGCATATGCCCCGTGTCTTTTTTTCAGTCTATCAATTAGTGTTCGTTGTATTTCACGCGTCTTGGCCCCCTTCAGTTTTAATCGTTGACTGATGTCTCCAAGCACTTTCACTCGTTGGTCATGTGTCATTTTTGAAAGGGACTTTTTTTCGGAGGCTGGTGTAATGCCCTTTGCAGACCCTCTTCGGGGTGGTTTTTTGCCGACCATACTTTACAAAAAGACTCGCGGTATTTAATAGTTGGTTTCTAAATTCACTTATTCCTCATCTGCGGGAAGAAGATGACGTCCCGTATCGTGGGTTGGTCGAGGAGGAGCATGCACATTCGGTCGATTCCGATGCCTAATCCTCCGGTCGGGGGCATTCCATACTCCATGGCTTTGAGGAAGTCCTCGTCCACGGGCATTTCTTCTCCTTTCGCGCGTCCTTCCTTGGCTTGTTTTTCCAATAGTTCGCGTTGTTTGAGGGCATCGTTCAATTCCGAGTAGGCGTTGCACATCTCCCATCCATTGATGAAGCTCTCGAACCGTTCGATGAGCCCTTTTTCGGTGCGGTGTTCCTTGCAGAGAGGAGTGGTCTCATAGGGATGATCCATGAGGTGCGTGGGTTGGATGAGGTGGTGTTCCGCCACGGCTTCAAACAATTCATTGATGATTAATCCCCTCAATTTGGGGTTTTCCATTTTTTTTCCGCTCTTGGCGATCAATTCGAGCATCTGCGTGTCCGTGAGCGAATCCACGTCGATGTCGGCGTATTTTTGGATGGCTTTTTTCATGGGGAGTCGTTCCCATTTTTGGGACAAATCGATTTCTTTTCCCTGGTACGTGAATTGTTCGTTTCCGTGCACGGCCATGCAGGCTTCGCGGAATATTTCTTCCATGAGTTCCATCATGTCGTTGTAGTCGGCGTAGGCCCAATAGCATTCCATCGTGGTGAATTCCGGGTTGTGCGTCTTGTCGATGTCTTCGTTTCGGAAGTTTTTGGTGATCGTGTATACTTTCTCCATGTTTCCCATCGTCAAGCGTTTGAGGTAGAGTTCCGGGGAGATGTTGAGGTAGAGCTCTTCCTCCAATGCGTTGGAGTGCGTGGTGAAGGGTCGTGCGTTCGCTCCCCCGTATTGGGGTTGGAGGGTCGGCACTTCCACTTCGATGAATCCTTGGTTGTCCAATACTTTTCGTACGGATTGGATGATCTTCGCCCTTCCCACGAATACTTTTTTGACGTCCGGGTTCATGGCGAGATCAAGGTAGCGCTGTCGGTAGCGTGCCTCGATGTCGCTGATTCCGTGCCACTTGTCCGGGAGGGGGGCGATGCTCTTGCTTAATACCTGGATGTTTTCCGCGAGGATGCTGAGCTCCCCTCGTTGTGTTCGGATGATTTTCCCTTCCGCTCCTGCATAATCTCCCGCATCCATTAATCCCATGAGTTCGAAGGCATGTTCCGGGGTGGTTCCTGTTTTCAATTGCACTTGGATTTTTCCACTGTCATCCCACAAATCGATGAAGGCGAGTTTTCCGAATCCCCGGACTCCCATGACTTTTCCGCAGACCTTGGCATTGACCTGCGTCTCTTCCCCATTCTGGAGGGAATTGAATTTTTCCTTTATCTCGTTGGCCGTGTGCGTGCGGATGTATTGGTAGGGGAATGGGTTGATTCCCTTTTCGCGGAGTTTGGTGAGTTTCTCGAGCTTGCTGGCCCGGAGTTCCTCATAGGTGGTCATACCTATTCCTCCGCAGGGGGAGGATTTTAAACGGGATGATGGGGCCCTCCTTCCTTCATGTGGGGGCACCCCTGGGAATGGGTTTGTTCACACGTTCTTGAAGCTGCTTTCCACGCTCTGGATGCGTATTCCCCTGGGCGTGATCTGGAGGGGGTGTAGGTCTTCAGAATGATGGGTCGCGCGGAGTTTCCGTATGTGCAGGGTCCGGTTGCTCTGGCTTCCCATTCCTAAGTAGTGGAGGATGAATACCCCGTCCACGACGAATTCCTCGACCCCAAATCGGGAGAATGTCCCGGCGTCCGATTCCTTGACTTCGGACACCATGAGGGTGGTGACGCCCGTGCGTTCGAGCATGTAGGATAGTTTCAGTATGGCCTTCCGCACTTCATTGGTATTGTCATAGTTGAATCCAAGGGCGGGGAGGGAGTCGATGACGAGTCGTTTCGCCCCAATTCTTCGGGTGGTGCGCATGATTTCGAGCAATAGTTTGTCCAAATCGAATCCCGTGGGCATGGCGAATTGTTCATCGCTGGGTATTCCTATCTTGGCCACGCTCCCATCAATGATCTCGATGAGGTTGTCATCCTCGAGTTTTCGCAGGTCCCACCCGAAGGAGAGCATATCCTCTCGCAGCAAATTGGGTCGTTCATCCAGGGTCACGTAGACCCCGGGCTGTTTGAATTGGGTGGCTCCTTCGTAGATGAATTGGGTGCAGAAGATGCTCTTTCCCGTTCCCGTGGCCCCGGACACGAGGAAGCTTCTTCCTTCCGGGAGTCCTCCTTCGATGAGGGGGTCCAATCCTTCGATTCCGGTGGGGATCCTATTCATAGGTCTTCGTGGTTTTTTTGGTCTTTTAAGCCTGTACCCTATCCTCGCTCTTTCCCTTGTATCGCCCCGTCCATTTTTAACTCCCTGTTTCGTATTTCCCACTATCCGTTCGTTACATTTGAGTCGACGATGGAGGGTGTGTTTATGTCTGAAACCATGGGGGAGCATCACGCGCATCATTCCTCTTCTTCGGGGGGGAATGATTTCTCGCTGTACGTGCTTCCATTGAGTATTTTATTGGCCGCCGTTATCATCGGTTGGTCCATGATGTCGGCCGCGGCCGCAGTAGGCAATAGTCTGGAGGGCCTCACTATTGGGGTTCCTTCCGGGAATGGGGGCACCGTCCTCCCTCCTGCGGATAATGGGGATCTCACGCCCCCCGGTCCATCGCAGACGATGGCAGAGCTCGCCTCAAATGGGGCCGGTTCCATCGGGAGCGATTCCGCTCCAATCGTAATTGTGGAGTATTCGGACTATCAGTGTCCGTTTTGCCGCGTCTGGTTTAACCAGTCGGAGGGTGCGCTCATTTCCACGTATGTGGACACGGGCCAGGTCCAATTGGTCTACAAGGATTTTCCCTTGAGTTTCCATCCTATGGCCGCTCCTTCGGCGAATGCCGCTCGGTGTGCGGGGGACCAGGGAAAGTATTGGGAGTACCACGACAAGCTCTATGCGGAGCAGAATGTCCTGGATCCGCAGGGCGGGACTGTTCAATACACGGTTTCTGATCTCAAGTCCTGGGGACTGGAGATTGGTCTCGATGCCGCATCCTTTGATGCGTGCGTGGATGGGGGGAATCATTCCTCGGCCATCCAGGCCAACATGGCGGAAGGCCAATCCGTCGGCGTGGGGGGAACTCCTTCCTTCGTCATTGGGAAGCGGAACGAAACCGGCCAGTTGATCGTGGGGGCGCAGCCGTACTCCACGTTCGAGGCCGCCTTGGATTCGCTTCTCGCAGAGTGAATGGTTTAGGTGAGAGGGGGAGTGGTTTTTCCATTCCCTCTCCTTTTTATTTTCATTGATTCTCTCTTTCGTCCATGAACGCCAAACTTCTTTTCCTGATTTCCGCTCTCGCACTCTTGTTTCTCTCTGGCTGTGTCAGTTCCAAGTATGAGTCGAGGGACACCTCTTCCATCGCTCCTTCTACCATTGCTTCATTCCAGACGATTCCCAACGCCACGATTTGTGTGGAGGATGGAAAGCCCATCATCCGGTTATACGCGACTACTATTTGTCCGCATTGCCGGTGGATTAATGCCACCTTCAATGGAGTCATTGACGAATACAAGGCCAAGGGCCTGATTGCTGCCTATCATTGGGATTTGGATATTGGGAATGACCAGTTCACGCCGGGAAAGGAATCCTCTGTCCCTAAATCGGAAGTGGAATTGTTCACGTCCACGAATCCCCAGCAGAGCGTTCCCACGTATTTGTTTGGGTGCAAGTATTGGCGGGTCGGGAATGCGTATGAGACGCAGGATGATTTGGATGCCGAGGCCGCCGAGTTCAAGGCCGTGATTGAGAAGCTCTTGGGGGAAGTCGGGGCTTCCGGATAAAATACCCGGTTTCTCTCCCTGATCGTTTCTTTTTCTCCTGATTTGGGAAACGATTTATATTGGCGCTTATCTCCCTTGCGTATAGAGGTTTTTCCGTATGTCTTCCCCCACGATTGTTATCTATTCCACTCCCACGTGTCCGTATTGCCGGTTGGAGAAGGATTTTCTCAAGGAACATAAGTTCGCTTTCACCGAGGTCAATGTCGCCGAGGACACGCAGGCGGCGCAGGAGATGATTATGAAATCCGGCCAGTCTGGGGTCCCAGTCACCTTGGTCGGCGGCAAAGTAGTTGTTGGTTTTGATAAGCCGGCGTTGAAGCGCTTGTTGAATATTCCATAATGGGTTATCTAGTCTCCCCTTTCTTCCTTCTCTGAGGGGGCTATTTCTCTTTCATCATCGTGTTTTCTTCCCCGATGCAATGGACGGGTGGTTTTTCGCAGAATGCGTGGATAATTCCAATGCATTGTTCAATGTCTTTCTTGGATGCGATAGAGTGGGTCGTGTGAATGTTCCGCACGGCAACCCCCAATGAGGTCGCGGGCACTCCTCCCTTGGATAGGGATATGGTGAGTGCGTCCGTCGTTCCAAAATTGCTGACTTCGAGCTGGAGGGGTATCTTCATCTTTTTCCCTAAATGTTTGAGGTAGTCGTTCAGGCACCCGTTCCCAATCATCTCGTCGTCTTTCATCGTGACCACGGGCCCGTTTCCCACTACTTTAGTGGGCTCTTCATTCGTGTCATTGGCGTTGCTCACGTCCACAGCGATGGCCAGGTCGGGATCAATTTGGTAGGTCGATACCTTGGCACCATACAATCCCACTTCCTCTTGGACCGTGTAGGCGTAATAGATGTCCCTTCCTGATTTCTTCAACCGTTTGGCGAGTTCAAGGAGGATGAAGCACCCGACCCGGTCGTCCAGTGCCTTTCCTGCGATGTATTCCGGGTTTCCTATTTCATGGTCGGTCCGTTCGAGGCTGAGGTAGGATCCTATTTCCACTCCTCGTTTGGCGAGTTGGCTCTGGGATAATCCCGTGTCTACGAACAATTGGTTGATGTCCGGGACCTCGTTGATCTCGTAGTCGTTGTTGATTTCTTTGGTGGTGATGATTCCTTTCACGGGGGGTGTGCTTCCGCGTATCATGACGGTTTGTCAGATGACATTGATGGAGTTGACTCCTCCCAGTGCGCTCACGAATATGCGTCCGCTCTTTTCGATGCGTTTGACCATGAGTCCTATTTCGTCCATGTGGGCGGCGAGCATGATGGATGGTTTT